>JAABRU010000057.1 GCA_011390755.1 Desulfobacteraceae bacterium | reverse complement strand
CCAGCACCCAGCACCCAGCAACCAGCACCCAGCCCCCAGCACCCAGCACCCAGCACCCACAGCACCCAGCACCGTTTATATGAAAGTGTCTGCGAAAAACCGGCCTCCGCCTTAATTTTCGCACTCCGCGCAGCTTCCATGCTTTCCAGCAACCAGCACCCAGCACCCAGCACCCAGCACCCAGCAACCCAGCCCCCAGCACCGTTTATATGAAAGTGTCTGCGAAAAACCGGCCTCCGCCTTAATTTTCGCACTCCGTGCAGTTTTCATGCAGAAGGCATGGTTACGGAAAGCCCTGAAAGGGCGCATTGGTATAGCCCAGGGCAAAGCCCTCATCGTTATACATAAAATTGAAATCCGCGCAGCAGAATCTGTCCCGGAGGGACAGCAGATAATAGCCCGGCAGTTTACTGCCGGGAATCACAGAAAAATATTTCAGAGTCCCGGAGGGACGGAAGACTCCCCGACGGGATAAACCGGATCCGTTTTTTTCTGCCGTCCCTTCGGGACTGTTATATTTTTTTATCCCGGACCCGGCAATGAATTGCCGGGCTATTGTCTTTTGTCCCTCCGGGACAATTGCAGTGCTGACATTATATCCGCATTGAATTTTGTGTATAACGATGAGGGCGTTGCCCCGGGCTGTATCAACCCGCCCCTTCGGGGCTTTCCTTAACTTAATGCCATTGGGGCGGAGCCTGGGAACGAGTTGAAGATATTCACCGGTTACGCTGCCGCCAATCCAACCTGCTCTCTACTCTCTGATTTTCGGAAGTTTTTTTCCCAAAAAAGTTACTTTCGGCCCGGCTTTGGCGATCTGTGTTTTATCCGTATTCAGTTCCAGTTCCATGCGGTTGAGAAATTTTTCCACAAAAGCCCTGGCTTTTTCCGCGTCCGAACGGGTTTTTGCGAATACAAGAAAATCATCTGCAAAGCGCACAAAAGGAAGATTTCTGCCAGACAGTTCCCAATCAAAATCATTAAGATACACGTTGCATAAAAATGGTGACAGACTGCTGCCCTGCGGAATCCCTTTGGCCTGTGCCAGAAAGCCGCGGCGGGGGGTTCCCGAATCCAGCCATTTGCGGATCAGGCGGCAGATTTCCGCATCCCTGACCAGGGATTTCATCTTTTTCATCAGGGGATTGTGGGGAATATTGTCGAAAAAACTGCGGATGTCCGCATCCACCAGCCATTGGGTTCCGCAGAGCAGATATTCCCGGCATTTTGCCAGGGCCATGTCAATATTGCGGCCCCGGCGGTATCCGAAACTGTTGTCATGAAACACGGCCTCACCGATGGGGGAAATAAGGGACAGCACCGCGCTCTGGGCCACTTTGTCCCGCAGGCAGACCGCGCTGATAATCCGCTGCCCCCCGTCCCCTTTCCGCACCGGAAAAAAACGTACCGGTTCCGGGCGGTAGATGCCGGTTCTCAGATCTTCCGAAAGTTTCAGCAGGTGGAAAGCCAGGTTCGGTTCCATATCCTGCCGGGAAAGTCCCGGTATCCATACGGCCTTGTCGCCGCGGTGTTTGCGCCATGCGCGATTCAGTATTTCGGGGGATGCGGCCTTGTTTATGAGTGCGGACATTGGGAGACCTCCTTTCCGTCAACGATCTGTTTTCAGACCTGAGTGAATTTATTTTTTAGAACCCACCAAATACACAATAAAAACGAGCAGTATAACGATAGTTATCAGACAGACGGAAACGCCATGCTGCTGCATAAAGGAAGGCTGATAAACAGCCTGGGGTTCAAACAGTTTATACAGAGTCACAATTGCAATAACAGCTTCACAAATGGTTCTTATCATGACAGTCTTTCCGTAACTGCTGTGGAGTGAAAACATTTTCTGTTAAAACTCAGATTTTTCTCCCAATCAGCCCTATGCGTCTTTGGGCATTCTCTTGTGCCAGCATCACCCGTTTTCGGTAAATGTGCAGGCAGAGATTCAAATCCTGTCTGCTGATATTATCCGCCGTTTCTGCGATCATTCTGCGGAGTTCAGTCAAATCCCTGCGGTCAGATTCACACAGATACCGGTGGGAATCGGCCATTTCCCATGTGGTGAGAACCGCGTTCACGTTGGAAACAATATCGCTCACAGCCTCTGCCGCAGTCAGCAGAGGCATAACCCGCGTCAGAGCTGTGCCGGAAAAAAGTACAGGAAATTTTTTTGCAGAAAAAACAGACAAAATTCATCCTCCTGTTTTGCGGAAAAGTTCGCAATAGCTTTGAATCATTATGGAACGATCCTCTTCAGACAGCAGATCCCCCATCTCTGTGAGGCATCTGCGGATTTCCCGCGCATCTTTGCGGGTCTGCCGGTGGTGTTCACAGAGATTCTTCCGCATCTGCCGTATATCAGCCCGAAAGCTCATTCCCCTGATCACTGTATCCGCGATTTCCAAAGCACAGACACCGGCTTTTGCATACTGCTCCTTCTGCATATGCCGGATATCCAGTTCCATACTCTTTCTGTGACTGAAATCAGAAAGGAGAGTGCCCAGAGTATCCATTGCTTTACTTCCGCCTATGATCGGTAACAGTGCGTTCATTTTGTTCCTCCTTTTCAGACATTCGGAAAAACCGGGTGCCGCTCTGTTTTTCCCGGTTTCATACATATATCCCGAACCGCCGCAGCTCGGCCTGCATCCATGCGCGTATATCCGGATCCATACGGTGAGAATGCTGCCTGTAAATCTCTGCCATTTCAGTGATATTTTCTTCATTCATGGTATGAAAAAAATCCTCTGCCCTGCGTACCGCGCGTCTGCGGCAGAAAATATTCGCAAAAAAACTTCCCAGGGCCAGGCCAGTCAGAATTCTGAGATGCAGAGGCATGACAGTATCTCCTTATGCAGTGAGTCAATGCTTATTCAGTTTTCCAGATTTTTCAGCACAATTTCCAGCACCTGTTTTTTATCCAGCATTGTTCCCTTTCTCGGAGAACCCAGGATGGTATCCCGTCCGCCCCAGCCGATCTCGATGGAATCGAATATTTTTTTCAGACCGTCCAAAGGGATTTCTTTGGATACAATGGTATATTTGGAAAGCGGTGGAATGCCGAAAGCCGGGTTATGCAGGATGACGGCATCACAGTTGTGTTCATACAGAAAACCTTTTCCGCTCATAATCAGCCCGGTTTCCGCAAAACCCACCCGCAGACCGCTTTCGGAAATATAAAAATCTCCGAGACCGGAAATTTCCCTCAGTTTCCGGATATGCTCCTCTTTGGCCCGGCGGTATATTTTCCATTCTTCCAGATCCGGCATGGTGCGGAAGGGACTGCGTTTTTCATCCAGCATCGTCCGGAGCATTGCCATGCCTTTGAAAAACTGCTGCCGTGCATCGCTTTCCGTAAACAGCATTCCGGAAAAGAGATTGGAAAGCGAAGGAAAAGGGATGGGATTTTCCAGCCTCAGAGCCTCATCCACGATGCAGACATAGGAAGTCAGGCGTTTGAGTTCCGGGTCGGTTTTTCCGCAGGATTCAAAAGCCTGTCTGCACGCGGGCGGCAGATATATACCGCAGTTGTGGTGATCGAAATTATTCAGATGCACCAGCCCGCTGCCCCCGGCCTCTATGCAGCACACATCCGGATTTTCCAGATCATCGGCGCAGGCCTCCCCTTTGGATACGATGATGTTATCGCTTTCTTTCACTTCCAGAATCAGCCCCGTAAGGCAGGTGTCCAAATCGGCTTTCTGAATGACGGTTTTCATGGGATGCACTCCTTTTAGTAGGTCGGGTTAGCGAAGCGTAACCCGATAATTCAACTCGTTCCCACGCTCCCGCGTGGGAATGCCTTTGGGACGCTCCGCGTCCCGGATTCTAAAGGACGCAGAGCGTCCGGTCTGCGTTCCCACGCGGGAACGTGGGAACGAGGAAAATTCTGACTATCCGGATACAATTACAGGTAAAACAGATAGTATTTTAGACATTATTGGAAATAACATTCGGTATTTTTTAACCCCATAGGGGTGTCAGAAACCAGCCCGGCAATTTATTGCCGGGACATGGTGAGCGAATACATCCAAGTCCCGTAGGGACGACAGAACTTACTGAATATGCTTATTTTTCTGTCGTCCCTACGGGACTGATTCAGATATGGCATCCCGATCCCGGCAGTAAACTGCCGGGTTATTTTCTGCTGTCCCTACGGGACATAAAGGTTGTTGATGCCTCATTTCTTATTTCCGATAATGTCTTTTGTATAAAGCAGATACTGTGCCAGAATGGAAAGAAAGGGCGAAAAAAAATATTTTTGAAAAAATATATTTTTATTTCAATAGATTAAATTGAGTTGCCGGATTTGCTCCGGCAGGGGGAATCTGTATTTTGGGGGATGGGGTAAGGCAGGGATTCAGACTGCTGAATCCGGGGATTACATGATACCGTACTCTTTCAGCTGTTTTCCGAACTGCTGGGAACTGACGTTCAGCAGTCTGGCAGCCGCGCTTTTGTTTCCCTCACACATTTCATAGGCCCGGAGATATAACTGCCTGCGCTGATCGTCAATATATTTTTTAAGGTCAAAGCCTTCATGGGGTTCGGGGATGGCAGCAACTTTGCAGTCGGTCCGGCGGAGGGGGCCGAAATGCAGATTCGCAGGAAGAATCTTCCTGTTTCTGCTTGTAATGACAGTGCGTTCAATTACACCGGAAAGTTCCCTGATATTTCCCTGCCAGTCATTTTCCAGTAAAACAGAGAGGGCTTCCGGAGATATTTCTGCGTTCTTTTTATGCTCCCGGTTGAATTTTTCCAGGAAATAATCTGCCAGCAGGGGAATATCCGAACGGCGATCATTGAGGGAGGGCAGAAATACGGGAAAAGTAAGACGGTGGCAGAGATCTTCCCGCACACGGCCTTCCTGCACGGCTTTATCCAGATCCCGGTTGGTGGCGGCAATCACCCGCACATCGGTTTTGCGTATATCCCCGCCGACCACCTGTATTTCTTTTTCCTGGAGGAAACGCAGCAGTTTGGCCTGGGTTTCCGGGCTGATTTCTGCAATTTCATCCAAAAACACGGTTCCGCCGTGTGCAGATTCCAGGCGGCCTTTTTTGTCGCTGAACGCGCCGGTAAAGGCTCCTTTTTTATGTCCGAAAAGTTCACTTTCGATCAGGTCTTTGGGAAAGGCCGGGCAGTTTACGGCAACAAAGGTTTTATCCTTCCGTTTACTGACCTGCTGAATGAAACGGGCAAAGAGTTCTTTTCCGGTTCCGCTTTTTCCCAGCAGCAGCACGGGAATATCCGTAAGGGCTGCGCGTGCGGCTTCGTCCAGAGCTTTGGTGAATTCCGGATGCTGACCGATGAGTCCGCATTCCTGTATGGCCCGGTCAATATCTTCCGGGCGGATTTCCGGCAGTTCCTCCATGCTGATACGGGAACTGATGACAGGAAATGACCGATCCCTGGGATTGATTTCCCGGACGGGGTCTTCTCCGGGTTTTCGGAATCTTTCTTCCCGGATGTGCAGAATGCGGGCCGGAATTTCCCCGCCCGCGGTCAGCAGGAGCCAGCAGGCGTGCATCTGGGCAGAACCGGAAGCCACCGCGATATAATACTGCACCCGGTCTTCCCGGAGCCGGGTATAGTGAATCCGTAATTCCCGGAGAACAGATGCATAATCTGTGGGATCATCCAAATCCAGTTGCACCGGAAGCGTTTCTGTTTCCGGATATTTTTCTCGAATCTCTTCGCAGGTCTGCCCGGCTTTTTCTTTCATATCCGGGGTGAAAAAAAGAATGACTTTCTGCCAGAATCCCTTGCGGTCTTCCAGTATGCTGAGAACCGGGCCGATTTTTCCCCTGCTGTTGTATGGGTCCTGAAAACCGTTGAAGGTCAGCAGAATATTTCTGATTTCCGGGGAACTGTTTTTTTCCATGTTCTATTCTCCTCTTCCGGTATTTCTTCTTACGGCCACAGCCTGTTTCAGCAGGGCTTTCATGGCTTCGGTGTCGCAGAGGGTTCTGTAGCCGAAGATATAGACACCGTTGTTTGTGTTGTAGGGTTCATCTTTGTATTTGAGATAGCAGACCAGCGGAATGGAAAAACGGCCGAACAAAGAAGCAAACGCATTGGCTTCAGCTGTGATTTTTCCCCGCGCACCGGGATTTCCGGATTTGCAGGAAATAACATAATAATCTGTGCTGAACCGGGCAATGACATCAATATCGGTCATGTGTATGTCTTTTCCGTGGATTTGCGAAAGATGCACTTCTGTTTCTTGGGGCCAGCGGGTTTTCACCCGTACCTGCACATCCTGCGCGCCGCATTCGGCCATTACAAATCCGGTAAGGGCTTCAAACCATTCATCTCCCTGTGTAAAAAAAGTCAGGTCGGCTTTGTCCTGCTGCCATATTCTGACCTGTTCATTTTTTTGATCTTTGTTCAGACATTCAGAACCAGCGTTTTTCAGACTGATACTGTTTTTGTAAAAATCAGATACCGGTTGATTTTCCCTGTGCATCATCCGCAGAAATTCCAAAACAGTTTCATGCTGTTGCCGGTTTTGCAGAATGCTTCCTTTGCCGTCACCGAACTGCTTTACATTGATACCGGTCAGTTTGAGAAAGGGAACCGGGGGTGGGGCCTTCATTTCACCGGAATGGCCCTGAGGGATTTCTTCATATTTTCCCGCGGGATTTATCAGGGAATATACCGGAAAACCGTGTTTTCCGGCCCACAGAGTCAGAAAGGCCGTATGTCCTTTGGTGCCGGGTGTGATATTCACAATGCCCTGCCCGTGGGCAGGTTTGGATATATCCTGTATTTCTCTGCCTTCTATGCTGACCGGATAAAAAGAAACCGTGTTTACCGGCAGTATTTTATTTTCTGCAAGAATAGCATCCCGAAAAAATTCGATTTCCGGAATGCCGGGGGTATAGACAAAACAGACTTCTGCCGGGCTGTGGGACCAGAGGGCAATGAGGGATGGCATGATATTGCTGCCCAGGGATGTGTAAAGCACCGTATCCCCGGATTTGGAATTCCCGGTTTCCTGCCGGATTACCTCTTTTGAAAAAGGAGCTGTAAGCGGCGGATTCATAAACCTTTCCAGTTTCTGTTTCAATTCCGCCAGCAGCAGTTTCTCCCCCAGATTCCCACTGCTTTCAAAATAAAACAAGGAAGTTATCTTTCCGCCGCCTTCTTTGATGATTCTTTCATGGCTTGCCCTGTGGTTGGTCAGCACCAGTACGTTGCGATGATACAGTTCTCCGAAAAGCTCCCGGTTTGTGGCAAGGGTGATGACACTCCGTGCTTCCTGCAGATAAAAATCCGTGTTTTTATTATATTTGGGAGAACTGTGAATTATTTTGAGAAATTTCATTTCATTTCCGCTGTTCCATACCAGATCGAATATGACATCCTTATTCAGTATCTCATTGTAAACCCGCACATGCCGTAATGCACCGGATGGAACAGAGAACCGGCATTTTTTCTGTACCGTTTCCAGAAAAGGATGGATATTTGATTTTTCAATACTGTAGGATATATCCTGTAGTTTCAGCACATCCACCGAAGCAGGCAGTGGCAGAATTTCATGGGAAGTCATACAGCAGTTTTCCATGAAAAAGTGATGTATTCCGGCAGATTCCGGATACAGGAATCTGCATTTTTCTTTTGAAAGCACCTGCACACACGCTGCGATCTGAAAATTCATGCCACCGGCCAGGTTGAAGGTCATATCTTCCGAAATCAGACCGGATAATACATTCTGCACAGCCTCCCTTTCCTCCCTGTCTTTTTGCAGGGAATCGGAAACCGGGATGATGTCAAAGTGCTCCGGCGCGATTTTATCCGGAACCAGAAAATTTTTCAGGGATTCCGCGCGATCCATTGTTTTCCGTGTTGCCAGAATATACACTTTTTCCACTGCCTTTCCCTGTTCCATCAGCGCAAGCAGCGGATTGAGCACGGCCATTGTCTGTGTTCCCATCAAAGATATGTATTTCATGTCAGATCCTTGTACTTTATCTCAAAATAAAGCAAACTGTTTTTCCTGTTAAGACGAGAAAAAACGTTTATAATTGTCATGACTGCCAATCCAGAACCAGGTCACAGTATCTCCTTCAAAAATTCCCAATGCTCTGTAACTACATGTAATTCTCACTGACCAGATATGTTCCTGATCATTGATGCATTTGAAATGCAATGAGGGATGAAAAGGACTGTCTGCCCACAGACGGTATGTTTTTCTGGCCTGCTGTCTGGTTTCATTGTCAAGATTCCGGTATATACTCCAAAAGGACGGAAGGGTTGCTGATTTCATAATTTACTGTAATCCATTGGGTTTGCATGTCCCGCACGGATTTCCTCTTTTGCACGTCTTGCCGCGTCCAACAACCGGGGCTGCGTGTGTGAAACCAGTGAATCCCATTCCATCTCATCCAGCAGGTCTTCAAGATAACTGCGGAGATGTTCCGCAATCCGGTTCTGAACCGGTTCAGGCACAGATTCCATCATTCTTACAACAGTGCTTATTGCAGCAGATGACATTTTTCCTCCTTTACTATCAAGTTATTTTCCGTTTAAACATCATACAGATATGAAAGTGAAAATTACAGTCTGATAATTGAAAACCTTCCGTTTCCATTGGAACTTCCTTTGCCGATATGCACAATTTCCGCAGCCCGGAGCAGGGGAAGGAAAGGCTGAAAAGGGCCTTTGAAAACAATTTTCCCTTCCCATCCGTCCAGATACACATCCTGCCCCTGTCGGCCCGAATATCTTTTGAACCTGCGGAAAGACAGATGATTTTCAGCAGTTTCCACCTGTCCGGCCGGATCAAAGAAAGAAGTCCCCAGGTCTCCCATCTGCCCGTCCATGTGAAAAGAGCGTTTCAGGTCTCTCAGTCTGCGGACAGCGGCCTGCACAATGTGGAAAAAGGAAATATCCTCACGCACCGGTTTTTTGCCTTTGAACAGGCTCAGGGGTGTCAGAAAATTCAGTTCCAGTGTATCTGTTTCCTTCTGTCCTGTGTCGGTTTCATACACCCAGGCCGACAGGGGGAATACATTCCCTTTTTCTGCTTCGGAACCGGGTGGCAGGAGAAAACCGGTCTCCGTGATTTCTGTGGGAAAAGTGAGCAGAGTCGCCATTGCGGTCTTGAGAAAATAAACACATTCCCGGATGCAGGGGCCGAAAAGATTCAGGGTGAGATAACCTGTTTCCCAGGCACGGAGAATGCGGTTTTCCGTGTCCAGTCCCATGACAAAGGGCCGCAGCGGGGAAGGCACATGCCGGACTTTTCCATCCGGCAGCAGGAGCGGAGCCGGGGGCAGGGGCGCAAACAGCAGAATGTAGGGGCAGTTTTCCTTAAACGCACATTCCAGGCACAGGGATGTGGGGTCATCCGGAAAGAGACAGGCCGAGTGTTTGATCCGTTTTCCCATGCGCCCCCGCAGCACCGGGCCGATTCCCTTTGTGTCAAATTCCCATGTGGTGGTAAATTTCACCTGCAAACGGGATACGGGAAGGGAGAGCAGGGGGGCGAGCAGTGTTTTATATTCGTTGTTTTCCATCAGAATTTCACCATATTCCAGTAGGTGGTTCTCCTGCCGTTTATCTCGGCCACCGGCGGGGGATATTCCAGATTCCGGTTTTCCCGACCTTTGATGGCATTGATCTGAAAATCCTTCACATTCTTTTGAAAATCCTCAATTTTTTTCAAAAGGCTGACTTCTTTCTGAATATCCGGAAAACATTGTTCAAGGGATTTCCGGCTTTCCAGTGTCTTCCATTCATATTCCTCTTTTCTGCGTATCCACACCTTTGTGATGGCAGAGGAAAAACTGCCCATGCCAAAGGCTTTGCCAAGTCCGAGTTTGAAACCGTGATTTCTGACATTGGAATCCAGCAGCACAATCAGGGCCGCAATTTCTTCGGGGCTGGCGTTTTCGGCTCCCACGGTTCCGCTGAAAACCAGTTCGGGTTCGCAGACCATTGCATAGTTGCGGAGGCGGTGGGTATAGTCTTTGGAATCTTTATCATTTACATTCCCAATATTCCGGGCAGAATCCAGTTTGCCGTGTTTATAGACCTTTGCGCCTTTGATTTCTCCCTTTTTATCAAAATATCCGTTCACATCCCGCTTGTTGGGTTTGGGCGGCCCGGCGATGGGCATGAGTGTCTGGTATGCCCGTCTTTTTCCGTTTTCATCCACCCATGTTTTCATGATTTTTTCCTTTATTTCCGGGTCAGAAAGGGGAAAAGGTTCAGGTTCTCCGGGATTCAGTTTAAAAACATTCCGCAGTGCCGAGGCTTTGAAACGGCCTTTGAAGGCTGCGGGGTCCTCCCCGGTCATGCCGAACATGCGGCAGCGGGGGCAGAGGCAGTCTTTTTTGCTGTCTTTACTGCCGCAGAGTTTCTGATCTTCCGGCACGGCATCCTCATGGAGGAACATGGCCTTGAACTGGTAATTTTGCCCGATATTTGTGATTTTTCCGTTGAGCATGTGATAATACACCCATTCACCGGCTTTCAGATTCCGCAGGTCTTCGTACCAGATTCCGTGTTCCGGTCTGGGATCAGGCTGGGAAACATGTCTGAAATCTCCCATATAGATAATCCCTTTCAGCTTATCCGGACTTTTGAAATTGAGAGCCGGAATGGTAGCAGAAAGGACTTTGCCTTTTTCCTCAAAGAAGCGGTGATAATGTCTTTTTCTCAAATCCGGTGCTTTCAGTCCCAGATTCATACCAAACTGATATTTTCCATAGTATGTGAGGGCATTTTTATCACTTGCTGATGCGGGACGCAGACTTTTTTCTTCTACAAAATTTTTATGTCTGTTCTCAAAGGTGGAAGCAAAATATTTTGCTCCCGGTGTCAATGCAATTCCGGACGGTGGATTTTTCTGGTCATAATAATATTCCGTGACCGGTTGAATCACAACATGGCGGTTTCCATTCTTTTCCGTTATCTCCTTGATAATCCCCGGTTTGGAATTATCCATTGACACCCGGTAACGTTTGTATCCTCCTTTATAATAATACTGCCCTTCTTTCACTTCAGAGGGATGTCCTTCCTCTTTCCCGATTACCCGGTAACACCCGCCCATAACATTGGCAAAGCCGTTGGCGATAGCTGATTTTACGGTAAAAGGGCTGATAAGCAGTTGATCCTCCGGCATGAGCCAGCGTTTGTTGTAGGCTGTAAACTCCGAATCATTGTTTTCCGGCATGGTGGCCTTTTCCGTAATATCGGTGCAGGGATTCAGGGCCGCAGGCGTGAGGGCTTTCCATTCAATTTCAAAGGCTATGTCATAACGATCCCCATTCAGTTTATGATGAAAAGCGGAGATGGCATCTTTTACTGTTTTTCTTTTGCAGAAACGGTAGGGGAATTCGCCGCCTTTTTTCTGATTTGCAGAAGAATATGATGCGGAAGTCTTTTTCTTAGGTTTGAAACCTTTATCTTTGCCTTTTTTTGGCGGATTTGCTTCATTCACCTTTATTTTCTTTCCTTTCACATTCATGCCGTTACATTCCCCGGCGGCTTTGATAGCGGCTGCGTGATCCGGGATGACCACGAATCCGAAACCTTTATTTTTCTTTGTGGCCCAATCCATTATCAGAATGACATCTGTTGGGTCGTAGTCTTTGAAAATATCTTCAAATTCCTTTTTCGACAGGTTTTCGGGCAGATTGCCTGCATACAGTTTCATGATGCCACCTCCTCCCCTGCGGTAATGAAAAAATGAAGTCTGTGCTGCGGACAGATGACTTCAATGGTTTTCAAAACAAGATCGTTTTTGTTCGTATCCCCGAAAATGGAGGAATCTTTTCTTACCGGTTTTCTTACGAGGGTATCGGCCATCCGCCAGAAACAGCAATCCGCTTTTTCCAAATCCGGATCATCGGTTTTCCCATTGCCAAACAGTTTCCAGTGCTGGTAAAAAAAGCCTTTGTCCTCTCTTTCCAGCGCGATTTCCTCCCATACATCTTTATCCTTTTTCCACAGGTCTATTTCCATCACATAGCCGATGCCGGGAACCGGATCAGCATAGGTAATTTCTGAAACATCGGTATGTTTTAGCCTTTTTTCTGTATTGGAAAATGCGATATATCCGTCTTCCCACTGCGAAAAATCAATATCAATATCGGAAGCATTTTTCATTCCGCTTTTGTATGAAAGAAAGCCTTTGGAAAATTCGGTATGACTCATATTCTTTCTCCTATCTTTGACCTTTACCGGTCTTTCAATCCGGTGTTTCAGGGAAACAGCGCGAGGAACCATATAATCTATTTGATTTTAATAACCGGAATATCAAGAGAACTGCATATTCCGACTGCTGTAAATGTGTTAATTTCCTTATGTCTTGGAACTGTGGCAGATTTATTGGTTTTGGGATTATAAAACAGTGAATGCTTTTTCCCTTCACGTTCAGAAATACAACCGTGCTTCAACAGATGCCGTATCATATCTCTGCGTTTCATAAGGCAAGTACAATATCTTCTTCAATATAATCATGATGCTGCGCCAGTTCCCTGAAGTGCCGGATATTGGATTCAATAACCATCTCAATGGCTTCTTTCAGGTTTTCCTTTACCTCCTCAATGGTTTTTCCCTGGCTGTGCACACCGGACAATTCCTTCACCGTACCGGCATACCAGTCACCGCTTTTGATAATGACTGCTGTAAAATGACGTTCCATAAGACACTGTTTCTCCTTTCAGATTTATATGGTAAAACGGTGGGCAACGCTGCGCTTTTACCCACCCTGCGCGAGGGTGTAATCTTTGATTTCAATCTGACCGGTGCAGGTGGAGGTTCCCCCTATCCGGTGCCAGCCAGGAGGAGCCTCTTTTTTGATTTCTTCACAGATATGCAGAACTTTTTTCAGCAATTCTTTGCTTTCAGTTTCCTCTGCCCTGTCTATGAGAATGTCAAATTCAAAACGTCCGTTTGATAGAAATTCCCCGGTGAAAAGGTTCATGTTCTGCATGGAATGCTCGCAAAGCTGAATGCGGTTGAGAACTGCGGTTTTTGCCCCACTGACCGGTGCATCGGCTATGGCAATCCGCCCCCGGCTGTCCACAGAACCGAACCATTGGCATCTTTTACATTCACAGTTGCTGCTCTTGCTGCTGTCCAGACAGACATTTTCTCCCTGTGTCCGCAGCATTCTTTCCACGGGAACCGAAAACAGGGCCTGGCGGATGGCTTTTCCGGTAATCACGATTTCCTCTTCGGCTTTTCCCGAACCGTTGATATTGCTTCTGCGGAATACAAAAGCATCCGGAAAATTTTCTTTGCTGAAATCCTTCAGATCCGATGGCGGCAAAGTGGTGGCAATGCAGAGCAACTGCCCCTTGCTGATTTTAGCGGAAACCCGGATTTTTTCCCACTGCCGCCGGATTGCTGGAAGACCGGCCTTTTTTTGCTCCCAGACTTCATCCGATTCCCATGTGAAATTGTCATATTTCCAGAGAATTTCCCGGTCTGCGGGTTGGCAGAGATTCAGTTCTCTGATTCTCACTTTCTGCACCTTCAGCCTCCCGTAACCGTAGGACCAGCCGCCGCCGATATTCTCAATTCCCTCATTCAGCACCCAAAGCGCGGACAGGAGATTCTTTTTTATTTCTTCGGGTTTTTCACAGAAATAATTAAAATTCAGGGTGAAGTTATAACCGGGAGAAACAATTTCATCGGAATAGAGCGCACCGCCGGATACCGCTCCCATCGCCCGATCCACTTTGATACCGGGGCGGATATCCGTGGGTTGCAGTTCCACAAAGGAAGCCTCGCACCAGAAGGGGGAAACGCCGATTTCTGATACTTTTTCGGGTTCATAATCCCCAATATCCCGGCTCATTGCTTCCGCTCCTTCTATCCGGCTCAGGCAGCGGCGCATGAGAGAGGCCCATACATAGCCGTTGATATGGAGTTTTCCCTCACCGCATCTTTCAATTTCCGAATCGGTAAAATCCCCGGTTTTTCCTGACCGGATCATCAGGGGAGTGGACAGACGCAGATCAACCGAAAATTTCAGGGCTTTTTTGGCTTTTACAATTTCCATTTTTCACTCTCCGGCATTGGGGTTGTCAAACAGGTAAATACCCAGTTCTTCCAGATAATCTTTTATGAACGATTCCATAGCCTTTGTTCCCTCTTCAGATTCCAGTTTTATCCGGATTTCGGTCAACAGGGTTTTCACAGATTCCTGACTTTTGGCTCCGTATTTTTCTATCCGGTCATTGAGATTCTGAAGAATCTGCTCTTTTTTCTGACCCGGATGCAGATATTCCCGCAGCAGTCCGGCCTGGGTGCGGGTGATAATTTTTTCTTTTGTCAGTCTGCTTTTTACTCTTTTGCGTATTGTATCCGGGACAGATTCCTTATCTTCCTCTTTGCCCTGCATGGAAATATTCTCCTGCCCGAAACCGGCCCAGGGGACGGTATAATTTTCCACTTCTTTGTTCAGCACGGAAGAAGGGGCGATGACAATGCGGTTGCGCCGGGGACGGCCCAGCATGGTGTTGAAGCCGCGGGCGGAATTCAGGAAAATCTGATTGGAATCATTGTTTTCCGAATCTGTTTTTTCTCCTTCCTTTTCAGAGAAAAAAGACTTCTCAAAGGGAATGGGTTCAATGACCAGAAAAGATTCTGCATTTGCAGGGGAATCCGGAAAATTGAATTGTATGTCCAAAGGTTCAAACAAAGCCCCTTTGATGAGCGGTTTCACATTTTTCAGGATAAACCGGGCTTTTTGGGCAAAATCACTTTCGGGATCGGCAAAGCGGATGATGCCGCTGAAACAGGTTCCCTTTTTCACCAGTTCCTGCACAAAAAGGCCGTTCTCAACCGTTACAAAAAGCTCGTCAATGGAATTTCGTATCCGGTATTCGGTTTTTACTTTTGCGCTGACTGCGGGTTTATTGCTGACAAAATACCCGGAACCCAGCCCTTTGGTTTTGGTGCTGAAAAAATTTTCCTCATCTTCCCCAATCTTCTGATTTGTATCCTTTTTACCCCGCATATCATTGACTTGTCCCCTCTCATTTTTCAGGGTGCTCATGGGCGCAGGCCAGGCCAAAAATTCTCCGTCACAGGGATACAGGGTGGGAAATGTGACAGATGCCATTTCTGCAAAAGTCGGCCATTGTCCGTAGATTTCATTCCATGTATTGGCAAACCAGCCCCGCAACTGTGCGGAAGTGATATGATAAAGGGAGGCAATCCGCTGTGTGGTTCCCGGGTCCACAGTCTTGTTTCTGAAATGCACCAGATTTTTCAGCAGATAAGGCAATTCTTCATTGGAATCGGAATCCGCATAAATATCAACAGTCTCTCCCTCATCCCATTTCAGGCGGATATCCCCTCTGCCATAGCCGCGGGAGCGGAATCCGCCGAAACCGCTGAGAAGTTTTGCAGATTCTTCCAGCAGTTTTTTGGCATCCTCCATTTCCTCTTCATCCTGAAAATATCCCAGATAAACCTTTGCTTCCAGTGTCTGATTTTCAAGAAAAGAAAGTTCTCTGTCCACCAGCATATGCTTCTGCACAGTGCCTTTGTCATCGTCAATGCGGATTCTCGGTTTGATCCCGAAAAAATTCCGACCGGGGCCGGAATCTTTCAGTTCCAGATCCGTAATCCGCAGCAGGGCCGAATCTGCTTTTCCGCCTTTACCGAAGACCTTTTCCGCAAGATGCGGAGCAAAACCGGTATTCAGTGATTTCAGCCATTCGGAAGCCATTTTCAGATCCCCGTGAAGCTGGGTGTCGGGGAACACGGGTTTACCCTCTTCATCTTTAAGATGGGGATAATAGCCGAAAGGGCCTTTTTCCCCGCCGGAGGTGAACCAGTATCCCCGTGCACTGACCTCTGCCGTTCCCTTTGCCAGATACAGTTTATTTGTTTCCATCTGTTTGTCCTCCGATGCTGAGAAGTTCAAGCAATGTGGCCAGCCGTTCCGGCATGAGACCGCCGTCTTTATCCTGATTTATCCTGAGAATATTTTCCTTCAGCAGTCCGGCAAAACTCTTTTCCAGTTCCGAAGCCCCATGAGACATGAGCCATCGTTCCAGTTTTTCCGCCTGAAGCGGTTTATCCCTGTTATCCCTTTTATTCAGCAATTCTATCATCTTTGCGGCGATCTGCTGGCGGTGGGAGGAGGATATTTTAACCTTTTGGGAATATTTTTCCCTCAGATGCATGTATTCTTCAAAAGAAAGACGGTCCCATTCTTTCTTTCCGTAGTGTTTCTGAATAAATACCGGTTTTTCAAAATCCAGAAGTTTGTCGGTTTCGGATTCCTCTTCGGCCATGATGCGCCAGTTTACGCTGTTGCCCTGACGATCTGTCTCCTGCTTGGCGCTTTTCATCAGATCCTCACCGATTTCATGAATTTTCCGGAAAGGGGTATGGAGAGAACAGACAATGAAACTGCCGCCGAAGCAGTAGGGTTGTTCGATATCTTCTTTATTTACCCGGAAATCATCCGGATTCTTCTTTTTCAAGTCTTCATATGTTGCTTTTAACCAATCCTTACGGAGCGGATGATCCGGGGGAAGATTATCAAATTCATCATTCAATGCGAGTGAAAGATTAAAAACAAAATCAGGAATATATTTTTCATCCATGACAATGCAGAAGTCATCCCCGCCTGCGATGATAATCCGGAAGGGCAGAAACGTTTCCTTTTTATCCGGATTATCCGGAAAAATTCCATCCGGAAAGGTTTTTACCAGAGCATTGACGGCTATGGCTGAAAAAACATCCCTGACCTGCTGAAAGGTTTCAAAAACTTTGGTTTCCTCCTGATTGAGCCATACCGTGACTTTGGCTTTCATGCTGTTGATGTCGGAAAACCAGACGGCCATGCGTTTTTTCTGTTCACCTTCGCTGTTTTCATTTTTTGGGAACAAATCTTCAAAATTGAAAGGAATTTCCGCATCTGCCGCCCTGGGAACTTCTGCAACATATTGGCAATAGATTTTCCCCAGCGTAGTGGAGGCAAGTCTTTCTTTGTAATGCCAGATCAGATTTTTCAAATCAAAGGCAGCGTTTTTTGCCATATGACAGACCGTGCATACGGGTTTCTTTTTGACTGTCTTTCCTTTGACTGCCGGATATTCCCCGCATTCCCCGCAGACTTCCAGATGCGGAGTAAAGGAAAGACCGTAGCCCCGGAAGTTCTGCTTCTGTTTTTTCAGTTCTTCCAGAATATCTTCCCGGAATTCTGAAAATTTTCCGGGGCCATGAATTCCCGAAATCTGAAACTCCAGCATGGGAAATTTGGTGGAAAGTTCATAAATAATTTCCTCTTTCGCATCTTCGGCTTTATCTTCGGTATCAAAGCGGGCGGTGAATTTGCCGCCGCCTGCCACAAGAATAGTTTCCTCTTGCTTTTTACCGGAAAACTTTTTGGCAATTCCCGGCAGAATGATTTCATTGAGTTCGGAAAGAATCATGCTGATTCCGGCCATGGACCAGAGACGGTCATGACGGAGAATGGTCTTCTGAATGGCGGAATACTGAAGGGAAAAATAATGGAACCTGTCGCTCATGGGAACCTCGCCTTTTTAAGGTTGTATGAAACAGATCGGATGTCATTCGGGATACAATGTCATTGACGTAAGAAATTACGGAGTGCCGAACTGAAAGTTTGGCAGTATTTTTCTGAATCATTTCAGTGTCCCAAACTTTCAGATCGGGACTCCGGCAAATCATTTCCGCCTTAAGTCAATGACATTGATTCAGGATATGAACTGATACGCAGAAGAATCATAATCTGTCAAGAATATTATCCCCTATGAACTTTCCGGAAAACTGAAAAGCAATCCCTGTGCCAATCATCCGGCAAAAGGCATTACAATATTTTAACAGTCTGTAATAAAATGGTATAATAAATAAGAAATAAGGGGGGCTGCGCGGGAGAAAAGATATTTTTTGAAAAGATATTGAAACCCCGGTTGAAGAAAACGGAAGCGGAAGTTTCAATTTTTGTGTGCTGCGGTATATCTCAGGACGTATAATATAAATTTATCTGTTTCATTCCAATCATATGCAATTTATTTTCTGAAAATTCCCCTGAATAACAGATTGTCATCCAAAAAAATTTCTGTTATAAACTTATATCATCTCAGAAAAAACAGACCGAGGATATTCAGAAGGGAGGAAAACAAAACTATGGCAGAAGCAGCCCTGAAACATATCTCTGCGGAAGAATATTTCGCTATGGAAGAAACGGCCTTTGAAAAAAGTGAATATTATCATGGTGAAATATTTGCCATGTCCGGTGCTTCCATCCATCATAACCTGATTGTCGCCAATACCATTATTGCGGTCGGTAACGCTTTGAAAGATTCCTGTTTTGTATTCCCAAGCGATATCAAAGTGGAACTGGACCCCGGACATCATTACGCGTATCCGGATATCTCCTTGGTCTGCGGAGATATCGCTTTCGGCCAGGGAAGAAACGATATTATCACCAATCCCAAAGTGATTATCGAAGTCCTGTCCGAATCCACCCGGAATTATGACCGGGGTAACAAATTTGCAGCCTACCGGCAGATACAATCTCTGTCGGATTATATCCTGATAGACCAGTACCGGGTTCTGGCAGAACATTTCACCTGCAAAAGCAGAGATAACTGGGAACTGAAAATCTGCCGGTCAGCAAAAGATATCCTTGTGCTGGATTCGGTGGGAATTTCACTGGCCCTGAAGGATGTGTATAAAAATATCCCTTTGGAAACGGAAGATACAGAATAAAAAACGGATTCGGGATTGAATCCCATTTGCTACAGATATTGTCAGAAATTCTGCCATGATTCCTATGGAAAATAGCGATACATATCTTTCCGATCTAACAACCGAACAAACCGGGCGGAATTATTTTCAATGACAGGCCCGATCCGGTAATCTCCGACTCTGATCCGGTAAAAATCCCCCTCTGCGGCAAGTTTTTTCAAATTCTGTATCCGGCAAATATCTTCAGATTCTTCCACCTGCAAAATGACTTCCCGAACCCGGTGAATCAGTTTTTTGTTTGCTGCATTCTTCTTCAGATCACGGATAAAACTTTTCCGGAATTCTGTGTTCATCAAGGTTTTTCCAGTATGCTGAAAACTTCTTCCCTGCTGACGGTTTCTGTACCTTCACCTTCGCGGATTGCATTCACCAGGGCAATATCCTCAATGGCTTTAACGATCATGTCATGAAAGATATCTTTCTGCTCCCGAAGAACTTCGGTAAGAACCTCTTTCAGTATCTGCCTGAGTCTGCTTTCATCGGGCAATGTCTGCATTGTTTTTTCCTTTATGCGATTAAGGTGAAAATTTCCGATTGTTTATTCAGTTCCTCATATCCGCCAGATATTGCAGAATATAAACCGCTTCTTCCAAGCCGATTTTGCCATCTGTTACGCAGATTTCGGATAAGTCAAAGTCAGTTGTAATATCTGCATCCGTATTTCCTGCACAGATTTGTAAGGCGATTATGGCATCCGCTATAAAATCTTTGGTGTCGGTTCCGTTGCCGGGTGTTCCGGCATCTCCGCCGTTGGTTTCGGGGTTGGGATCATACCATGTATATGTATTGTCAGCGTCATGTGGATTGCTGTAATTTTTCGCACCGTCTTTACTGTTCTTCACTTCCCATATCAGCCCGGTCACATTATCCCGCACCATTGCCCACGATAAAGCAGTATCAGGCAGTTCAGAACCGTCTGCGGCCAGTTTTGTGTAGGACATGGGATTGATGGAATAATTACCGTCCTGCCCGTAAAAAGGTTCGCCGGGTGAGGGGCAGGGATTGATTTCATTGCCGACATCATCATAACATTTGGTCTGACCGGTATCAGGGATGGGGAAGGGCGGGGATTGGGCAAAAACCGGGGAGATGAAAATCACGACTGCCAGAAAAAAACGGATAAGAAAACAGTGCATGGGGCCTCCTTTCAGAGTTATGAGTTTTTAACCCGTTTACACTGTTCTGTTTGAAAAAGCAATCATGAAAATTTTTGATTTGCTGCTGTCTGTCCCGTTCACCGGAGAATCAGAGCACTAAGCGTAAGAGTGGGAAAAATACGGTCGGTTCTCTGATCCGGAAGGTTATCTGACGGAATTGGTATAATACGCGTGAATTGGGAGATGAAAAAGGTGGGGGTTAGGAAATAAAGGCAGCGAAGTTCCCTTCATTCGGTATCGCCCTGTGTAAAACAGCCGTCCAAAGCGGAACTGTAACAGTAAAACCGCCTTTATTCGACAAAACGCCCTCTCTTTGCCTCTGCATCTTTCAGGGCCCGCTTCAGACTGCTGTTCAGTTCCTGATTGCCCCGGATTTCAGCCATTTCAAATTCATCGGCAAACTGCTCCTGCTCAATCTGTCTGAGGACGGCTGTTTGGATAAAATTGGATAAGGTTCTGTTTTCACTGCCTGCAAGAGTGCTAAGCAAATGATACAAATCATCATTCAGTCTCAGGGTTACGGACTTGGACATAAAACACCTCCCATATCACCGTAAATATGCCTGTTATGGTTCTCTGCGGGATCATAGGGCGGTTCGCTTTCTCTGATACCGATGATTGACAACAGAGGATTATCCCGAATACCGAAACGGATTAAGGTCTGCCCGTATAATTCCATTTTTTCATTTTCTCTGATTGCTTCTTTGCATTTGTCGCACTGCATGTAAGCACCTCCCTGTCTGAATCAATGGGATTCTATTCGGGCAGATTATATCACCGGGTGACATTATTTCAAGGGTTTTTCTACTCCCGCACCAGCACAATCAGCTCTTTCGGCCCGTGAACCCCGAAGGCCAGTACCAGTTCAATGTCTGCGGTTTTGGAAGGGCCGGAGATGAGGAGGGCGTTGGTGGGCATTCCGTTTTTCCATCCCTGTTTTTCCATGACTTCGGTGAAGGTGTTGTAAATCTTATCCGCATCCAGCACGGCGATGTGGACGGAGGGGACTAAGGACATAAGCCTGGGTTCCTTTTCATCGGGCCAAAGGATCAGTGCGCCGGTTTCGGCTATTCCGCCGATGGTGGAGGTGACAGCCGCGTCCGTTGCAAAGAGTTTTTCCTTGAAATCCTCAATTTCCCCTTCATACAGGGCCAGGGGCGGCAGACCTTCCCCATCCTTTTTCCAGGCTTCGCTTATCTCTTTCCCGATGGGGCTTTCCGGAGCGCAGAGCAGGCGGTTGGGGTTCCGTTTCCCTAAAATTTCTTTGAGTTTTTCTGTCCATTTTTCCGAAGGAACCACATGCACTTCACTGCGCACGGCCTCCATGCGCTGTTTCAGCATTTCGGTTTTCTCCTGGCGACTCCAATCCGGTGCTGCCGGAGCTTCTGCTTCCGGGATGGGAAAACTCCCCTGTTTTACGGCCCCGCGCAGTCTGTTCATAATCTGTTCGCGACTATTCATGCTCCACTCCTTCCTCTCTGACCCGTTCATGCAGGCTTTTGCGGGCAAACTGCGGTTTGCTTCTTACGGAAGTCCAGGCTTTCAAGGGTCCGGCTTCGGGCAGGACGGGGGAAAATATCCCGGCCATTTTGGTTCCCAGCGCATTCAGACCCGGATGCCGGTTCATGAGTTCCCATCCCTTCCATACCAGGGTTTCGGCCAAAGTTTTTTTGTATCCGTGACCTTTTACGTTTCCGTCCGAATCATAACTTTCATCCCGCAGTCGGCGGATGAGTTCGGGGATGGGGATTTTGACCGGACAGACTTCTTCACAGGCATTGCAGAGGGAAGAGGCTGTTACCAGTCCCCCGGCTTTTTCCAGCCCTTCCATCTGGGGCGTGAGGATTTTTCCGATAGGGCCGGGATAGACAAATCCGTAGGCATGTCCGCCGATACGGGTATAAACCGGGCAGTGGTTGAGGCAGGTTCCGCAGCGGATACACTGCAGGGTCTGCCGCAGTTGGGGATCGGCCAGGATTTCCGATCTCCCGTTGTCCAGCAGAATCAGGTGAACTTCCTTTGGCCCGTCTTTTTCCCCTTTTTTCCGGGGGGATGTAATCATATTCACATAGGTGGTAATCATCTGACCGGTGGCCGAACCCGTGAGCAGGCGGAGCAGGGGCGGAACATCCGTGAGTTTTTCCACCACTTTTTCCAGTCCCATGACCGCAATATGCACGGGCGGAACCGTGGTACACATGCGGCCGTTGCCTTCGTTTTCCACCAGGCAGAGGGTTCCGGTTTCAGCCACGGCCATGTTTACACCGCTGAGTCCCACATCTCCCTGATAAAACTCCTGCCGCAGGATTTTCCGGGCAATGGCGTTGAGTTCCTCCACTTTTTCGGTATAGGGCGTACCGGGTATTTTTTCATGGAAAAGCCGGGCGATTTCATCTTTGTTTTTATGGATGGCCGGAACAATAATATGGGAAGGTGTTTCCCCGGCCAGTTGGATGATATATTCGCCCAGGTCGGTTTCCATGACTTCGTATCCATGCTCCATGAGGAATGCGTTCAGGTGCATTTCTTCGGAAACCATGGATTTGCCCTTGACCATGCGTTCTGCCCCGTGCTTTTTCATGATGGAAAGCACGGTTTCATTGGCCTGGGCCGTGGTTTCGGCCCAGTGGACCTGAATGCCGTTTTCCGAGCATTTTTTTTCCAGCTGCTCCAGCAGATCCGGCAGTCGGCTCAGTGCTCTCCGGCGGATGGCATTGCCCTGATTCCGGAGTTTCTGCAGTTCTTCCTCATCGGAAAACACAGCTTTGCGTTTCTGGGTCATGGTGTCCATTGCGAACTTCAGGTTCTTCCGCAGCTGTCCGTCCGCAAGGGCTTTCCGGATATTTTTCTGAAAATCAAAGGATGTATTATGCATTGATCCGCTCCCATATGAATTCGGCTATATGCTGTCCCCGGATGCCGCTTCCTTCATGCCGGAGTGCTCCGGTGATATTCATCAGACATCCGCAGTCCCCGCCCAGTACTTTTCCTGCTCCGGTCTGCTGAATATCCGTAACTTTGTCCTTTACCATTGCCGCGGAAATTTCCGGCTGTTTCACGGCAAAGGTTCCGCCGAATCCGCAGCACTGATGCTCCTTTTCCAGTTCCTTCAGGCGGACGTTTTTCAACTGCCGGATCAGGGATTTGGAATCTTCAATCACGCCCATTTCCCGCGCCGCATGGCAGGAGGAATGCCAGGTCACGGTGAGGGGTTTTCCCCTGTCTTCCAATTGGATTTTCAGCACATGGACGAGAAACTCCGTGAGTTCAAAAATCCGTGCGGAAAACCGCCGCACCCGGTCCGCCTCCGCAGTGCCTTCAAAGAGTTTGGGATAATGATGTTTCATCATGCCCGCACAGGAACCGGACGGCACAACAATGGGAATGTCTTTGGGGAAGATGTCCATCTGTTTCCGGGCAACAGCTCTGGCTTCTTCGGGAAAGCCGGAGTTATAGGCCGGCTGGCCGCAGCAGGACTGTTCCGGGGGAAAAATCACCCGAACGCCTTCCCGCTGTATCAGGCGGATGGCGGCCATTCCGGCATCCGGATACATCATGTCCACAAGACAGGTGCCGAAAAAATACAGGGCTTCGGGTTTTTTTGGGTAGTTTTTTTGCATAGAGACCTCGCGTTATTCATTTATTTACGGAAAATTCCGATAGATTTCTTTTCTGTGAAGAATGCGGTAAAGAATAATTTCCCCTTCTTTCTTTTCAAAGCCCAAACGGTAATCTCCGAAGCGGAGTCTGTAAAAATTCTTTTCTCCCTTGATTTTTACCGTATTTTTCATATTTTCCAATAAATTCGGATTCTGATAAAGCTCTTCAATGAAGGTTTTTACCTTTGTTTTATGAGGTTCACCGACTTTTGTAAGGTCTTTTAAAAATGTTTTTTTAAGAGAGACTTTCATAGTTGTCTGACCAAATCCTGTACTTCACTGTAGTCCAGTGTCTCTTCATCTTCAACATCTTCCATTGCCTTCAGCAAACCGCTGTCCAGGATAAGTTCCTCAATTTTTTTATACATTTCATAATCCAGGACAACGCTTATTATATTACCGTCTTCGTCAGTGATATAGGATTTGTCAATTATCATTTTGTTTTCCTTTATTCATAAATTCTATTGTCTTATGTTTATCCCCGCTTGGATATGTACAAATCCATGTTATATTCTCATGAAATTCATCGCTATTCCGGAAATCTTTACAGTATTCGATAATTTTTCGTGTGGAATCCGAAATCGCCGGTAAATTAAATCTGTCTTTATGTGACATAAATGACTTCCTTCTGAATTTGGGGCTTCGCATAGGGTTTCAGGTATTTTTCTCTGCATATTTCCACATCTTTTCCCAGATTCTGTTTCAGAAAATCTTTCAGTTTTTGCTTTATACCGAACAGGTCATTTACGCCGGACTCAAATTCTACGATCAGATCAATATCGCTGTCTTCATTCTGTTCATTTCGGGCAAAAGAGCCAAAAAGACCGATTTCTGTAACCTGGAAATTCCGATGCAGGTATTCGGAATTGTTCCGAAGAAAATTCAGAATATCTTCTTTTTGTATCATTTCTCTTCTCCTTTAACAAAAGGGGAAATACAAACGGTTCCGGTCCGACACTGTCAGCAGGTGCAGACTTTATTCTTTTCTATGAAATCCGCCAGTTTTTTATCCATTTTGACACTATGACTGACAAACCAGTCTGTTACGAAGCGGATAAAGTCATCAAGGGGTCTCTGGTAATTTTCATTACCGGTGACCGAAATATTATTCCGCAATTCCATCAGCAGCATATCATGCTCTTTTTTATGCTCGCCCATCGCGGGATAATGAATTTCCATCATCAGGGTTTCCTCACTGAAAAAGTGAAAATCCGCATATTTATAGATCTGGTATATCAGACGTTCGGTGAATGCATGATTCTCTTTTTTTTCTGACGAACATATGATTTTCTGAAGAATCCGGACAAATATCTTATGTTCCGAATCAATTTCCGGATTCCCGACTTCATATTTTTCATTCCACTCAAGCTGAAACATTATTGCGACCCTGTCAGAAATTCTATGGCCTTCTGCTTATCCTCAGTGGAAAATGCTTTCATATCCAAATGTCTGAATATTTTTCCTTCCAGATCAACGATTCTGCGGATCCACTGCTTGGGTGTCACCACTGCGATTCTGCGGATATGGGAAAAACCGGTTTCATTGAAAAATTTAAATTTCTCAATCATGGCATCCGGTTCAACGCCGCCGATACTCTCCATTTCCTGGTAAATGAAAATCTTCCCGTATTTTTCTGTTTTTTCACGAATGAGCGCCAGAAGCGATTTCATTTCATCTTCTGTAATTTTTCCGCCCACGCGGTAAGCCGCGGCCTTATCCATTCCAATATCCAAAATGCTAAGCATTTTTTCCTCCGGTAATTCGTGTATTGTTTCACTTAAAACTGTCAGTAGATCGAAAAGTTTCCCCCGGATACGGTTTTACGACTGTCCCGGAGTGCAGAAACTGTATTTTTGCACTCCTCCGTCTGCCCGCCATATCCGGGATACCTTATGCAGATTGTCTGACAAAAAACAAAGGGACTGTTCACACAGTCCCTTTAATTTTTTTATCCCCCGAAGAAAATCGCAGGCAGCCAGGTTACGATGGCAGGGAACGCGCACAAAACCATGATTCCGATTAACTGCAGGAAAACAAAAGGCATAATCCCTTTGTAAATGTGCATCATGGTATATTCCGGAGGCGCAACCCCTTTGAAATAAAAGAGCGCGTATCCGAAGGGCGGTGTCAGAAAAGAGGTTTGGAGATTGACGCACATGAGCATGGAAAACCACAGGGGATTAAAATCCAGTTCCATGGCAATGGGCATAAAAATGGGAACCGTTACCAGCAGAATCGCGGCCCAGTCAATGAACATACCCATCATGAAAACAATGAACATCATGATGAAAAGAACGAGCCAGCGGTTGAGTCCGCTGCCGATGAGCATATCGGCCACCACATCGCCGCCGCCCATGCTTAAAAATACGGTGCTGAAAAATTTGCCGCCGATAAAGAGCATCATCACCATAGCGGTGGTTTTCATGGTGGCAAAACTGGAATGTTTCAGCACATCCCAGTTGAGTTTCCGGTTGCATAGCGCCAGTATCAGCGCGCCCAAAGCACCCAGACCGGCAGCTTCCGTGGGAGTGGCCACACCGGCAAGAATGGTTCCCATCACCGCCAGAATCAGGGCCAGGGGCGGGATCAGGGATTTCATGGTCATGCCCCATTTCTGTGCGGACGAATATTTTCCCACTTCCTCTTTGGAAATGGGGGGACCGAGTTCGGGATTGATATTGCAGCGGATAAGGATATAGAGAAAATAGAGACCGGCCAGAAGCATACCGGGGAAAATGGCTCCGGCAAAGAGGTTGCCCACCGAGGTTTCTTTCATTCCGGTCAGACCGCCGTAAACCACCATCATAATACTGGGGGGAATCAGGATGCCCAGGGTTCCGGCAGCACAGATAATGCCGCTGCTCAGCTCCTTCTGGTAGCCTTTGCTCATGAGCGCGGGGGTGGCCAGCAGCCCCATGGCCACAACCGATGCACCGATGATACCGGTAGTGGCCGCAAACACGGTGCACACCACCACAACGGCCAGACCAAGCCCGCCTTTGATACCGCCCAGCACGATATACAGGGCCTCAAACAGGGCATCGGATACTTTGGAACGGTCCAGCAGCTGAGCCATGAGAATGAAAAGGGGAATGGCCACCAGTACATAATTGTCCATCAGTCCCCAGCAGTTATTGGCAAACATGTCAAAGAGACCGGGGATGTTGAAGCCGTTGTCCAGCAGACCGAAAAGGGTGGCAACCGCGGCCAGGGTATAGGCCAGGGGATGCCCCAGGGTAATGGCAAAAATCAGAGTGACAAACATGGCCACTGTAAGAAATTCAGGACTGAAATACATATTTTTTCTCCCTTATTATGAATTGTTTCCGCTTTTCAGCGCCCGGATATATTTGAAGAGATTGGAAATACCCTGAACTGTCAGAAAGAGAAAACAGCAGGCCATAAGGGTCTTAAAAGGCCAGATATAGGGGCCCCAGCTTGTGGAATTTCGTTCCATTCCGGCAATGGATGTAATTGCGAATTTGGCGGTCCAGATGGTCAGGCAGCTCATGACCGGCAGAAAGAAAATACAGGTGGTGACAATGCCGAAAACCGCCTGTACTTTGGGGGAAAAACGGGTAATAAAAATATCCACCTTTACATGCCCGTCCATCACATCGGTATAGGCCAGACCGAACATGAAATGAAGGCCGTAAAGAAAATTGGTTACCTCAAATCCCCATTCCGTGGGAGCGTTAAAGGCATAACGCATGAATACTTCGTAAATAACGACAATGAGCAGGGGAAATATCAGCAGAGAAGTGACTTCCCCCTGTTTGGTATTGAATATATCAATCCCTTTTGCAACTTTTCCTAACATAATCTTCTCCTTTTTTTTCCTTCTCCTCCCCGGCAGGAGAAGATAAGGGAAAAAGAATAAAAAGGTCGGATTTTTCTGACATGCAGGGCGACTTTACTTTCTCCTGCCCTGCACATCAGAACATCTCTACAGTAAACGGTAATTATTCGGTAATTTTTCCGCCAATATAGGTTTCATAAGGCCAGGGGGTCGCACCGCTGCGGGCATCCCTCCACTCTGCAAAGGATTCCAGGAAGGCTTCCTGGGAATCCAGCACTTTTTTCACATCCGGATGTTTGGTTTTCAGATCATCCAGATAGGTTTTGGTGATTTTGCGGAACTCAATAAGGGTTTCCTTGTCTATCTTCACGATTTCGATTTTTTCCCTGAATTTCCGGATGGCTTCGGCATTGAGACCGTTGATCCAGTTATAACTCCAGAGCTGGGTTTCTTTGGCGCATATATCAATGATCCATTTCAGATCATCGGCCAGTTCGTCATAGGCCTTCTGGTTAAAGAAAAGCCCGCACTGAATGCCCGGCTGATGCACACCCGGCTGAATCGCGTATTTGGTGATTTCGTCAAAACCCATGGGATAGTTGATGGCAGGAGAGGAGAATTCGGCAGCATCAATGACACCGCGTTCCAGGGCCAGATAGACTTCGCCGCCGGGCAGGGGACTGACAGCTGCTCCCAGGTTGTTGAGAATATCCATATACCAGCCCGGGGTACGGACGCGCATTCCCTTGAAATCTTCCATTTTGGTGGCTTTTTTGTTGGAAAACAGCCCCATTTCCTGTCCGCACTGTCCCCCGGGAAGGGCAAAAAGACCGAATTTTCCATAGAGTTCCTGCATCATCTCCAGACCGCCTTTTTCATAGAGCCAGATATTGTATCCTTCGGCATCCAGCCCGAAAGGCACGGAGGCAAAGGCCACAAAAGCCTCGTTTTTCCCCTTCCAGTAACCGGGCCAGTCATGACCGGCCTGCGCGGAACCTTTGCTGACCGCGTCAAAAGACTGCATGGCCGGAACCAGTTCATCCGCGGAAAAGGGTTTGATGTCCAGACGGCCGGCAGAGGCCAGGCGCACACTGTCACAGAAATGAACGGCAATATCGTAAAACAGAAGACCCTTGGACCAGGGCATGACCATCTTCCAGCGGACTTTTTTATCGGAAGGTTTGAAACTGACACGTTTTGCTGTTTCATGGCGGGAATCAGAACCGAATTTTTCTCTTTTTTTCTTTTCTTCGGCAAAAGTGAAACTGACGGCGATACAGAGGGTGAGCAGTACGCTCAGACAGAGGGTAATTCCTTTTTTCATTTTACAATTCCTCCTAAAAAATTTGGGGTTGGATCTGCCAAAACACATTCACGGTTACAGGACTTGCGATACTGGCTGTTTTCACCTCCTTTTCATTTAAATCAGAGTAAGGTCTCCCTGCTCAATGGTATGACCACTTATATTTTAATTTTTTTTAGCTGTCAAGAAAAAAATGCTTGAAATCTGATTTTATGAATGGTATTCAAGGAATAGACAATGCGGAAAGATATGCGGACACTTCGTCCCGGTCAAAAGTATAATGGTCATACCAATAAAAGGAATTGGGATTCAGGGAACAGGGGTTGGGAGCAGGATTCAGGGAACAGGGGGGAGGGAGGGATAAGGATCATTCTCTCCCAACCTCCGGCCCCAACCTCCAAATCCCCCCCCCAATCCCAACCCCCAACCCCCTATTTAAAGGAGAAAAAAATGAGTCATCCCCCCCTGTCCCAGACTGTAGTAAAGGAATTTCAGGAAATTCTCGGCAAAGACAATGTATTCACAGAAGAGGCCGATCTGGCCTGCTATGCCTATGATGCGGCCGTGGTGGAACCGGTCATGCCCGCGCTGGTGGTCCGTCCCACAGAAAGCGAAAAACTGGGCAGATGTATAAAACTCTGTAATGACAACGGCCTGCCCCTGACCGTGCGGGGAGCCGGAACCAATCTCAGCGGCGGAACCGTTCCCACGTCCACCAAAGGTGTGGTGATTCTGAGCAATGCCATGAACCGGATACTGGAAATCAATGAGGCCGATATGTATGCCGTGGTGCAGCCGGGCGTGGTGACGGCCAAATTTGCGGCCGCGGTGGAAGCCAAAGGGCTGTTTTATCCCCCGGATCCCGGCAGTCAGGCCGTTTCCACCCTGGGCGGCAATGTGGCGGAAAACGCAGGCGGGCTGCGGGGACTGAAATACGGTGTGACCTCCGATTATGTCATGGGGGTCAACTTTTTTGATGTCAACGGCGAAATCGTGAAAAGCGGATCCAAAACCGTGAAATGCGCCACCGGCTATAATCTTTCATCGCTTATGATCGGCTCCGAAGGAACGCTGGGGGTATTTAACGAAATCACCCTGAAAATCATTCCCGCACCCGCGCACCGCAAGGCCATGATGGCCGTATTCGACCGTATGGACAAGGCATCGGAAACCGTGGCCGCGATTATTGCCAACCGCATTATCCCATGCACCCTGGAATTTATGGACAATTTCACCATACGAGCGGTGGAAAGCTTCAGCAAGGCCGGACTGCCCACGGATGCGGCCGCGATGCTGCTCATTGAAGTGGACGGATATCCGGCCCAGGTGGAGGAGGACGCTCAGAAGGTGGAAGACATCTGCAAAAAAATGGGGGCCGCATCCATAAGAGTCGCCAAAGATGATGCAGAACGGGACAAGGTATGGGCCGCCCGGCGCAGTGCCCTGTCCGCGCTGGCAAAACTCAAACCCACCCTGGTGCTGGAGGATGCCACTGTACCCCGCAGCAAAATTCCGGAGATGGTGCAGGCCATGCAGGACATTGCCAAAAAATACAATATCACCATCGGCACTTTCGGACACGCGGGTGACGGCAACCTGCACCCGACAATTCTGACGGACAAACGCAATAAAGAGGAATGGCACCGGGTGGAAAAGGCCATTGAGGATATTTTCGACAAGGCCCTGTCCATGGGCGGCACCCTTTCGGGCGAACACGGCACGGGCATTGCCAAATCCGGTTTTCTGCACAGGGAAACCGGGAAAGCCACCATTGCCTGGTCCCGGCGCATCAAATCGGCCCTGGATCCCAACAATATCCTCAACCCCGGAAAGGTGATAGGAGGCTGATATGTCGCAGATAAAAGAACTGACCCGCCTGATGAAAGAACTGGAAGAACAGCTGGTGGTCTGTATGCGCTGCGGCATGTGCCAGTCTGTCTGTCCCCTGTATGAACAGACCGGCAGGGAGGCCGATGTGGCACGGGGAAAACTGGCCCTGCTGGACGGACTCATGCACGAAATGTTCAAAGACCCCCAGGGTGTGTATGAGCGGCTCAACAAATGCCTGCTCTGCGGCTCCTGCGCGGCCAACTGTCCCTCCGGTGTCAGCGTACTGGAGATATTCATGAAGGCTCGTGTGATTCTTACAGAATTTATGGGGCTTCCGCCTGCCAAAAAACTGATACTGCGGGGAATGCTGGCCCATCCAGGTGTATTTGACCAGATGACGGAATGGGGGGCCAAGTTCCAGAAAATTTTTACCAAACCGGTCAATGATACCGTGGGGACTTCCTGCGCGCGGATCATGTCTCCCCTGATCGGCGACCGCCATTTCAAACTCCTGGCGGAAAAACCCTTTCACAGAATCATTCCCTCCCTGGATACAAAACCCGGTAAATCCGGAATCCGGGCGGCATTTTATGTGGGCTGCCTGCTGGACAAGATTTTCCCCCATATTGCCCGGGATGTGGTGGAGGTTCTCCGCTATCATGAAGTCGGGATTTACATGCCTGAAAAACAGGCCTGCTGCGGCATTCCGGCCGTATCCTCCGGGGACATGAAAACCTTCGGTTCCCTTCTCCGCCACAATCTGGAACTCTTTGCACCGGATCGCTTTGATTATCTGCTTACGGCCTGCGCGACCTGCACCTCCACCATCAAAGAGGTCTGGCCTGTGATGGCGGACAGAATGGGGGAGGAAGGGATGCGGCAGGTGGAAAAAATCGCCGAAAAGACAATGGACATCAATGCCTTCCTGGTTTCAGTGCTGGGTGTCAGAGGGGATGCGGAAATTGCGGACAAGGCGGAATGCATTACCTACCATGATCCCTGTCACCTGAAAAAATCACTGGGGGTGACTGCTGAACCCCGGACCCTGCTCCGCAGCAATCCCAAATACCGCTTCAAAGAAATGTTGGCATCGGACTGGTGCTGTGGTATGGGTGGAAGTTTTAATCTGCAGTATTATGATATTTCTTCCCGTATCGGTCAGAAGAAACGGGACAGTATTGTCGCCACCGGCTGTTCCGCTGTTGCCACCGGCTGCCCGGCCTGTATGCTGCAGATTTCCGATATGCTCTCACAGCCGGGGGATCGGATTGCAGTCCGGCATCCGGTGGAAATTTATGCAGAGTCATTAAAAACAATGGTTCGGTAATTTTTTCTGATTTACAGGGCATAAAAGCATAATTTTCTGAAATAATTAGATTTTGACAAATTCTATAATCTGCTGAAATTATTCAGACCGATTTTTTACCGAACCGCTGTGAAAATCATGACCGGATAAGGGACCCGGTAAGAAATAAATCCTCCGGAAATATTCTGCGGATAAACAGAAACTGTGCATTCCGTCCCCTAATCAGATGAAACGGGGCAGTTATTTTTTGCTGAGTGCCTAAAATCTGCAAAGACGCAGGGCACCTGCGTCTTTGCAGCAGAATATTGTAATGAAAAATCCGGACACAATGCCATAAGGTACATCGGAAAGGAAAACAGGAAAATGCAGCTCAAACCCATCAAACCCAAACGTATTTCCGATCAGGTTTTTGAACAGCTCCGGGAACTGATTTTCCGGGGCGAACTGAAAGCAGGCGAGCAGATTATGTCCGAACGGGAACTGTCCGAAGTGCTGAGTGTCAGCCGAACCTCGGTGCGGGATGCCATCCGGAAACTTGTGATGATGGGATTTCTGGAACAGAAACAGGGGCTGGGTACCTTTGTCCGGAATCCGGAAAGTATGGATAAAGGCCCTCTGGCCATGGCCATGGAAAGTCAGGATGCCACCCTGACGGATCTGCTGGAGGTGCGCATGGGAATGGAGTGCAATGCCGCTGCCATGGCGGCAAAACGGGCAGATGCAAAAGATCTGGAATTTATTGAAAAAAGCCTGAGGGATATGGAAAATGCCGTCCGAAACGGAGAGCTGGGCAACGAGGCCGATGTGTCCTTTCACATGGCCCTTTCCTATGCCACCAAAAATCCCCTGCAGATATACCTGATGAAAAATTTTTTCGATTATCTGTTCATCGGTATCCGGGAAAATCTCAGCCATCTGTATAAAGAACCTGAAAATGTGGAAAAAATTATCAGTCAGCACAACGAAATCGCCGCTGCCGTGAAAAGCAAAAACCCCGAAAAAGCCTATGCGGCCATGAAAAAACATATTGATTTTGTCATCGGGTTCTTTACCAGACTGAACAAGATAAGTCTGAAGATATGACCTCCCTGTCCGGCATATTGCTTTGAGTGTAACCAAAACAGTACAAATGACCGGAATCCGGTTTTCAGGGTTTCACAAAAAACGGAATCCGGGAAATCTGCCGGATGACTTTCTGCACCATTTTGTTCACACGCTGTTGCTTTTCTGACAGAAATGGTTCAGATTTTTTTATCCTGCCTTATCCCTGCAGCGGCAATTCGAGTTGAAAATTAACGAATTCAGTCAGTTAATTTTAACTGCCCCGTAAAAAGTCCGAAAATCAGATTTTGATACCCTCAGTAGAGCGAAAAGTTTCCGGAGGAATGCGGAAACTGTATTTCTGCATGGGGCAGCCGGGAGATGCGGCGGTGCAAAAATACAGTTTCTTACACTCCGGAACAGTCGTAAAACCGTATCCGGGGGAAACATAATTTTTTCCAAATCCCTTACATATCCCCGGAAAGCTTCACTGCAGGTATTGGCGATTTATCTGCCGCTTTCATTTTCCCCGGCCTTTCACTGATTCCCTGCACAAGGGTATAAAAAAGCGGGACAAGAAGAACAGACATAAGGGTGGCTGCGATCATGCCGCCGAATACGGCCATTCCCACAGAACGGCGGCTGCCTGCACCGGCGCCCGTGGCTGTGACCAGGGGAAAAACACCGAGTACAAAGGAAAGTGAGGTCATGAGGATAGGTCGGAAACGGAGTTTTGCCGATTCCAGTGCGGCTTCTGCAATGCCTTTGCCGGATTCCCTTCCCTCTTTGGCAAATTCCACGATAAGGATGGCATTTTTGCTGGCCAGGGCCACCAGAAGCACAATACCGATCTGGGTATAGACATTGATATCCATACCGGCAAAAAACAGGGCAGCAACGGTTCCCAGCAGGGCAGGGGGCACCACCATGATTACGGCTATGGGGACGGACCAGCTTTCATACTGCGCGCAGAGGACAAGGAATACCAGGAGTACGGAGAGGATGAAGATATAAACCGCCTCATTTCCCGCTGCTTTTTCCTCAAAAGAAATGCCTGTCCATTCAAAGCCCATGGAAGCCGGGAGTTTGGCAGTGGCCGCATTTTCCATCAGTGTCAGTGCATCCCCCGAACTGTATCCCGGCGCGGGAGAGCCTTTGAGGGACGCTGCCGGGTAGGTATTATAACGGCGGATGATCTGCGGCCCGATACTTTCCTTCACACTCATCAGAGTGGCAAGGGGAAGCATATTGCCCTGCTGATCCCGTACTTCCAGTTTGCGGATATCTTCGATATCTGCCCGGAACTGCGGTTCTGCCTGAACCTTGACCTGGTAGGTTTTTCCGAATTTGCTGAAATCATTGATATAGGCAGATCCCAGATTGACCCGGAGAGTTGTAAAAATATCGGTTAAGGGAACACCTGTATTTTTGGCTTTGACCCGATCCACTTCTGCAAAAAGCTGGGGAACATTGGCCCGGAAGGTGGTGTTCAGACCGCTCAGACCGGTCTGGGCTCCGGCATCCCGCACCAGTTCCTGTGTAACGGCCTGCAACTGGTTCAGCCCCGCATTCCCCCGATCCTGAACCATCATTTCAAATCCGCCGGCCGTACCCAGCCCCGTAATGGGCGGGGGAATAAAGGCAAAGGCCAGGGCATCCCTCACCCCGGAAAATCCGGCCATAAGTCTGTTTCGGATGCCCGGCACGCTCAGTTCTTTCGCGGTCCGTTCTTCCCAGGGTTTGAGGATAATCCAGAAAGCCACGGCATTGGAGGCCGTGGTACCGTCCATGATGGAAAAACCGGGGATGGCAACATAATCCTGTACCCCTTCTGTTCCGGAAATAATGCCGTTCATTTCTTCGGTCACTTTCAGGGTACGTTCCATGGAAGCCGCATCCGGCAGCTGGGCCATGGCCATGAGATAACCCTGATCCTCATCGGGCAGAAAACCCGTGGGCAGTCGCAGAAAGCCCAGCAGGGTGAGTGCGGAAAGACCGAGAAAGACAATCATCATAATGGCGGAACGCCGCAGGATCATGCCCACGGTGCGGTTATAAACGGTATTGAGTTTGCCGAAGCCCTTTTCAAAGGTGCGGGAAAAAAGATTGGTCCGCTCCGGAACCGGTTTCAGCAGAATCGCGCACATGGCCGGGCTTAGGGTCAGTGCATTGACAGAACTGAAGACGGTGGATACCGCAATGGTCAGGGCAAACTGCCGGTAGAGTTCTCCGGTAATACCGGACAGGAAGGCCGAAGGCACAAACACCGCCAGCAGTACCAGGGTGGTGGCCACCACCGGCCCGGACACTTCTTCCATGGCTTTTATCGCGGCCGATTTGGCATCCATGCCGAATTCTTCCATATTCCGCATGGTGTTTTCCACCACCACAATGGCATCATCCACCACAATACCGATGGCCAGCACCAGACCGAAAAGGGTGATCATATTCAGGGAAAATCCCATAAGCCCCATAACCGCAAAGGTGCCGATGAGGGATACGGGAATGGTCAGGGCAGGGACAATGGTGGATCGCCAGTCCTGCAGAAAAATAAGGATGGTGAGGATGACCAGGAGCATGGCCTCAATGAGTGTGATGACGACTTCTCTGATGGATACCCGCACAAATATGGTGGTATCAAAAGGGATGCTGTATTCCACACCTTCGGGAAAAGCCCGGCTCAGTTCTTCCATAGCGGAATGCACCCGGTCCATCACATCCAGGGCATTGGCTCCGGGAAGCTGGTAAATGGCCATAAGGGCTGCGGGTTTACCCCGAAGCCGGGCAAAGGAGAAATAATCTTTGGCCCCCAGTTCCACACGGGCTACATCCTTTACACGGGTAAAGCGGCCGCCTTCACCGGTTTTGATGATAATATCTTCAAACTGACTGACCTCATCCAATCGCCCCTGTGTATTGATGGTGTATTGAAAATTCTGGCCTTCCGGGGCCGGGTACTGACCAATCTGCCCGGCAGCCACCTGCACGTTCTGTTCTTTTACGGCATTGATGAGATCCGTGGTGGTCAGTTTGCGGGATTTGAGCTTTTCCGGGTCCAGCCAGATGCGCATACCGTAGTCCGAAGCCCCGAAAATACTGACATCCCCCACCCCGTTAATGCGGGCCATTTCATTGCGGAGCTGCAACAGGGCGTAATTGCTCAGGTACAGTTCGTCATAACGTCCGTCCGGGGAGGAAAGGGCCACCATGGCCAGGATATTGGAGGACTGCTTTTTAACACTGATGCCCTGCTGCCGGACTTCCTGGGGCAGTTTGGCTTCGGCCCTGCTTACCCGGTTCTGCACCAGCACCTGGGCCATATCCAGATCGGTTCCCACTTCAAAAGTTACGGTAAGATCATAGGTTCCGTTGGCGGAACAGGTGCCGGACATATAGACCATGCCCTCCACCCCGTTGACTTCTTCCTCAATGGGCGATGCCAGACTTTCGGCAATGACCGTGGCATTGGCCCCCGGATAAACCGCGGAAACCTTCACAGTGGGCGGTGTGATTTCCGGGTACTGGGCAATGGGCAGAGTGAAAAGTGTCACCAGCCCGGCGATGATAATGACAATGGAGATAACACTGGCAAATATGGGTCTTTCAATAAAAAACCGACTGAACATGGATGTTCTCCTTCTGTTTTATACGGTTCCTGGCATAAATGTACAGGCTGAACGGGCAAAGGACGCTGAAGTGCAGTGCAGCGAAGAACTGTATTTCAGCCCCCGGAGGGGCGGATTGACAAAGTCCAGCGGGAAGACCGGGGAATCCGGATTCAAAAATATCCCGAAGCCCCAGTGCGCTGTCAAATTTTCCGGGTAAAGGCATCAGTTACCTGACACCCTCCCCACAGCTCCGTACGTGAGCAGTTAACTCATACGGTTCCCCGGTTCCGGAGGTTCACCCCCGGAAACCGGGCAGGCATTACCCCGACCGGCGCATGACTCTGCTGTCTGTCAGGCTTATATGTTGTGAATAAGCCCTTTCCGCAATATCATGAAGTTGCGGTGATATGCTTCCCGGTATCGGTGCTCCGGACATATTTCCCCTCATAATAACGTCATGCCTGACTTCTCCCTCCCTCCGGCGGGTCGCTCAGACATCACTTCCCCGCTTTCTTCGGTACTGTGATCCGTTAAGACTGCCGCACGTTCTTCTCCGGTCCGTCCGGTGTTCCCTGTCCTCACCGGATACCCTGCTTTGCCCCTCTTTCATTTTGTGTCTCTGCTTTGCAGACTCGGACTCAGGGGCGGGGCCTCCCCTGAACACCGGGAATTTCGCCTTACGACCGGATTTCCTCCCACCTTATATTATCCGCAGGGAAACATACGGCTCTCCCGGGTTCCCGGATTACCCCTCTGAATACATGCCCTGCTCTCAGACCCCGGCGGAGACCTCATCACTCACCGTAACGTGATGCGGTCTGCCGCCTTCCGTTCGCTCAGTAACGTCGGCTTTCCTCCTGATTTATATCAGGATTTATCCAATGTCCTCGATTATACCCTTTTCGGGGCTCAGTGACACGGCCTGCATTCCCGCTCCGTCCGGCTCCGGACTCCCGTTACCGGGTTTACCCCCGGACTTCGCTACTGATCTGCCGGTTACACTTTAATCAGGTGGGACTTTCACCCACTGGGTAATAATAATAGATTTCAGGGCCTTCGGCCCTTCCCAATATTCCGGATTTATCCTGGCGCAATGAGCGACGGGTTCAGGTAAGCCGCTAAGGCGGCAGGAATCAGTCCTTCCCCCTGTTTTCCTTCGGGATTTCATTTATATTTCATCATCTTTTTATTTTATGCCATAATACACTCCAACTTTCAACAATTAAAAAAGGAGAATGTATTATGACCAGGGTACTCCGCACGAAATGGTACGACGAGACCGCAAAGACCCTGCAGATTAACGGAAAAAGTAAACGGTCACAGGAATGTTACGCCCGGGCCGTCCGGATGC
>JAABRU010000191.1 GCA_011390755.1 Desulfobacteraceae bacterium | reverse complement strand
CCTGGTGGAACTGATGGGCGGGAGCATTACCGTGCGCAGCCATCCGGGGGCGGGTTCTGTATTTTCCTTCAGCCTGAGGATGCCGGAAGCCTGCCCCGAAATGCAGGCGGTAAAACAGAGAACAGACAGAAGGAGCACCGGCATTCGCGGGCAGAAAGCGGAAATTCTGATCATTGATGATGAGGAAAACAACCGGAAAGTGTTTGCCGCTATGCTCCGTCCCCTGGGCTTTGCTGTCCGGGAGGTCTGCAACGGAAAGGAGGGGCTGAAAAAGGCGGAAAGGCAGATGCCGGATCTTATCATCTGCGACCTGATGATGCCGGAGATGGACGGCATTGCATTTATAAAAAAAATAAAGCAGATACCGGAGTTAAAACATATTCCTGTCATTGCATCCTCGGCTTCCGTATTCACAGAAGACCGGGAAAACAGCCTGGCAGCGGGGGCCGATGGCTTCCTCGGCAAACCCGTGGACAGGAATCTGCTGACAGAACTGTTACAGGATATCCTGCAGCTGGAATGGGATTATGAAGAAAAGGCCGGAAACCGGGGGGGCAATCCGGATATCCTGTTCTGCCCTCCGGAAGAAATGCTCGAAGAAATTTATGCACAGGCAAAAATGGGGGATATCAGTCAAATCCGGAATCTGCTGAAACAGATGGAAACATGCGGACAGTCCTTCGGCCTTTTTGCAGAAAAACTCAAATCCCTGGCTGATGAATTCCGCGTGGAAGATATTGCCCGGATGATGGAGCAGTATATGAAATCCTCCCGCGGAAACAATCCATAATCCGGACAGTGTGCAGACATTCCCAAAGACATTCGCCCCGCAGAAGACAGCAGTAAGGTGATTTCCTGAAAAAATGTACCGAAGGAGTGCCAAACGGAAAATTTGGCAGTGTCCGGCAGCCCAATCGCAGACTTTCCGTCTGTACCTCCTCCGGAAGCGGTATATTCATATTTTGAAATCGCCTGAAAAGATGAAAAGGAAAAATTTCAATGTCTTATTTTCTAATTCTGATAATTGCCGCAATAACAGGAGTTTTGCCGGTTTATGCGGCAGATGATTTTTACTTTGACCGCCTTTCGGTGGAAGACGGACTGCCCCATACCAGTATTTATGATATTGCACGGGATCATCTGGGTCGGATGTGGTTTGCCACGGAAGACGGTCTGGCAAAATATGACGGTTATGAATTCACCGTATACAAGTATGATCCCGCAAATTCCAACAGCCCCGGCGATACCGCTGTTTACGCCCTTTACATGGAAACCCTGCAAAATGATGAGGGGACAAACCTCAGGGACCCGAGAGATTCCCATCAGATTCTGTGGATGACCACCCCCAGCGGCGGTATCAGCAGATTCAACCTGAAAACCGAAACCTTTACCCGGTATCAGCATGATGAAAACAGGCCGCGCAGTGTCAGCAGCAGCAGATTTGGTTTTTGCAATATATATAAAGATGTAAATGGCATATTCTGGTTCGGGACAGCAGACGGCGGCCTGAACCGTTTTGACCCGCGCACAGAAGAGTTTGCCGCCTACCCCCATACGCTCAGGGACGCGCAGTCTTTAAGCTGCAATGTGATTTTGTGCATCAGCCCGGATCCCTCCGGAAAATACCTGTGGATCGGCACACGGCGGGGATTGAATAAATTTGATCCCGCAAACGGAAAAACGGTCCCCTTTACTTTCAGCAGCAGTATCCCCGATACACCCGGCAGTGAAGCGGTGAACAGCATTTATATATCTCCTGATGATTCCCGGATCTGGCTGGGGAGTTCATACGGGCTCATTGTCTATCATCCCGGGGATAAGACCCTGCGGCGCTATGTTCACGATGAAAACAGAAGCGACAGTCTGAGCAGTAACCACATCCGGCGGATTTATCCGGCCCAAGACGGCCGGCGACTGTGGATCGGCACAGAAGGCGGCGGACTGAATCTTTTTAACCCCGCGGACGGAACCTTTTTCCGATGCCCCTATGATGTACATTCAGAGACGGCCGTCAGTGATGCCACGATCAGATCCCTGTTTGCAGATCAGACCGGTACACTGTGGATCGGAACTTCACTTGGAGGACTGAACAGACTGGACCCGCAGCGCAAAAAATTCCGCCTGTATCAGTCCCATCCCAAAAATCCTGACAGTCTTTCCGTTTCGGATGTGTTCGGACTGCATGCTGACCGCCGGGGAATGCTCTGGATCGGCACGGTCGGCGGCGGGCTGAATCAGTTCAACCCGGTGACAGAGCACTTTACGCGGTATCTGCATGATGAAAATGATCCCCGGAGCCTGAGTCACAATTTTGTTCATCCGATTCTGGAAGACAGCCGGGAAAATTTATGGATAGGCACATGGGGCGGGGGGCTGAATCAGTTCAATCCCCAAAGCGGAAAATTTACCCGTTTCCGCAATGACCCGGATGATCCCCGCAGCCTGAGCGGAGACAGTGTGAGGGCCATTGCAGAAGATGATGCAGGCAGACTGTGGATCGGCACAGGTCAGAACGGTCTCAACTGCCTTGATCCCGAAAGCGGGGGATTTACCCGCTACCGTCAGCGATCAGATGATCCGGACAGTCTCGTCAGCGACAATATCTGGAATATTTTCAAAGACAGACAGGGGAATCTGTGGATCAGCACCGGCCAGGGTCTGGACAGATTCAATCCCGGGGAGGGGCGTTTTGTCCATTTTCAGCATGATGAAAATAATCCGGACAGCCTGAGTGACAATGTGGTCATCAATATTTATGAGGATCCGGAGGGCATTCTCTGGATGGCCACCCGCCGGGGATTAAACCGTTTCGATCCGCGAAGCGGCCGCTTCCGTCATTATTTTGAAAAGCAGGGCCTGCCCGATAACCGGGTACAAAGCATCGTGGGCGATGACCGGGGATATCTGTGGATTACCACGGTCAGGGGTATGGCCCGCTTTGATCCGGGCACGGAAACTTTTAAAAGCTATGATGTCCGGGACGGACTTCAGGGGAATTTTTTTCGGGCATGGGCATATGCAAAGCATCCCAACGGTGAAATTTATTTTGGCGGTTCCAAAGGCTTAAACCGGTTTCATCCGGATAAAATTACAGACAATCCCTTTCCGCCCCCGCTTGTGCTGACCGCTTTCCGGCTTTCGGATAAAACGGTTCCCATTGGCGGAAATTCCGTACTGAAAAAACACATCAGTTACACAAAAGAGATTGTCCTTTCCCATGCAATGTCAAAATTCGAGTTTTCCTTTGCTGCCCTGCATTACACGAGTCCTTCCAAAAACAGATATGCCTATATGCTGGAAGGCTTTGATAAGGACTGGATTTACACGGACAGTCATCGGCGGTTTGCCACTTACACCAATCTGCATTCGGGTGAATATATATTCCGGGTCAAAGGCTCCAATAATGACGGTATCTGGAATGAGGAAGGGATTTCGGTAAAAGTTGTCATACTGCCGGCCTGGTGGGAAACATGGTGGTTCAGAATCAGCCTGGCTCTTTTTCTCATATTCCTGTTTTTCAGTCTTCTCCTGCAGCGGATATATGCAATCAGACAGCGCAATATCCTGCTGGAAAAACAGGTGGCAGAACGGACAGCAGAACTGCAGGAACGTGAAAAACAATTCCGCAGAATGTTTGAAAAGCATCATTCGGTCATGCTTCTGATTGATCCGGAAAGCGGCCGGATTATACAGGCAAATCAGGCTGCACTGAAATATTACGGTTACAGCCCGCAGGATTTTGAAGGGATGCCCATTTACCGGATCAATCCACTGCCAAAAGGAAAAATTGTTTCGGAAATGAAAAAAGCCTTTGCAGATTACTGCAATAACTTTCATTTTATTCACCGACTGGCAAACGGAGAATTCCGGGATGTTGAAGTCCATTCCTCCCCCATTCCCTTTAAAGGTAAAAATATCCTGTTTTCCATTATTTATGATATAACAGACCGCAGACGGGCAGAAAAGGCGCTGCGTGAAAGTCAGCAGCGTCTGTCACTGGCCGTGGAAGGCACGGGCGTGGGGCTGTGGGACTGGAAAATACAGACAGGTGATGTTGTGTTTAATGATCGCTGGGCTGAAATGATTGGATTTACCTTAGAGGAACTGGGGCCGCTGAATATTCACACCCGGATGAAATACTGCCACCCGGAAGATCAGAAAAAATCCCAACAGCTTTTACAGGTCCATTTTTCCGGGCAAACCCCGCGCTATGAATGTGAATTACGCATGAAGCACAAAAGCGGCAGATGGATCTGGGTACTGGATGTGGGGCAGGTTTTTGAATGGGATGCAGACGGCAGGCCCCTGCGCATGGCAGGAACACATTTTGATATTACAGAACGCAAACAGTTCGAAACCGAACTTCAGAAAGCCAAAGATGCCGCGGAAAATGCCAACCGTGCCAAAAGCGCGTTTCTGGCAAAAATGAGTCATGAACTCCGCACCCCCCTCAACGGCATTCTGGGTTATGCACAGATTCTGAAAAACGATCACCGTCTTGCAAATGATCAGATGGAGGGCATTCATATCATTGAAAAAAGCGGAACCCATCTTCTGGGACTGCTCAACGGCATTCTGGATCTGGCCAAAGTGGAATCCGGAAAAACTGAACTTGCCCGCAGTGAATTCCGTCTGGGGGATATGATTGAGACCATAAACAGTATGATTCGTGTCCGGGCAGAAAAAAAGGGCATATCCTACCACTATGAAGGCCCCCCGGAAACAGGGGAAAACGCGCTGCCCGCATATGTTTCCGGAGATGAAACCCGCATTACTCAGATACTTGTCAATTTTTTGGGAAACGCCGTCAAATTCACTGACAGCGGAGCGGTTACACTCCGAATGACAGTCAGCAGAAACAGGGTCATGGATAATAAAGAAAAAGCCGGGGGGCACGAGTGCAGGGTCATGGGTAAAGACGCATCCCCCATGGCACATCCCCCTTCACTCATCACCCTTCACTTTGACGTGTCAGACACCGGCATCGGCATGTCTCCGGAAGATATGGAAAAACTGTTCCGGCCCTTTCAGCAGGTGGGGGATAAAAAATACCACACCGAAGGCACAGGACTGGGTCTGACCATCAGCAAAACCCTGGCAGAGCTGATGGGCGGTTCTGTATCCGTTCGCAGTGAACCGGGAAAAGGCACTGTCTTTTCTTTTACCGTGAAACTGCCGGAAGTGCTGCCTGAAATGCAGACCGGGGAGCAGAAGACAGACAGAATCTGCATCGGCATCTGCGGGAAAAAACCGGAAATTCTGATCATTGATGATGAGGAAAACAACCGGAAAGTCTTTGCCGCTATGCTCCGTCCCCGGGGTTTTGCTGTCCGGGAGGCCTGCAACGGAAAGGAGGGGCTGAAAAAGGCGGAAACACGGATGCCGGATCTTATCATCTGCGATCTGATGATGCCGGAGATGGACGGCATTGCATTTATAAAAAAAATAAAGCAGATACCGGAGTTAAAACATATTCCTGTCATTGCATCCTCGGCTTCTGTATTCACACAGGACAGGGGAAACAGTCTGAAGGCCGGGGCCGGGGCTTTTCTGCCCAAACCGGTGCAGAGCGGGCTTTTATTTGAGCAACTGCAAAACATTCTCGGACTGGAATGGCAGTATGCGGAGAACAGTGAATTTTCTGAGGGAAATATTCATCCGGAATGTATCCCCCCTGCCGCGGAGATCCTGGAAAAAATGCTGGCCGCCGCGCAGTCCGGATTCATCAGTGATGTATGGGACAGACTGGACAGAGTGAAAGCATCGGGGGAACAGTATGCTGTTTTTGTTGAAAGAATGAAAGCGGTTCTGGAAACCTTCGATATGGAAAAAATTTCACAGGCACTGGAAGAATATCTGGAGAGTCCCCGCCCCTGAAGGCAATGCTGCCGCCCTGAGATCAGCAGATCGGAAAGTTTTCCCCGGATACGGTTTTACGAATGTCCCGGAGTGCAGAAACTGTATTTCTGCACCGCCGCATCATGCAAAAATACAATTTTTGCACTCCAGTTTTTGCATTCCTCCGGAAAGGTTTCGATCTGCTGATGATGATTATTTATAATCCTCCCTTACCGGGTAAAACACATCCAGTACTCTGCAGGCTGTAAGAGCTTTTCCGGAATGGGGTGTATCGGGCGGAATAACGCACACATCCCCCGGTTTCATGCGCCGGGATTCCCCCTTTACCTTCAGTTCAAAATCACCTTCCAGCATATTGGCAACCTGTTCATGGGGATGGGAATGTTCCGGCAGTTCCGCTCCCGCGTCAATATCCCAGTAAGAAAAAGTCATGTTGTCCGTATGCACAAAACGGGCGCGGAGTCCGGAAAGCATTTCCCGTTTTTCCAGCGCATCCATATCTATAAAACCCATCCTGATATCCTTTCTATTTTTCCAGATCCACAACAACCCGCCCTTTCTGCTGACCTTTCAGGATCAGGGCGATGTTTTCATCCAATGCTTCCAAAGGGATGTATTTGGGTAGCATATGCAGTTTTTCCGGTTTCCATTTGTCTGCCAGTCTGTCCCATATTTTCAGACGCAGATCCATTGGGGTATTCTGGGAGGAGATACCCACCAGATGGATACCGCGCAGAATAAAGGGAAAAACATTGATGGGCAGATCCGGGGAAGAAACATTGCCGCAGCAGGTCACGGTTCCGTAAAGATCGGTGGACTTTATGGCCGTTGCCAGCATTTCACCGCCCACGGTGTCAAATACTCCGGCCCAGCGAGCCTTCAGTAAAGGTCTTCCGCCTGTATCCAAGGCCGCTTCCCGATTAATGATATTCTGCGCGCCCAAATCCCTGAGAAACTGTTTTTCTGTGCTTTTGCCGGTTACAGCCGTAACAGAATAACCGCATTTGGCGAGAATTGCAACAGCCAGACTGCCCACACCTCCGGTAGCACCGGTCACCAGGATTTCCCCCTGATCCGGCCGGATAGCCGAAAGATGCCAGGCCCCCACACCTGCGGTGAATCCGGCTGTGCCGAATATCATGCTTTCTTCCAGGCTCAGCCGGGGGGGCAGTTTCACCACCCAGTCGACCGGAACCCGGATATACTGACCGAATCCGCCGGGGGTGTTCATTCCCAGGTCATAACTGGTGACAATGACCGCATCACCGGGGCGGAACCGATCATCACGACTTTCTTCCACTATGCCCGATGCATCAATACCGGGGGTATGGGGATAGTTCCGGGTCACACCCCGGTTGCCTGTGGCGGAAAGCGCATCTTTATAATTCAGGGAAGAATACTTTACCTGAACCAGCACATCGCCGTCAGGAAGTTCACCAGTGCTTTTTTCTTTGATAATTCTTTGGAAGATATTGTCTGCGGATTCTTCCACGATCATTGCCTTAAATTTTTTTTCTGCCATACCGAATTCTCCTTCTGAGTAGTGTAATAACCCGTCAGTTTAACTTCAATGCCGTTTCCTTAAGACTCCCCCTCCCGCCGGGGGAGGGGGGCTTAAGGAAACGGCATTGATATTACAGTTTTATTCCATAACAGCCCCGTACTGACGCAGTAAATTTTTTTCCTCTTCCGGGATTTCCGAATCCGGATGCAGATTCCGCATGTCTGTTCCCTGGATGAGAAGGCCGGGGATATTCCGGAAGGTACGGATACATTCACCGCTTTCTGTATCCCACTGCTTCCAGGTTCCGTCTGAAGACGCAGAGAAAAAAAATTTTCCGTCCGGACTGTAGGTAACTGCCGTCACCCCGGCAGAATGACCGGTAAAAATGCGGATACATTCACCGCTTTCCGTATTCCATTCCCGGATGGTTTTGTCTTTAGCAGATGAAATCATCCTTGTTCCGGCAGGATGATAAACTGCATTGCTGATACGGTCGGTATGTCCTTCATAGATGCGGATACATTTACCACTTTCTGTATCCCATTCCCGGACAGTTTTATCCGCACCTGCACTCAGAATACGTTTCTCTTCAGGATGATAATGAGCAGCATTTATAATAAAAGAATGTCCTTTATAGGAGCGGATACATTTACCTGACTTTGTATCCCATTCTCTGAGGGTGTTATCCCGGCTTGCCGAAATGATCCGAAGTCCATCGGGACTGTAATTGACGAAGGTTATCCAGTGAGAATGCCCGTGGTAAATACGGATACATTTACCTGACCTTGTGTCCCATTCTCTGAGAGTGTTATCCCAACTTCCTGAAACAATGTTTTTTCCATCCGGTTTATATGCAAGGGTGCTGACGGGTCTGACATGTCCCTGATAAATGCGGATACATTCCCCGTTTTCTGTATTCCATTCTCTGACAGTTTTATCTCTGCCTGTTGAGGCAATGCGTTGTCCGTCAGGACGGCAGACAGCCTGGTAAACAATCCGCTTATGCCCTTTGTAAGTGCGGATACATTCCCCTTTTTCAGTATCCCATTCGTTAAAACTGTTATCCGGTCCGCCACTGACAATACGGTCTCCTTCCGGACTGAAAGACAGAAAAGTCACGTTGACAGAATTGCCCTCAAATGAGCGGATACATTCTCCGCTTACTGCGTTCCATTCTTTGATGGTATTATCTTTACCGGCAGAAATCAGTCTTTGTTTATCAGCACTGTAAGACGCAAAATATACCGATCTGGAATGTCCGTAATAAATCCGTATGCATTCCCCGCTTTCCCGGTTCCACTCTCTCAATGTGTCATCATCACTTGCAGAAATGATATGCCGTCCATCAGAACTGTAACACACGCAGTTTACATAATACAAATGCCCCGAATATGTCCGGACACATTTGCCGGTTTCTGTATCCCACTCCTTCACAGAATTATCTTTACTTGCTGAAACAATATACTGACCTTCCGGATGATAGGCAGCAAAAGTTACACACTCTGAATGCCCTGTATAAATCCGGATACAATCTCCCCTGTCCGCATTCCATTCCCTGATGGTTTCATCTTCTCCGGCAGAGAGAAATGTATTTCCATCCGGACTCCATGCAACACATTTGATCCAATCAAAATGTCCGGTGTATGTACCAAGACATTCCTTTTTCTTTGTATCCCATTTTTTCAAGGTATTATCATGACTTCCGGATATAATATATCTGCTGTCGGGGCTGAAGACAGCGTAACTGACTGCATCAAAATGCTCATTATATGTATGAATACATCTTTGTGTTTCTCTGTCCCATTCTTTGATGGTTTTATCATCACTGGCTGAAATAATGCGATTGCCGTCCGGACTGAAAAATGCAGTGTTTACTGTATCAGAATGACCTTTGTATGTATTTCTGCATTCCCCGGTTTCCGAATCCCATTCTTTGATTGTTTTATCATTACCTGCGGATATAAAATATTTCATATCGGGACTGTAGGTGACAGTTCTGATCCATGAAGAATGTCCCTGAGGAAAAAATGTACGGGGTTTGATTCTTGTTTTTGATAAAACAGCCCCTCTGCACCGTCCCTGTATCTTTCCGTGTCCGAGCCGGATATTGTTCAGTACGCAATAGCGTAAATCCAGATCGGATAAATCCGTATCACTCAGATCGCAGCGGGTTTCTTTGAGGGTTTCCAGAATATTCAGCAACCGGTAATCCCCCCGGCAGATTTCCTGCCCCCGGAGCAGGCCGAGCGACTTGTCCAAAAAGGTTTCCCTGATTTTTCCTTTTTGGTATATGCCCTTCCGGACAGCGGGGGCGCGGTGATGTTCTCCGCTAAGGCCCCCCAGCATGGCACGGAGATGAAAAGGAAAAAGGCGGTTTTTGAGTATGGAAAGTCCGGGATTTTTTTTGCCGGCATCCGCCCGGATTCGGGCCGCAGTATATGCAACCGCAAAATAATCCCTGAAATCCTGGTGCAGAAACCCGCAGGTCTGCCCTTCCGGACTGCGGAGCAGTGCATAGTCTTTTGTAAGGATACGGAATATTGTTTTATACAGTATCCGCGCCTGCCTTTGCCCGCTGACATGCAGTTTTTCCATCAGATTTTCGGACATGGCATTGTCAATGTCCGGATGTGCATCCAGAAAGGCATCGGTAAGCCACAGGCGGCTTTCCTCGCAGATCATCTGACGGAGCCCTTCATTCTCAATTTCATAAATTCCGGCTTTTTCCATTTCATATCCGAGCCGGGGAAGCAGATGATGCAGCATCAGGCGGTGCATGACCCGATCATCGGAAGCAGGGGACATCCGATCCCGGCGGGCCAGAAAGGACTGCATGGAATTATGAAGAAGTTCGGCTTTTGTGCGCGGTTCGGGGATAAAGTCATAGGCATTCTGTCCGGTATCGGCACACTGTTTCATCTCCCGTTCCAGACCGCAGTAAAGGGTCAGCATCATGGGGTTTCGCAGCAGGGGAAGACGGGTCGGCAAATCCGGATGGAAAGCCGTATTCCGGGATTCCATAAATTTCCGGATCTGCCCGTCCTCCAGCTCCGGCAGTTCCAGTTTTGCAAAATCCGTCCATCCCAAAGCCGGACGTATATCATAACGGGAGGAGATGATCATCTGAACGCCCGGCATTTTCCGGATATGGTTCAGGTGAATCAGCAGGTCTGCGGTATCTGCACTGATTTCATTATACCCGTCCAGCAGCAGAATGACGGAGGGTTCTGTTCCTCCGCTGCGGATAACCGGCTGCCGGAAAGCGTTTTCCATATGCCGTATATCTTCTTCCGAGGGAATCCTGTTGCAGTATTCTTCGGAAATGATATGGAAAATATAGTCTCTGCGCCGTGCGGGTTTCATGCGGTTATAACTTTCCAGACGAAGAAAAAAGGGAACAGGTGTTTCTTTTTCTGTGTGAAGGAGTTCTTCCCACAGTTTCAGCAGGGAAGTGGTTTTTCCCATGCCGCCATCCCCCAGAAGCACAGCATGAGGGAACTTCTTCTTTTTCCGCAGCAGGTGCAGGGTTTGGGAAAGACCGCTGATCCGATCCGGGTCATTCCGTACACAGATGCCCGGTATGCTGCGGTCTCCGGCACTGATTCCGCCCAGCAGCTCATCGGCTATATTCAGATGCGGGTATATTTCGGCGCATATCACAGCATGGCGTTTTTCCGAATGGATTTTTTCCGGCAGAATTCCGGAACCGCTTTCGTCTTTATCCTCCTGTTCAGACGCTCCGCTGTCCCCGGATTCCAGCAGATTTTTCAGTTCATAATAGGCACGGAAAAGGCGTTCACGGGTATCCGGGTCCGGTATTTCATCCGCCTGTTTCAGGCTGATAATATCCCCCATAATCATGCGTTTTTTCTTTTTGTCTTTCCAGCGGAGAAAACGGAAGGGCAGGGACTCTTTTTCCTGCAGCCAGTTAATGAGAACCGGGTTTACTTCCCTGGGATGCCGGGTCTGCATCAGCCCGGGTTCCTGTCCGCTTTCAGTCACAGGGGCCAGGAAAAGACGGTTGCGGTAAAGGTTGGGAGAAAAATCAGGATCATGAAAAGCACTGTCAGGGATACGGAGTTCATTTTCTTCGGGCCGTGCGGAACGGTACAGACGGATGTCAAATATATCGTCCGCAAAACGGCCTTTGAGATAAAACAGCCAGTAAGCGGAAAGAAAATCAAGTCCCAGAATCAGTCGGAGGAGGGCGGGAATGACAAAGGGCAGGGCTTTTTCATAGCCGCTCATCAGATCCTCTCCGGCTGAATATACCACCCCGTTTTTTTTCAGGAAAACAGAGAGATTATCCGGATGTCCCACGCCCAGGCGGAAGGTATTGAGATGGGGCAGCAGTTCGTCAATGAGACGGATCTTTCTGTTTTCCTTTTCCAGGGGATCGGAAATTCCCTTTGCAAATGCAGTCAGCTCCGGCATCAGAAAATTGTCAGTGCCGGAAAAATAATCTGTTCCCTCCCGCAGGATACGAATCCATTGTCCCAGCGTGGGCGGTGTACGGAGAAAACCGAGAATGCAGCGGTTCAGCCGGGCATGGGGAAAATGTTTCTCTGAATCATTCAGATACAGAGAAATCAGGATGCTTCCCAGAAAAGAAAGCAGGGAATCCAGAAATCCGACAATTCCCAATACTTTTTCTCCCGGAGACTCATGGAGCATTGCCGTCATCCGGGATGCAACGGGAGAGGGCCAGATGATTTCTCTGCGTCTGACTTCCTCATGAAAACGGGTACGCAGTCTCCGGAATTCTCTTGGGTTCATTTCCATCTCTTATGCATTTCCCTCACTTCCTCCGCACTGAGGATGCTTCCTTCCCTCGGTGCATCAATAATCGTATAATGATGCCCCTGTCCGAAATACCGGGGATCCGAATTATCGGAGGGGGGCGGACTTATCCTTCATCTGTCTTTCATTCAGAAGTGTCTGGCGAAGTTCGCAGACAATGATAAAACATTCGCCATTATGCCAGCCGCAAAGCAGGTAGTCGGATCTTCGGCCTTCCATGTTCTTACACGCAGCATATTTTTCAAAATGACAGGCTGCAAAGGGGGTTTCATCACCGGCCTGAATAATTGTCCAGTAATGATAACCGTCCTCCACAGATTCATGCAGCAGTATTTCATCCTGAATCTCTGTCAGTCTGCTGCAGTCATCAATATCACTTACTGTATCTGCGCATTCAGCCGAAGGTATGTCAGGCAGTTCTTTTCCGGAGCAGTTAAGAGGCATTTTTCAGATT
>JAABRU010000351.1 GCA_011390755.1 Desulfobacteraceae bacterium | reverse complement strand
GGCCGGAAATATCAGGGGTTCAGCGGTTCCCGCCTTTTCACCCGTTGGGTGAAAAGCGTAAAACAGGCAAAGTTCCGGTTATCGGACATCCAGCCGGTTTATCTGAAAAAAACCGCTCAATTTAGGTAATAATCTGATTTTATTATTAAAATTTTTTTCAAAAACCTGATATTTTTCAGTTTATCTTCTTTGTATGGGGTTTTCCCGCCCTGTCCCTTCCCTTTTATCATTTTACCCCCCGATCATTTCCCCTGTCAAAAACGCCCTGCCGCATTTCTGCCTTGACACTTTCTCCCTGCTTTACTATATTTCCCGCAATTTTCAATGTATACAGGAGCTATGCAGTTGAAATACAAGTCGCTGTTTTTATTGCCTGTGACTTTTTGGCACATACAGTAAATTCAAGCAGTTAAAAATCAACTGCGTAACTCCCGGTACATTCCACCACAATGACATAGGATTCTTCCATGGAACGGCTTGCCATTATTCAAATTCCTGTACAGAAGCTGGGAAACGATGTGCTGTTTTTCGTTCGGGAACTGGGACGGATTGCCCTTTTTTTCGCAAAAGGTACACTGCATATTTTTTCCTATCCCTTCCAGTTCCGCAAACTGCTGGAGCAGATTTATTTTATCGGAATGAAATCCGTTGTCGTGGTGGCACTGACCGGCGCATTTACCGGGATGGTGCTGGGGTTTCAGGGGTATTATACCCTGGTAAAATTCGGCTCGGAAGGGCTGCTGGGAACCCTGGTTTCCCTGACCCTGATCCGGGAGCTGGGGCCGGTGCTGACGGCCATTATGGTAACGGGCCGTGCCGGTTCCGCAATGGCTGCGGAACTGGGCATTATGCGGATATCCGAACAGATTGATGCATTGGAAACCATGGATATCAATTCCATCCGTTTTCTTTACAGTCCGCGACTTGCCGCGGCTTTGTTCAGTTTTCCCCTCCTCACCGCTCTTTTTGACACCGTCGGCATCATCGGGGGTTATCTGACCGGATGTGTGCTGCTGGGAATCAATTCCGGCCTTTATTTCTACCGCACGGAATTCAGTGTGCATATGACCGACATCAACGGCGGATTTATCAAGGCACTGGTTTTCGGTGCCGTGGTGGTTACCATCTGCTGCTTTCAGGGTTATTATACACATACCCGCAAAGAAGGATTCGGTGCCAAAGGTGTCGGTTCGGCAACAACCTCGGCAGTGGTGATTTCCTGCGTCCTGATTTTGGCCACAGATTACGTCTTAACTTCTTTCCTGATGTAAAAAATAGGATCCCGGTATTATGACAGCACTGATCCGCTTTGAAAATGTATGCAAATCCTACGGGGACAATACCGTTCTGCAGGGGGTAAATCTGGAAATCCCCAGGGGGCAGATTACATCGGTAATCGGCAAAAGCGGGGAGGGAAAAAGTGTCCTTCTGAAACATATTATCGGTCTGATTGAAAAAGATTCCGGGGAAATCTACTTTGAAGGCAAGGCGGTATCCCGGATGAAAAAAGCTGACAAAAAGGCCATGAAGAAAAAATTCAGCTATATGTTTCAGGAAACGGCCCTTTTTGATTCCATGACCGTTTTTGAAAACATTGCCCTGCCGCTGAATGAAAAAACATCTTTGCCCAGGCATAAAATCCGGGACAGGGTGCTGGATAAAATGGAGCAGCTGGATCTGCAGGGAATAGAAGCGGAATACCCTTCACAACTCTCAGGCGGCATGAAAAAAAGAGTGGCGCTGGCAAGATCCCTGGTAACGGAGCCGGAAATCATTCTTTTTGACGAACCCACCACCGGACTGGACCCCGTGCGCAAAAATGCGGTGCACAGCATGATTTCTGATTATCAGAAAAAATTCGGATTTACCGGTGTGGTGGTCAGCCATGAGATACCGGATATTTTTTATATTTCCCAGCAGATTGCCATGCTCCATGAAGGCCGCATTGTTTTCAGCGGCAGTCATACGGAAATCCGCCAGACCCGTAATCCGATTGTCATGGATTTTGTCCGGGGGCTGGAGACCAGTCATGACAGTCTGACCGGACTCTCTCCCATTGCCCAGGGGGAAAGGCGTTATCAGGAGGAAATGGCCCGGATGCGCCGCCATAAAAGCGCGTTTACCGTTGTGCTGCTTACACTTGAAAATCTGTATGAAATCAAACGTATGGCAGGATATGAGGCAGAACAGGGCGCGCTGAGCAGCTTTTCAAACGCAGTCCGGAGACATCTGCGGATTACTGACATCTGTTCCCGGCTGGGCATGAACAAAATCATGCTTTTATTACCCCGGACAGATACAGAGGGAGCAAAGAACCTCTGTATGAATCTTGCAGAAAATCTGAAACAGGACAGTCTGTTACACATCCGGGCATATCCCGGATTCTGTTTTTCCGTCAGTGCGGGAATGGCCGAGGCCGAGCAGGACAAACCCATTGAACAGATGATTCGCGAGGCGGAAATAAGCAAAAATGTTTTTTATGAATTCAAAGTCTGTTAGAGTCTGTCCGAAAACCTCCGAAACCGATTTTTGGAACCGGTGAAAACAGGGGTTCAGAATACCGAAAGACAGGTTTTCGGATAGACTCTTAATGAATACTCTTCCGGAAATAAATATTCTGCCACGCCTTATGCAGCAGAAATTTGTTTTCCTGTTATCTCCGGCAGACTGCCCTGCCGGAATACTATTGCACTGTTTCACGAAAAAATTGTGCAGGTATTTCGGAGCAGAACATCCGAATGCCGGATTACACCTCGCTAACCTGACCTGCAATGATAAATGAAACAGGACACTATTTTGAAAAACAATAAATATTCGGAGGTGTCATGAAAAAGGCATCCGTTGAAACAGCCGTGGGTGTATTTGTGCTGATCGGTCTGATCTGTATTGCCTACCTGACCGTCAAACTGGGAAAAGCCGAAGTTCTGGGGGACAATTATTACAGTGTTTCCGCCAAATTTCAGTCGGTTTCCGGCCTGAAAACCGGTGCTGTGGTTGAGCTGGCCGGGGTGCAGGTGGGAAAAGTGGAAGGGATATCACTGGATCAGGAACGGATGGTCGCGGTGGTAAAAATGAAAATCCGCAATGAGCTGAAACTGAGCGAAGACTCCATTGCTTCTGTAAAAACCTCCGGACTGATAGGGGACAAATATATTAAAATTTCCCCCGGGGGTCTGGAAGAAATGCTCAAATCCGGCGATGTGATTACGGAAACCGAATCCGCTATTGATCTGGAGGATATGATCAGTAAATATGTTTTCGGCGGCATGTAAACCTTCCGGCACTTTCTGCGTCTGAATAGTACAGTCAATACCGTTTCCTTTAGCAAAAAAGTCAGGGGGCAATGCCGCCGGTGCAAAGGGGACGGCCGCTTCAAAGTCCCCCTTTTGCAAAAGGGGGAGAGATATTTCCTGCGTCA
>JAABRU010000056.1 GCA_011390755.1 Desulfobacteraceae bacterium | reverse complement strand
AAGAAGCAAATCTCAGCAGATCGGAAAGTTTCCGGAGGAGTGCAAAAATTGTATTTTTGCATGGGGCAACCGGGGGATGCGGCGGTGCAGAAATACAATTTTTGCACTCCGGGACAGCCGTAAAACCGTATCCGGGGGAAACTTTTCGATCTACTGAATCTGCGTCAGCGGAGGGGGAGGATTTCTGCGGATTCACCCGGGGGCCGCGGTGCGGATTATATTTTCTGAAAAACTGTAATTATAATACGGAAACAGAGACAGCTCAGAAGCGTATCGGATCAGGAATATTTATGGCAAACAAACGGGACTATTACGAAGTTTTGGGAATCGGCCGCGATGCTGCGGCCAACGAGATCAAATCCAATTACCGAAAACTTGCAATGAAATATCATCCGGATCGGAATCCCGGAGATAAAGTGGCAGAAGACAGGTTTAAAGAAGCCGCAGAAGCATATGAAGTGCTCCGGGATCCGGAAAAACGCAGACTGTATGACCAGTACGGTCATCAGGGGCTGGAAGGGGCCGGTTTTTCGGGCGTGGGCGGTTTTGAAGATATTTTTTCCAATTTCGGGGATATTTTTGAAGAGTTTTTCGGTTTCGGCGGCAGAAGAGGGGCCGGCCGCAAACGTGCGCATCGGGGCGCGGATCTCCGCTATGATATGGAACTCAGTTTTCTGGAGGCGGCTTTCGGCACGGAAACGCAGATCACTGTGGACAAAATGGCATCCTGCCCCAGCTGTGCCGGTTCGGGATGCGAACCCGGAACCAGCCCCGAAGTATGCCGACAGTGCGGCGGCAGTGGTCAGATTTCCCGGTCCCAGGGTTTTTTCACTGTCCGCACAACCTGTCCCCATTGCCGGGGAAACGGGCAGAGTATTCAGCATCCCTGCGGCAACTGCCGGGGAAACGGCAAAATACGGATCAGCAAAAAGGTGGCTGTAAAAATCCCCGCCGGTGTGGACAACGGTTCCCGCCTCCGTCTGACCGGTGAAGGGGAAGCCGGGACCCTGGGCGGCACCCAGGGCGATCTCTATGTATTTATCCATGTAAAACCCCATGAATTTTTTCAGCGCAGCAATACAGATGTCATCTGTGAAATCCCCATTTCCTTCATCCAGGCCGCTTTGGGAGACAAAATAAAGGTGCCCACCCTGAAAGGGGAAAAGGTACTGGAAATTCCCAAAGGAACCCAGCCGGGGGAACTGTTCCGTTTTCATGAGGAGGGCATTCCCTCTCTGCGCAACGGCAGGCGGGGGGATCAGATTATCCGTGTGGATATTAAAACCCCTACCAATATCAGTAAAAAACAGGAAAATCTGCTCCGGGAGTTTGCCAAAATGGAAGAAAATAAATTTTCCAACAAACTCAAAAATATACTTAAAGGCGGCCAGAGCAGGGTTTCCGGATGAAAGGGGGAAGGGGGATGAGAGGCATCAGAGTTTCCGTTCTGAAATAAAGATAATGCAGCAAATCATGGCAGCCGGGTTTGTTCAGCGGTGCCCGGCTTTTTTATAGTTCCATTTTATTTATAACAGGATAAACGCATATGTTCGAGTTGAAAATTCTGACCCGTTTTGCCGCGGCCCATCAGTTGAAGATGGTGGGGCAGAAATGCGAAAATCTTCACGGTCATAACTGGAAGATAGAGGTTTGTGTCAGCGGTGAAAAGCTGAATCCTGCCGGAGTGCTGATGGATTTCGGAGATATTAAGCGCAGTGTTGCCGAAGTTATGAAGGATCTGGATCACAGATTTCTCAATGAGGCTGATTTTTTCGGACCGGATACGCCGCCTTCTTCGGAAAACATTGCTTTGTATATTGCCACAAAACTGCAGGAAAGAATTACGGAACCGGGCATCCGTGTCAGTCGGGTTGCTGCCTGGGAATCCGATGATTCCTGCGCGACCTGTATTATGGATCAGTAATCCGGATGCAGATTTCTGTTTTCCCGTATCAGACCTGTTTATGATTATTCTCGCTGTTGAAAGTTCCTGTGATGAAACCGCTGCCGCGGTTGTCAGAGACGGAACGCTTATCCTCTCTTCTGTTGTGGCCTCCCAGATTGATATTCACCATCGTTACGGCGGTGTGGTTCCGGAACTGGCTTCGCGCAGACATCTGGAAGCCCTTGTTCCGGTTACGGAAGAAGCCCTTGCCGCAGCCGGTCTGAACGCGCAGCAGCTGGACGCTGTGGCTGCAACCCGGGGCCCTGGCCTGGTGGGGGCTTTGCTGGTGGGCTTTTCTTTTGCCAAGGCATATGCCTATACGTTGGGAATTCCCTTTTACGGCGTAAATCATCTGGAAGGGCATATTGCATCTCTTTTTCTTAAGGCCGAAGCACCGGAGTTTCCCTTTGCCGCGCTGCTGGTTTCCGGAGGACACAGCAGTCTTTATCATGTGCGGGGTCACACTGATTCTGAACTGATGGGGCAGACGCGGGATGACGCGGCAGGTGAGGCCTTTGACAAGGTTTCCAAAATGCTGGGGCTGGGTTATCCGGGAGGTGCGAAAATCGGGGAACTGGCAGAAAAGGGAAATCCCGAAAAAATATCCTTCCCGCGGGTCTGGCTGGATAAATCGCAGCATGAATTCAGTTTCAGCGGTCTGAAAACCGCAGTGGGACGTTATATTCAGACCCATGAAGAATACCGGGAAGAAATCCCGGATATTGCAGCGGGATTTCAGGAAGCCGTGGTGGAAGTGCTGAGCGGAAAACTGCTGTTTGCCGCAGAAGTAAAAAAATGCAGAACCGTGGCTTTGGTGGGCGGGGTGGCTGCAAACCGGCGGTTGCGGGAAAAGATTCGGGAAGATGCCGGAAAAAAAGGACTGGCCGTGCATATCCCCCCTGTTTCACTCTGCGGAGACAATGCAGCGATGATCGCAGCCGCGGCTTATCATTATCTCCAAAAGGGATGTGCAACAGATTGGGATGCGGATGTGTATTCACGCCACAAAATGCCCCTTTCCCCCTGATTTCCCTTTTCAGCCCCGCCCTGCAATGGCTTTTTCCGGGTAAACAAACCTGCTGCAAGCCCTTATGATGTAATGTGACATTGTCTTTGAGAAAGGAGTTCGAAAATTATTTTTCGCCCACACTCCGAAGGCGCGCGGGCGAAAGACCGCTCCGCCCAACTTTCGCACTCCGGGTTTCTCTGAATAAAATACCGGATATAATCAGCATGAAACAATTTTCTCAAAGGGTATGTTACATTACACCCTTATGAATTATGACAAAACACCGGCCGGAGGAAAAATAAAAGCCCGGCAGACACCGCGTCTGCCGGGCTTTATTACATCAGAAAAATATCCGAAGGGTTCAGAGTACGCATTCCGTATCCTGTACGGTATATTCGGGGACAAGATATTTCAGTTTCTTTTTGATACCGCATACATCCTGCCTGAGGGCCAGGTCATACATTTCCTCAAGTTCCTTACAGAGCCAGGTCCGGTATTCTTCCTGCCTGCCGTAAGCGCCGGGCCCCTCCTCTGATTTCAGCACCATGATTTTTTCATGCACTGTGGATACGATACCTTCCCCGGCAGTTATCAGTTCCTCATATAATTTTTCTCCGGGACGGAGACCTGTAAACACAATTTCAATATCCCGATCCGGTTCTTTGCCGGAAAAACGGATCAGATCCCTGGCCATGTCCGCAATTTTTACCGGAGTTCCCATATCCAGAATAAAAATTTCCCCGCCTTCCCCCTGGGAACCGGCCTGGAGCACCAGCTGCACGGCTTCGGGAATGGTCATGAAATAGCGGGTGACATCCGGATGGGTCACGGTCACAGGGCCGCCTGCTGCGATCTGGCTCCGGAAAAGGGGAATAACCGACCCCGAAGATGCCAGCACATTTCCGAAACGCACGGCCATCATGCGGGTTCCGTTTCCGGCGAAAGATTTGAGTATCAGCTCGCAGACCCGCTTGCTGGCCCCCATGACATTGGTGGGACGGACAGCCTTGTCGGTGGAGATCAGAAGAAAATATTCTGTTTTATGTTTTACACTCTGCTCCATAATGGTAAATGTTCCCCGGATATTATTATGTACAGCCTGCCAGGGGTTATTTTCCATCATGGGCACATGTTTATAGGCCGCGGCATGAAACACGGCATGGGGGCGGTAGCGGGAAAAAATCCGGTCCATCAGCCAGCGGTCCTGCACATCGGCCAATACCGGAGTACAGTTGGAAAAACCGATCCGGTGGATCAGTTCCATCTGCATACTGTAAAGATTGTTCTCGCAGTTATCCAGCAGAACAAGGTGCCCCGGCTGAAAGCGCAGTATCTGACGGCAGAGTTCCGAACCGATGGAACCTCCTGCCCCGCTGACCAGTACGGTTTTTCCTCCCAGATACTGCTGAATCTGATCCTGGTGCAGTTGTACCGGGGGACGGCGGAGCAGATCCTTATAATCCACATCCCGCAATGCCTTTATGCTGACTTTTCCGTTAATGATTTCACTCCATCCGGGCAGGGTCTGGTATTTCAGGGAACAGGCATCACAGGCCTGAATAATTTTCCGCATCTCCGGGCCGCTGGCAGAAGGAACCGCAATGAGAACCTCGTTCACTCCGTAGAAATCGGCATAAGCGGAAAGAGAGGCCAGCCCCCCCAGTACGGGAATATCATGTATGAGCCGTCCCTTTTTTTTCGGTTCATCATCAATAAAACCCAGCACCTGATACTGACTGTCGGGATTGGCCATGATTTCCCTGAGCGTCATTTCACCGGTACTGCCTGCACCGATGATGAAAACAGGATGAGGGTTCCGGGCAGAGCCATGGAAACTTTCTGTTATTTTATTCCTGCGGAAAAACAGGCGGATTCCGAAACGCAGCCCACCGGCAAAAAGAAAGGTCAGGCATCCGTCCATAATAAAAACCGCCCTGGAATATCCGCTGAAACGGTGAATGAATACCATTGCCGTAACCATGACAAGACTGGCAAAGACCGTGGCTTTGAACAGACGCAGCAGATCGGAAACCCCCGCATAGCGCCACATTCCCAGGTAAAGACCGAAGGCCCAGAAAACAAATGCTTTCAGGGGAAGCAGGAATATCAGAACCGAAATCATCTGCTGCCATGCATTGCCCGTGAAATGGAATTCAAAACGGATGCAGTAGGACAGGAAATGGGCCAGTGCAAAGAGCAGAATATCCGCGCTGAGAATGATATAAAAATTGAATGTGGAAATCAGCGGAGTGAAGCGGTAGCGGACTCCGTTGAAAAAACGTGCAGACAGGGGCGGTTTACAGATATTCCTGCTGCCATTGTTCCATTCGCTGCATACCGGAGAAGAGTTCATCTTTGCCTCCCTTTACAGAATATTCTGTACAAACAGATTTGTGAAACACACTTATATGTTTGTAACTATTCCATATCGGAAGCAATTCAGCAATGGGGCAAAGGGTGTATTCAAAGGTAGAAATAAACGGCATTCCGGGAAGGATTATACTGCCGGTCAGTTGGATACTGATGAAACAAAAAAGGGACTGACATTGTCAGTCCCTTTTTTGCGGAGTTAGGCGATTTCCGAATATGAATGTACCGAATCTGAAGGCGTCACAAACTGAAAGTTTGTGACCGGACTGTCATTGGCCGGAAACTGCCAAACTTTCAGTTCGGCACTCCTCTGATATAATCATTTCCGGATTTATATCTATGAATTCAGTAAGTACGGCATTTCAATATAACGGAAATTACCCGTTCCGTATCTTCTGCTGTCATGGCAGTACCGGAGGGCAGACACAGCCCGCTTTCAAACAGATCTTCCGCCACTTTGCCCCCGACTGTCCTGGCCGGGTACTGAGAACCGGGTACCGGGTTCCGGGTACTGGGGACTCTCGGTTCAAAACGGAATACCGGCTGCATGTGCATGGGTTTCCATACGGGCCGGGATTCAATATTCTCCGCTTCCAGGGCCAGGCGCACCGTTTCCCGGTCGGCCCCGAATTCTTCGGGACTGATGAGTATAACCGTCAGCCATCGGGTGGATCTTCCATAAGCTTCGGGCATGAATTCTATGCCGGGGATGTCTTTGAGTGAATTCCGGTAAATGTTGAATATCCTGCGTTTCTGCATCACCCGTTCTTCCAGCACCCGGAGCTGCCCCCGGCCCACAGCCGCCACAATATTGCTCATGCGGTAGTTGTAACCGATTTCCGTATGCTCGTAATGGGGAGCCGGATCACGGGCCTGCTGGGAGAGGAATTTTGCCCGGCGGATAAGTTCTTCGTCATGGGAAGCCAGGATTCCGCCGCCGGATGTGGTGATGATTTTATTGCCGTTAAAGGAGAAAACAGCGGCTTTCGCGCCGAATCCCGCGCTTTTTCCTTTATACGATGCGCCCAGACTCTCGGCTGCATCCACGATTACGGGAATACCGTAAGGATCGCAGATTTCAAAAATCCGGTCATAATCCGCGCACTGACCGTAGATGTCAGTTGGAATTACCGCTTTGGGCAGAGGGCCCGTTTTTTCGCACTGTTCCAGTTCCTCTGCCAGCAGATCCGGGTCCATATTCCAGGATTTGCGTTCCGAATCAATGAATACCGGAATGCCTCCCAGAAACGTCACAGGGGACACACTGCCGATAAAGGTGAGGGTGGAAGCGATTACTTCATCCCCCAATCCCACCCCGATTTCCCGGAGGGCCAGATGCATGGCCGCTGTGCCGGATGAGAGGGCTGCTGCATGGGGAATGCCTGTGATTTCACAGAATTCTCTTTCAAAGGCATCCACCTGGGGGCCTAAGGGAGCGATATAATTGCTCTCAAATGCCTCCTGCACAAAACGGAGTTCTTCTCCGCCCATGTGGGGAGGAGAAAGGAATATTCGATTATTGTTCATTTGATGAACCTTTCAGGAAAGCAGTTCTTTGAACTGTTCAACACTCAGCCCCGCATCTTTGATGATACCACCCATTGTAAATGCGTTAATCGGATTATGTCTTGGAATAATAATAATTGTCCGGCCGTTTGTCATAACCGCATGATTCTTTCCTCTTCTTTTCAGAAGGCGGAAACCGACCTTTTCAAATGCCTTAATTGCTTTCAGGTGGTTAATTCCCGGTAATTTAGGCATGAAACACCTGTTCTCCTATCGGAATTTCAATCTCTTTCAGCATATATCCCTTCACATCGGATAACTCATCCTGCAGTTCTGCAAATGTTTCCATCCATAATATTATGGCTTCTTTTATATTTTCCAATGCTTCCTGTTCATTTTCACCCTGAGAATGGCATCCGGGCAGTGAGGGACAGGATACAGCAAAACCTTCATCACTTTTCATTATCTGAATTTTAAATTTCATATTAATTCCTTTTTATTATACGCATATCTTCCGATGATTATTGCCGGAACCCCGGCAACAGTCACATTGTCGGGTATATCTTTATTGACAAAACTGTGCGCTCCGACAACGGCGTTTTCCCCGACAGTCACACCGGGCATAATAACAGTATGACTCCCGATTTTACAGTTTTTTTTCAGTATCACCTGCCCCTGTTTATCATCAATGGTGGATACCGAATAAACTGAGCAATGAGAACCGATCTGCACAAAGTCTTCTATCACAACACCGTATTTTGCATTGATATAGGTAAACGCTCCGATGTCGGTTTTATAACCGAGTTCCAATTTTTCTTTATGCTGCACCACCCAGTTGTATTTTGTGGGTCTGCCCTCTTCTATTTCCGGGTATTTCCAGTTTTCAAAGCGATTTTTTTCATTCATCTTTCTGCTTTCCTGTAACCTTTGTTTATGATACAGCATCGAACTGTTTAAAAATTTCATCTGTAAACAGAAATATATTCCTTCATATCTTCCAACGGTTCATTAAAATCTTTCGACATTCTTATCTTTCCCTTCAGAAGTCCTGCTTTTCTTCCTGATTTTTTTTTTCGGAATAATAAGCAATTGTATTTCTCTCAAAGAAACAGGAAAATTTTCAGAAAGCTGAATTGTTCTGCCATCCAGAAATTTTGCATCACATATATATACATTTTCCATTTTACATCCCTCCATATTTTATAAAGATGTATTCCCTAAAAACTCCTCCGCAGTTACCTGTCCCGGCTGGCTGATGCCGTCCCTTTTTATCACTTTGGCAAAAGTCATCAGGATAATCCGAATATCCCAAAAGATATTATGATTGTCAACATACCGGATATCCATCCTGAATTTATCCTCCCAGGAAAGACCGTTGCGGCCATTGACCTGCGCCCACCCGGTCAGTCCGGGCCGGACTTCATGCCGCCGGGCCTGTTCCGGGCTGTAGCGGGCCAGATACTGCATCAGCAGGGGACGGGGGCCGACGAGGCTCATGTCTCCTCTGATAATATTATACAGTTCCGGCAGTTCGTCTATGGAAGAGGAGCGGAGAAACTGCCCGAAGCGGGTAAGGCGGTCTTTATCCGGCAGCAGGTTTCCCTTTTCATCCCTCTTATCCGTCATGGTGCGGAATTTGTACAGGGTAAACGGTTTCCCGTATAATCCGGGCCGAACCTGGCGGAACAAAACCGGGCTGCCGATCTTCAGCCGGATCAGAAAAGCCGTCATCAGCATCAGCGGGGAAAGCAGGAAAAAGGCCGGGAGGGCCAGGAGAAGGTCAAGGATTCGTTTCATCAGGATAATTATAATTTCTAACTTTTTCAGATTTCTTTTTCTGCTCTCTGACTATCTCATAAATATTTTTCCGGTGTCCGATGTGATGAATTTCAACAGACTTTTCAGTATTGTTAATTTTATAAACAATTCTGAACCTTTTGATACGAAAAGAGAAATAGCCGGAAAGCTCTTTTTGAAGTCTTTTTCCAATGTAAGGATTGTCTCTTATGCTTTCCAAACCGGATTTAATATCGGGTTTTATCCGGGGATGCAGGAATCTGATCTGTTCCCGGACGGTTTCAGAGTAGAGAATTTTGTAATCCGTCAGTCCCGCCAGTTTTGCTGATGTGTATGAATTTTGCCGGATTCAAAATCTTTGCGGGAAGATTGCAAAGTAGCAAGAAGCTCCTTATCGCTGAGAATTTCGACGGTTTCCATAAATTCCTCATACTGAACAGGTGTCATGATGATTCCGACAGCTTTTCCTTTTTGAGTAATGGTAACACTTTCATCCTGATCCGACATGGCTTTCAGAATGTTCCCCAAATCTTTTTTCACTCTGCTTATAGGAATAATACGCTCAAAATTCATCATAATAGCTCCATATCAGTTTCGTTTTGTATTAATGTAAGTATTAATGTAATCCCGATTCTGTCTCACAGGCCGGTCAACAAGTATACTGAAATGTAAGGGCAGCCACGAATTTCACGAATACATACGAATGAAAGAGATGAAACCCTTTCCCTATTCGTGTCCATTCGTGAAATTCGTGGCTAAAAAAAAGAAAGGATAATTTTTCTGTCTTCGTAAATTAATTCTGAATAAATCTCATCAGGCAGATTTCTGTTCGTTTATCAGTTTGTCCATTTCCCGGATAAATTCTTTCATTTCCTCAAACAGCATAATGACCTCATCTTTTGAAAATTCAATCCAGTCATCATAATCCCCTCTTGATCGGTTATCAAAGGCATCACGGAGAAACTGTCCGAATTTTCTTTCCAATTTGTTATTTTTTATGAAATTTTTATTAAACCATCCGATAAGTTGTCCGTGTTTGGATGTAATAAATTGATGTTCCAGTGCAAGAGCAGACAAAGCATAGAACATTCCATAGTATATTCGGTTCACAGCAATGGTTGTCATATTGTTTTGAATCAGAAATTCAACCTGATGAACAGTATCACAAGCTTTTTTTATTCGGTGTTCAATCAGATTCTGCCTGCTTTGAGCATCAAGAGTCATGCTGCAATTCCCTCCCTGATGGCATCCAGAATATACGGCTGTTTTCCTGAGGGTTTGTCCAGTTCACCTGCGGATACAGTTTTTACATCTGTCAGTATGTCATATTTCAGATCTATGTCATAGCACAGTGAAGAAATTTTTTTTCTCATCCGCCAGTCATATGGATTTTTAAGGATAACCAGAATATCATAGTCTGAATCCGGTGCCGAAGTTCCTTTGGACCGGGAGCCGTAAAGAATAACCTTCTGTATCTCGTTTCCGAATTCTGCCAAAAGCAGTTTTTTGATTTCTCTTACCAAATTTATATTATCCATTTTTCCTCACTGTTCAGGATTCCCGTTTATATTATAGTATTTTTCCTTTCTGTCTCTCAGAGTCAGTCATCCCCATGTATCAACAAATATTCTTTTATCCATAAAGTTTTTCATCAATATCAGCAGTCAGTGATCCGTGTGAAACACTCCCGATATGCTCCCGGATAAATATTTTTTCCTTATTCGTGTTCATTCGTGCAATTCGTGGCTCATTTCAGGATAAGCCAGGCCACGAATTTCACGAATATGCACGAATGAAAAAATGTAAGCCCTTTCCCTATTCGTGTTCATTCGTGCAATTCGTGGCTCAAGTCCATTGTTTTCAGGATAAGCGCATTCACTTTGTGAACATCATATTTTTCAACAGCGATCTGACGGCTGATTTTTCCCATCTGTTCTATGAGTTCAGGCTGTCTGATGAACCGTCTTCGTAATCATTCTGGTTTTCTTTTAAACTTGCTACAAATATCTGAGAACCTCATCTAAAATTTCAAAAATATCAGGCAGCGGAGCATGAATAATTTCTCCATTCGATAGATGTTTATGCTCTTTGTATCCGAGTGATGGTTTATGCGCGGCATTATCATATCTGAATATCAGTTCTCCGTTTTGTGCATGATACTGATAAGCATAACGAAGTTTTTCGATTTTGTATTTTGCATCAATAAATTCTCTGATTATAAGGGCAGAGTGATCGATCAATACAAGTTTGACTGCTATCACAATCTGTTTTCCGGCTCTTATCTCCTCTTGAAATTCTATTGATTCTGTAAGTCCGTAATCTTCAAACTGCCCTATTGCTTTACGAAGTCTTGAACAGTATTCATTGGGTGACATTTTCTATACTCTCCAGAACTGCAATTCTCTCCCCCAGCTTCATTGCCAGTTCAAACTCTCCGGCCCATTCGATATATTCCATATCGTTTCCCTGCAAATCTTCCGCCGCCCATTCATTCATAAACTGTTCTGAAGATATTTTATATTTTGATTCAAACTGCTTAAGTCTTTTCCTTGCGAGAGCAAAACTGTGATTCAGCCGCAAAGTTTCTCCCTGTATCAGATCATTGAGAAGCGGCATAACTTTTTCAGAATTGTTTGTCTGTAATATAATCTGTTGCATGTTTTTCCTCCGTGATGTAAATGTTGAACAGCCATAAGCAATGAGCCACGAATTTCACGAATATGCACGAATGAAAAAATGTAAGCACTTTCCTTGATTTTATCCTGAGTGCCCCTCCAAAATACGCCAAAATGAATCTGTGAAGCAACAGTCAGTCAGATATTTTCCAAAATCTGAAAATATTCTCCACGGGACATGCCGACAATTTTCATGTTATTCATGATAATAAATACAGGGACTTCTTTATATTTTGGAATGACAACAGGTCGTACCGCACCTGGAAAGTGATACACAAGATGGTCTCCCTGGGTACGGATATGTCTGCATCCAAAGGCTTCAAATACTTTCACCTGAACCTGCCACGTTGTTGATCTTAGGGATGGCATCTCAGATTCCAATCTCAATCGGGGTGAAACCCATCAGTTCTTTTCTTACAGACAGAACATCTTTTTGGATATTCTCAAACCCCGATTCCTGGAGAAACTGATCAAAAGTTCCCATTTTTTTGGTTTCCTCAATGTTAATGAGAATCGCTTCTTTCAGATTTTTTTTTGCCTGTTCAATGGATTCCCCGCATGAGGGAATATCAAGCTCGGGACAGTAGGAAACATACATATTGCCCTCTTTCCATATTTCTTCGGTCAGTCTGATCTTCATCATTTTCTCCTTTCATATCGTTTCCTGATTATACCCGGATAATGCGTGCAGAACAAAGGGATTTTTATCAGATTTCTCCGACTTCAGCCACGAATTTCACGAATATGCACGAATGAAAAAATGTAAGTCCTTTCCCTATTCGTGTCCATTCGTGCAATTCGTGGCTCATTTCAGGATAAGCCAGGCCACGAATTTCACGAATATGCACGAATGAAAAAATGTAAGCCCTTTCCCTATTCGTGTCCATTCGTGCAATTCGTGGCTCATTTCAGGATAAGCCATGCCACGAATTTCACGAATATGCACGAATGAAAGAAATGAACCCTTTCCCTATTCGTGTTCATTCGTGCAATTCGTGGCTAAATCTCATTCTTTTCAGGATAAGCCAGGCCACGAATTTCACGAATATACACGAATGAAAAAATGTAAGCCCTTTCCCTATTCGTGTTCATTCGTGCAATTCGTGGCTAAAAAAAATAATTTTTCAGCATTGCTATAATGGAAATTCATGTTGGGACTGATCTGTTTTGCGGTTTTAATTCTGCCGGGAAGCAGATCAAAACCGAAACAGGGCTGCAGGATTGAAAATCTGAGTTTAAATTAATAAGAATCCATAAGTTCAGCAAGTATATCATATTTGTCTTCTTTATGAACCGATTTTAATATTGCCCTGACTTCTTCTGAATCAAAAGGATAATCATCAAGTTCCGCAGCTTTCAGAATCATGGAAATATCAACCTGATCTTTTGGTTTTATTCTTGTCAGTTTGGACGCAATAATATATTCAGGTTTCGCAATTCTGAGTTGCATGACACTGTTTTTAAAGGGAAGCCCGACAGTTACGGCTGTTGCGATGATATCGTTGTAATATTCTGAAATTCCTTTTAAATCTTCCGGCTCAGTCTGATAGTTGAGGTTAAACCGGCGTATTCTGTCCTGAATGACAAATCTTTTTGTAAAACAGTGAAAGGTGTAGGGACTGCCGGACTGGGAAATGATTCCATTGAATTTTTTCACAAGTTCAGCGGCATCATAGCGGAATGCCATGTCAATATCCCCGGTTTTACGCAGAATAAATGATAATCCGTTAATTTCTTTTATTGAATTCAGGCCGGAATGTCTGACAGCCACTGAAGCTGTATAAACCTGAACTGCTCCTCCGCCTACAATGGCATAGGGTGCATCATTGAAATTTTCAGAAATAATCTCAAGCGCATCCATAAAAATATCATCTGTAATTGTATAAGCATTTTGTTTTTTCATTGCTTTTATCCCGCATTCCGTTTGGTGAGTATAATTTTTTTATCCGGTCTGTATCATTTTTCCAGGGATATGACAGAGAAATGAATCCGCTCATCACGCATAGTTCATCATGGGAATTTCAATATATTTTTCTGCCTGTTCCTGCTTTTTCTGAATGGCAAAAAAACGGCGTTCGATTTCCTTCAGTACGTTGGCTTCATAATAGAGCATTCCGCATTTCAGGCAGACCTCCGCGGGAGTATTCGGAACCAGAAGGTAATTTCCCCTGTAAGAATACAGGTAATCTGTCCTGCGCTCTTCATATTCAGTACTTCCGCAGAAATTGCATTTATTTTCGTTCATTGTTTTTTTCGGAAATAGATGCCGTGATTATCCTCCAACCAGCTGACAAGACGAAAAGAGATTTTTAAATATTTCTGTTTTATGATTTTTTTACCTGTCAATAAATTTTTATGTCAGTCCAAGCTGCGTTCTGACAGCGTGAGCTATTTTTTTCATGTCATCAGCAGATAACCTGCCGATTTGGTTTTTCAGACGTGTTTTACTCACCGTTGTAATCTGGTCTGCTAAGGCTTTATTTGTTTCACCGTTGAGAGTGATATAAGCCTCACTCGGATACAACTTGCCCACATTGCCGGTTATGGGAACAACCTGAACACGATTCAGATGTTTATTGGATGCATCATTGCTAATGATCACAGCAGGACGCTGTTTTCGGATTTCACCGCCAACCGAGGGATCGAAGTTGACCCACCACACCTCACCGCGTTTCATCTTTCACATCCCCGATTGTTGCTTCTGCCCATTCCAAAGCCTCAGATTCCCGCAGCTCATCCGCCGCCATTTGTCTGTAAGCCGTATCCAAGTCTGATTTCAGTACACAGGGACGAAGCAAAGCGTTAATAAAACGGCTGATATTACGCCGCCCAACGACATTGTGCAGGGCTTCATAGACCTGATCCTCAAGTGTGATGGTAAGTTTTTTTTGCATGGCAGTCTCCTTATATCAAAAAACAATTCATACAGAAATATAAATGCAGACGGGATATTATGTCAACCCCATTCTTTTCAGGAAAAGCGCAGCCACGAATTTCACGAATATACACGAATGAAAGAAATGAAACCTTTTCCCTATTCGTGTTCATTCGTGCAATTCGTGGCTCATTTCAGGAAAAGCGCAGCCACGAATTTCACGAATATACACGAATGAAAGAAATGAAACCTTTTCCCTATTCGTGTTCATTCGTGCAATTCGTGGCTCATTTCAGGATAAGGGCAGCCACGAATTTCACGAATATACACGAATGAAAGAAATGAAACCTTTTCCCTATTCGTGTTCATTCGTGCAATTCGTGGCTCATTTCAGGATAAGGGCAGCCACGAATTTCACGAATATACACGAATGAAAAAAATGAACCCCTTTCCCTATTCGTGTCCATTCGTGCAATTCGTGGCTCATTTCAGGAAAAGGGCAGCCACGAATTTCACGAATATACACGAATGAAAGAAATGAACCCCTTTCCCTATTCGTGTCCATTCGTGCAATTCGTGGCTAAATCTCATTCTTTTCAGGATAATCCATGCCACGAATTTCACGAATATGCACGAATGAAAAAATGTAAGCCCTTTCCCTATTCGTGTTCATTCGTGCAATTCGTGGCTAAAAAAAGAAAGAATATTTTTTCAGCATTGCCGCACCGAAAATTCATGCCGGGACTGATTCCTTCTTTCCCTATCTCTTCTGTCAGTCTCCTGTTGTGACCCCGGGCAGAACGATTGAATCTGCACCGATAAAGGAATAAGCACCTATTTTGACAGAACCCCGTGTATAACCGATTCTTTCATCTGAGGGAAAAATTTTAACCTGAAATACCTTTTTGATCTTTCTGGCTAAATGTCAGCTTTTTCTCAGCAGACGCATATATTCGTCATGATTGCCAATCCAATACCAGATTACCGTATCTCCTTCAAGGATGCCGAGTGTACGGTAATCATCACTTACACGCACGGAATAGATCGGATATTCTTCATCAACCTTTTTGAAATGCAATCCCGGATGTCCGGGATTTGTTTTCCATGTCTGATAAGCCCTGCGTGAACGCTGTTGTATATCCGCAGGAAGAGATTCATAACATTTCCAGAATTTCCGGGTAGCTTTTGCTTTCATGCAGGTTCAAGTTTTCCATTTTTGTTTATGGTTATTTCTGTTGTTTTTCCGCTGTGATAATCCTCAAGAGCCTCTTTTGCCATTTCACGCATCGTTTTTTTTGATTCGGGTCCGGCAAGCAGACTGTTCCATTTTTCCTCTTCATCTGATTTATGCACAGACGACTGATTTTCAATGAATTTTGCAAAATCAACAATCTGTAAAATTCCGGCTTCCGGAAGTCTGCTCATGATACTGATGACTGTCTGTTCATATAATGTTCTGTCGGTCTGTGTTTTCATATCATTCTCCTTTTAAAAATTTTTTCCTGATGATACCCAGATAATGCGTGCAAAGCAATGGGATTTTTATCAGATTTCTCCGACTTCAGCCACGAATTTCACGAATATACACGAATAAAAAAATGTAAGTCCTTTCCCTATTCGTGTTCATTCGTGCAATTCGTGGCTTAAAATGAGATTTTTTCATAAAGCGTGTTTCTGTAGTAAAAGGTTTACAAGTGTCTCTGTTGATAACCCCTGATAAATTGCTTTTTTCCTAAGTCCTTCCAAAATATCCTCTGCAATGGAAACCATACAGATTCGTCTTTTGATATTTACCTCAAAATCAGCAGGTTCCATTATATCTTCATATTCAGCGGAATCATGGCTGTCCCAGAAATCGGCTGCCTCAAGTATGGAACCGAATTCATCCGGCACAGTATCCGGTTTTTTTCTTTTATCTTTTTGTTTTTGCATAGTTTTTTCTCTCCTTTTCTGTCATATCTCTGGCTGAAATGACAAGAACCTCATGTGTCTTTTTATAAATAAAAAATACAGCAAGATATCTTCCTGCTTCTGTTTTTCCCAAAGCTCTGTAAAGGTTTTCGCCCTTGACGCGTCCTTTCTGTATCTTTTTGTAAACCGGATTCCCTGCAAAAACACTTTCTGCTTCATACATTGACACACCGTGTTTGAACTCAAGTTTATCAACAAAATCAGTCAGCCAGATAAAGCCTTCGATAATCATTCAATATATATCACCTTTCATTTCATAAAAATTACTGTAATATAAATGCAGACAGGATACTATGTCAAGCCCATTCTTTTCAGGATAAGGGCAGCCACGAATTTCACGAATATACACGAATGAAAAAAATGAACCCCTTTCCCTATTCGTGTCCATTCGTGCAATTCGTGGCTAAATCTCATTCTTTTCAGGATAATCCAGGCCACGAATTTCACGAATGAACACGAATGGAAAAATTTTATTCGTGTTCATTCGTGCCATTCGTGGCTTAAATCCATTGTTTTCAGGATAACAGGATAACCGCATTCAGTTTGTGAACATCGTATTTTTCTACTATTTTTTGTTCATTGCCTGAAACTGAAGCGATTCTTTAATCCTTCCGGTCAATTCCTTTTGAGCGTAATCGGAGATATGTTTCTTTCTCAGCCTTAGCAATTCGATTTCTGATTTCGTCAGCCGTTCTGAAACCAATGATATAATTTGCTTTATTGGCGGTGAGAGCAACCGGGATGATTCCGAAGATTTCTGTGATTTCATTGCCGAACTTTATTTAAATGCAGTATCAGAAATTGTTTTCATAAGCGGTATGCTTTTGCCTCTTTCCATTCTTTTTCCAGAGAATATTCATCAAACTGATGAAAATCAATCCGGTCTGAAGAAACCGACAATATTCCTGCAATATCCCGTAAATGTTTTTCTGATCTGCCTTCCTGATAATATTCCAGTTTCCTCAGAATAACATATTCAACAGGTGCCAGACGGAATATTTCTCCCTCTTGCGGATGAAAATCTGAAACAGGTTATGTTCTTGCATAAAGAAAAATATCCCGGACTTTTTTTTCAATCTGTTCTTCGCTCCAGTCCGGATGCCAATGCCTCAGTGCTGCCGCCTTGAGTTGCCGGGCTGAGTGATAAAGATTCATTGCGGCTCCCAGTTTCTGTTCCGGTGTCATGGCCTGGAATATTTTCTTTTGTTCAGGGTGCATTTGCTATCCTTTCTGCCTGTCTTTTAGATAACAGATGATGGCTGATGCAAATTTTTCAAAATCTTCAAGATGTTTATGCAGGATATTCACAACAATGTCCGGATCAATTTTGTCGTAATGATGCACCACATAATTTCTGAATTTTGCCATTTTTTCCAAAGCATTGAGCAAAGATTTGTTCAGTATTCTGTTTTCAGAAAGAATTCTGAACATATCCGCATAATTTTCAGGTGTTCTGTATTTTTCATCAGAAATAATGTGAGATGCAATATCCAGGCATGTCTCAATCATCATCTGAAGCGTTCTTTCTGCAATTCTCTGCGTTTTCCAATCGTTTGCGTATTCGGACAGAGAAATGTCAACATATTCTCTGATTTGAGACAGATACTGCTCAAGTTCTGAAATTTTTCTTAATATCAGAGGATGATCCACCATTGAAAAACCGCCTTTCCAGTATCCTGTGTTCAAGTTTGGAAAAATCAAACCAGGATCTTATGGTTATGGATTCGTATTTGTGACGGAAAAAAGGATGATTGTCAGCGAGTATTTTTCTCTGTTTCAGTATTTTCATCCTGAGGCTCAGGGGCGCTGTGTTCAGGATGACCAGATCAATTTCATCTGTTTTGAAAATATCCGCAAGATCACCAATAAGTTCCAGCCTTTTTTCAGAAATATTTCCTTTTTTCAGATATACGGCAATATCAATATCGCTTAAAGGGGTGCAGGTTCCGGATGCCATGCTCCCGAAAAGGCAGGCAAAGAGAACGTCTTTTCTTTTTTTCAGATATTGTGCAGCTTCTGGAACAAGTTCTGAAATATTGCGGGCGATGGGCGTGTGTTTAATCATTGCATATAATTGAAATTTTTTTCTGTTGTTGCCGGTTTTATCAAAATTATTAATCAGCCACGAATTGCACGAATGAACACGAATGGTAAAATTACAGTACCAGCCGTTCATGTTCAACTCTTTCTTTGCCGAAATTGATCAAAAGGCCGAGTTTGAGGCCGGTTGCTTTGAGATAATTCAGTACCTGGGCTTTGTGTGTGTTGTTTAATTTATCCACTGCTTTCAATTCCAGAAGAATCTGATTGTTTACAACCATATCTGCACAATAAATACCAATCTCCTCCTGTTTGTAAAACACCTTGATTTCTTTCTGTGTTTCAACAGGTATTCTGCGGAGACGAAGTTCTTTCACCAATGCCCGCTCATAAACCTTTTCAAAAAAACCGTGTCCGAGAACATTATGCACTTCAAATACAGCACCCATAATCTGAAAAGAAAGTTCTTTATAAATAATATCAGCCATCTCAAAGTCCTTTTTTGTAATCAGTCAGCCACGAATTTCACGAATATGCACGAATGAAAAAATGTAAGTCCTTTCCCTATTCGTGTCCATTCGTGCAATTCGTGGCTCATTTCAGGATAAGCGCAGCCACGAATTGCACGAATAAACACGAATGGGAAAATTTTATTCGTGTCTATTCGTGTGATTCGTGGCAGGATAACGGCATTCATTTTGTGGAAATCGTATTTTTCAACTGCGATTTGTCGGCTTCGGTAATATCTTTTGTATCATTCTTGTCCAGTGGTTCTGACCAGTTCGGCAAATTGTTCAGCATGTTTATATCTGTCAAAATATTTTTCCACATAATTTCTGGCAGATAGTCCCATAGTTTCTGCCTGTTTCGGATTATTTCTGAGTTTCAGAACAGCTTTTGCCAAAGATTCATCATCACCCGGATGTACAAAAATTCCGCCATCTGCGGATTCTATTACCTTCCGAATCACGCCGTCAATGGCAAGAATTGTTGGACATCCGGCAGCCATATAATCAAATATTTTGTTGGGGTATGTTGTCCGGAACATAGGAATATTCTGCAAAGTAGCGACACATACATCGGATGCCGCCAGAATTTCAGGCATTTCTGACTTTGAGCGTGAACCTGTAAAGATTACGTTTGTCAAATTCCATTCTTTTGCAAATTTTTCCAGATTTGACCGCTCCTTTCCATCCCCTACAATCAGAAAACAGATGTCAGGTTTGTCAAGCAGACATCTTGCAGCCCGCAGAATAGTCTGAATATCATTGGCAAGTCCCAAAGCGCCGGTATAAGTAACGACAAACCGATCTTTTAATTTATATTCTTTGCGGATATTTTCACCCTTCATTTCCGGTTTGAACACTGTTGTATCAACGCCATTGGGAATCAGAGTGATTTTATTTTCCAGAATGTCCTTATTGATCAGATAATCTTTATATGCCGGTGAATTGACCAGAAAATGATCCGCCTGAGAATAAAGAAATGATTCTAACCGGCGGGATAAACGGATCAGAACCGGATTTTTCAAAACGCCCATATCAATGGCAAAATCGGGCCACAGATCCCGGATTTCAAGCAAAAAAGTTTTTCTATGGAGTTTAGCAGCCAGCCATGCTGATACCAATTGAAAAATCGGGGGCGAAGTTCCCATAACCAAATCAACAGATATGACACGAACAGCAGCAATTATAGAAGAGAACATAAAAGAGAAAAATGATACAACTCTCCATACAAAACTTTGATGCAATGACGGATAGGTGTAAACCCGCAATACCTTAATTCCGTCTATAATTTCTTCTGATATAAGACCGGAATGTGAAGTAATTCGCTCTCCTGTCAAATAACTCAGATTACTTGTTATGACTGTAACCTTATGACCCTGTTTTACAAGATGGCGGGCCAGCTCATAATGACGGGTGCCGCCCGGTTCTTTGGGAGATACAAATGCCTGATGAATCAAAAGTATGTGCATTATCCAACCTCTACGTTGTCTTGTAAGGAATTTTCTGTAAAAACAGAAGCAATCAATGGAAATTGTTCTGTGTTGTTTGCATTTAAAAGAATATTACAATTATATTTATTCCCCTGTATTTTTATTATATCAGTTTCAAATTCAATATGATACAATTCGTCGCAAAACAAAGTCCAAAACAATTCATTTTCTGAGCATACAGTCATATCAGCCGATAAAGCCGGTTCACGATAAGAATAATAAGACGATTTCCATCCGCGAGGAGAATTCTTATCTCCGCATATCAACGTACATTTGCCATGTTCTGAAAACGTTCCCATCTGTATTTGATAAGCTCCGGCAGGTGTTTTAAGGGACAATTTACATGCGTCTTTATCCCATTCAAATGGCATATCAGGTAAAAGCCAGTGGAGCCGGTATTTGTGCATTTCATCACTGGTCATTCTGTCCAGAACAAGCCATGCTGTGTCGCCAATCCGTAACAATCCCCGGCGATGGGATACGGGCTGTTTCAGATGATGATAGGCGTTATACCTGCCTTCCCAGTATGTAAAGTATCCTTTTGATGAATCAGAATGACAGGTTACACGGCTCTTTAGCCAGGGAAACCATAGAAATTTACCTGCCCGATCCATCTGATCGCATCCGTCAACAGTTACTGTGTTATGATAAGCACTGTGGGCAAAGGGATTATTCCAGGGTTCCGGTGAATTATAACTGTATGTTCCCGCATCCGCAGCAATATTATGCCCTTTCATCCATAAATCCAAATGAAGCATATCCGCCTGCCCGGGGCGGTCATGGAACGTGGCACACCTTATAAATGCAAAGCCAGTTTTGGATCGCAAAGTATAATATCCGCCGGTTTCAGCTTTCAGATCATCCCGTGATGGTATTTTGACAGCCGATTTCAAGGCTTCCGTACCAAAAAGCCATATTAAATCCTCATCCCACGCTCCTGTATTATAGCATCGGGATTGATTTGACAGATAATGAACAGACTGAATAACAGATCTAAAATCCTGATAATCGCAGTTGTTCAAAGGCAAAATCAATGCCCCGTCATTCTGTCCGTAATTGGGGAGTTTTCCGGTTATATCATCCTGAATCTGATATAAAAAATTATTTGATTTTTTTATTTTTTCTTTGAGTTGGGAACTTAAAGGCTTTCCATTCAAATCACCAAGTCGGATTGCCCAAAGATAATCGTGAAGCATCAGCCGGTGATAATTGACAGAATGCTGAACAAAAGAGCCGTCATCATAAATTAATTCTTTGCCAGCTTGCTCAAGAACCTTTCGCCCCAGATCAGCCCATTTTGCGGCATGGCAAAATTCAGGAAAAATGATCCCAATACTCCAAAGTCCCGTTGCTTCGCTGATACCGTGATTATTCCTTTGACTAACAGCATACTCCAAATTTGCCTGAATTCGTATTCCTGAAACAGCTATCATCTGCAAAAGTATGTTAAGACGCTCCGAAGTTGTCTGTGGAGAATTCAGAAAACCGTACAATCCGAAAATCCAAGCCATGACCCGAAAGCTGATTTCCTGCCCGCATTTCCAGTTCGGACCCTGATTCGGCAGATTCTTTTCCCGCCAATCTTCAATTAACTGCCAGAATATTTCTGCATACTCTTCATTATGGGTGCGCCAATAGGTTCTGACCAGCGCATAAACAAAATCAAAGCGGCTCGGTTCCCATATAATTTTAATATCTCCGAATTCAAAATCCTTGATTTCTGACCAGTGCCGTTTATTTGGAGCATGTTCTCCGGTCAGGGGATTGATAAACCAGTCCGGCGGAAAACCGATTTGAAATTCATGTCTGCTGAAATAACGGAATACTCCTTTTTTCAGTTTATCCGATATAATAGCAGGTGAAATGGTATCTTTGTCAAATTCCTTAAAAAAAGGAAAAAAATTTTTACGATCTTCAGGTGAAAAAAAGAAATTCGGCGCATCTTTTTTGCGATATTCATAATAGGCTTTGGGATCAGCCAAATTTATATCTGTCAGATGCTCTTTAAATGAATGTTCATCCCATGAAGAAGATGGGAGATTTTTTTTGAAATAGCCCAGATGCAGTTTTAACGCATAAATGATCCGAAAAAAAATCCATTTGAACCCGAAATATCGCAGCACATAAAAAATTATTCTCAGTTTATTCAAAATATTATCATCCAGATACTTGAATTGCCATCTTCATAACTTCAACAATTTCTTCAAACGGTACCGGACTTTGTTTTCCGCCTTGAACCGCCTGAACAAATGCCTTTACTCCTGCAGCATGTCCCTTATCCTGTTGCCAGAGTTTCATTTTGTTAAAATTTTTCCAGCCATATCCTTTTAATATCCTGAAATTGTCCAGATGCAAAATCCTGCCCCCGCAAAATATTTCCAACCGTTCTTTTGGAAAAGATTTATCTCCGTTGGCAAAATAATGGATTGTTCCCATAGAACCGTCTTCAAAGCCAAGTAAAAGAGTAACCGTATCCTCTGTTTTGTTTTTCAGTTTTGTTATTTTGCTGTCTGATATTTTATTATCTGCCAAAAACCTCAGCAGATCAATAAAATGACAGGCTTCGCCGATAATTCTTCCGCCGCCGATATTTCTGTCCTGCGTCCAGTGATTTGGCGGAATCATGCCTGCATTGACTGTCATTATAAAACTTTTCGGTTCTTTGACGGTTTCCAGAAGCTCTTTTGTCTTTACAACATGAGGCGCAAATCTGCGGTTAAATCCGACCATAAGGATTTGCGACCTGCTTCCCGTTTCCTGATCCTTGTAAACCTCTGTGATTTCATTCAGTTCATCCAATGTCAGACAAAGCGGCTTTTCCACAAATACATTTTTATTGGCTTTTAATCCCTGAACCACAAAACAGGCGTGGGTGCTGTGTCTGGTTGTAATGAATATTGTGCTGATTTCAGAATCGTTAAATATCTCTTCTGTATCTGTTGAAGATAATTCAAACCCGAATTTTTTAGCAAGATGCGTGCCTGAAACTCCTGTATTTGATGCAATGGTTTTCAGCCTTATTCCTGTTTTCTTTAATGCCGGAAGCAAAACCTGTCCTGTAAAATTTCCTGCTCCGATAACTCCTGCAACAGGCTCTTTTATTTCATAATTTGTTCTTTTGGCAGGAGCATTTATTTCAATGCTGTGTTTACATAAATCCGCATGTTTTTCATATGTTAAAACTATTCCAAGATAAGGCTCTTTGTTTTCCGAAATAAGTTTATATGCTTTTTCTGCTTCTGCAAAGGGAAATTTATGTGTGATAAGCGGTCTTATGTTTAACTTTCCGGAAGCCATCAAATCCAGTACTGCTTCAAAATTTCTCTGCTCTGTCCAGCGCACAAAAGCAATGGGATAATCATGCCCTTTCTCTTCATATTCAGAATCATAACGACCGGGTCCGTAAGAGCAGGATACCTGAAAACAGAGTTCTTTTTCGTAAAAATCAGACCTGTTAATCTCCAATCCTGTAACGCCGACCAATACGATTCTTCCCCGTTTTCTGCACATCTTGGCTGCCTGATGAACGGGTTCGCTGCTCTTGGCAGAAGCGGTAATCAATACGCCGTCAGCTCCTATTCCATTGGATAGCGACATAGCAATATCAGCAGGATTCTCTCCTTTGGAAATATCAGCAGTTTCTGCGCCAAACTCTTTTGCCAATGCACATTTGGAGGAATCTATATCAATTCCCAAAACCTTACAACCGTTTGCCAACAATATCTGAACTGTCAGCAGTCCGATTAGTCCAAGACCTGTTACAACAAAAAATTCTCCCAGAGATGGCTGCGCCAGTCTTATGCCCTGAAGACCGATTGCTCCCACAACAGCAAAAGATGCTTCTTCATCAGAAATATTTTCAGGAATCTTTGCACAAAGATTTTTAGGAACAGATACGATTTCCGCATGGGGTCCGTTGGATACAATACGATCTCCGGGCTTGAATTCAGACTCTGAACCCGAAATTTCCTTACGACGCTCTTCCGATCTATATCCCAGGGGAATCGGCTGATCCAGTTTGTTCTGAACAGATTCAATGGTGGGAACAAGTCCGTCTGTTCTGATTTTGTCAATAACCTGTTTTACCTTATCAGGTTGCTGACGGGCTTTTTCCAGCAGATTTGCTTTGCCGAATTCCACCAGCATCCGCTCAGTTCCTGCGGAAATCAGGGATGCATTGGTGCGGATAAGCAGACAGCCGTCTCTGTTTTGCGGAACCGGCACTTCTGTCAGTTCTGTCTGACCTGTTTTCAGGCTTTGGAGTATCTGTTTCATATTTCTGTCCCGATAAAAATCGGCATTACCTTTGTCTGCAATCTGTTATCCTGATAATCTGCTTCGTATTTTTTTCGGTTTTCATCATCAATGTATTCCACAAAAAAAATCAGGAAAATTTCTGAAAGTCCCAACTGACTTCCGTACCGGGCTGCCTGTATCAGTGCATCTTTGTAGGCTGTTTCGTCAGCATAGGATTTTAATTCAATGCCGTAAGATTTGCCGCTGTATTTTACGATAATATCTATTTTTCCGTTTCCTGTGGGAAATTCAGGATACACCTGCCCGTTTTTCGGCGCAAGAAACTGAAAAAGATACATATACAGATTAAAATGAAACACAGCCTCATAAATCCGCATATCTTTCCGCCTCGGCGCATCTTTGAGCAGCCATTCCCTGTTTTTTTTCAGATATTTTTCATACTGTTTCATGAGATTTCTGATGTTCAGGTGATCCTCTGTAATGACATCATCAAGACTTTCAAAGGGTTCCACCAGTCTTCCCATGTATCTGAACAATTCATTGGAAAAATAATTGAACAGTCGCTTCTGGACAAAGGGACAGGAAAATTTGATATAATATCCTGTTTTTCCAGTTTTTTCCATGTCAATGACACCGTTCATGTATAAATAATTGGTGTCAGGCTCATCATATCTGAAAATTATTTTCTCACCTGTTTTGAATATCTCAAGAACTCTGCTTTTATAAGGTTCCTTTTTTGCCTTGCTGATGATATTCAGAATATTGTTGTTCGGGAGCGAATACAGCGCAGCACTGTAAACAGATTCAAAAACATCCGTATCAACGGTTTTCTCTTTTTTCACCGGATGTCCTTCAAATCCCTCGGTAAGCAGTTCCCCGAACCAGCAGGTTAAACCGGGCTGCCCGTTTGTTTCATCATACAGCCGCTGTATAACATTCTGTTCAATTTTATGACCGCTCTCCTTTTCATACCATTTGAACATTCCGTCAACTTCATCATAGTTAAAATTTGGAATACGGACACTTCTCTGCACATTGAACGGAGAGCCGGTCACATTTTCAATGCCAAGAACACTTCTTACACCGATAAGAGCGAGTCCGTGCAGCAGATACTGCTTTTCATGGCTTTTCTTATCCGGCTCATTGATTCTTTTCAGATAAATATTTCTGAATTTGCCTGCAAAGTTATTGATAAAATCTTCCTCTATGGCATCAAATTCGTCTATAATAAGAATAAGCGGTTTTGACAGATATTCCTGTGTGAATAATGAGGAAAAATCTTTCCAAAAATCAATTTTGGGAAAATCCTTTTCAAGAGTTTCAGAAAGTTCTCTGCTGAATATTTCCAAAACAGTCGCTTCCGATTTTTCATATTTTGCAGACTCCATTGAGATAATGGCAACGTCAAATTCCTCTGTTTTTTTAAGCCGTTTCACAACTTCCAGCATGAGCCATGACTTGCCTGTCTGCCTCGGGGCCCATACAGTGATGTAATGCCCTCCCTTTTCAGGATCTTCCCCGGTCAACTGATGATATGCTTTGTCAATCAGTTCTGTGCGGGGAGCATAATAATGGAGTTCCGGATCAACCGGTCCGTAAGATGAAAATTTTCTCATAAAAGTCTCCTGATATTTTTTCTCCTAAATCACCCTTACAATCTCAATGTTACTCTGAACCTGTCTCCGATTTCTTCAAAAACCGCTCTTTGTCCCATCTCTTCTATCATCATGGGAATTCCTCTGCCAAGTCCGTCCGGTTTGTTGATCCGATTCGTATCCTGTATCTTGGTCTGATAAGGTTTGTATTCTCCTTTGGGAATTTCAATCACACCGATATTTTTTTTATCTGTGGAAACAGTGCAGACAACAGGATTAAGGGCAGGAATAATATTCTGTCTGGCAATATTGGAAACCCATTCTTCAAAATCTGTCCGTTCCATTCCAGTAATATCCCCGTTATCTTCCACTCCCACCAGAATAATCCCTCCTGATGTATTGGCAAAAGCAGACATTTCAACAGCGAGAGAGTCCGCTCTTACGGAGCCTGATTTGAATTCAACTCTCCTGTTTTCACCTTGAGAAATAATTTCCTTAATTTTATCTGCATTTTCCATAAATCTGTCCTGATTTTTTTCTCATCTTCATAAACCACCGCTGCTGTTCAACCAATCCGCTGGTCAGTCGGGGTTTTCTGTGTTCATAGGCAAATTGCAGCATACTGTCAATAATTTCCTGATTTTCAGAATAATTATAGGATTGCAGTTTGTGTCTTTTGATTTCTTCCAATGCCTTTCCGGCTTTTTTCCATGTGTCAGCCCATAATCTCAGTTCTTCTTTATCATAAATTTTCATAAGGTTATATCCATGAAAAATTATTTGATGTTATATTGCGATACGATATAATTCCTTACAATCATTAGATTATTATACATTATTGTATAGTATATGTAATATATCATGCCAACCTTTTTGAATATCATGATTTTGTATGATATAATCATAAGCATTTCTTCCTAAAAAACGTCTTTTTTCAGGATTATGAACCAATTCAACCATTGCACGCCCAAGTTCGTCAATATCACCGGGATCAATAATTATCCCTGAAAATTCATCTTTTAAAACAGAAGGAATTCCACCTACACGGGTTGAAATTACTGCCAATCCTGAAGCCATTGCTTCTAAAAGGGCATTTGGCATACCTTCACGATGGGAGGGAAGAACAAAAATTTCTGCCTGTTTTAAAACGGATAATTTTTCAATTCCTTTTACCCATCCATAAAATTTGACAATATCGGATATTCCAAGTTCAGATACTTTCTGCTGTACCTGAACTGACTGTGTTCCTTTACCGCATATCATCACACGGATATTTTCAAGTTTATAACGATACTGATAAACCGCATCAATTAAATCATAAATGCCTTTATATTGTTCAATCCAACCGAGAAACAATATATTCAGAATCTCAGAATCTGTTTTTTTTAAAGAAAAAATATCATGGTATGGTTTTGTATCAATCCAATTGGAGACTACAAAAAAACGGTTATCAGGCAAATTGGAAATTTTTTGATAAAATTCTTTCCACTGAGTGCTTTGACAAAGAACAGTATGACACCGGCGGATAACAAAAGGGATAAACCGTTTCATAAATGCAGATTTTTCATAATCATCAAGTATCAGACCGGAGCGGGGAAACAGTATCATTTTTTTATTTAAAAAAACAGAACCGATAATAGACATGATTCCTTTTTCAATAAAACTGTGTCTTGCACTTGTAAAAATCAATGCGCCTGTTACAGAGGATTTTTTGATGGAGTGAATAAAAAGAAGCAAGCGTTTTATAGCAGGAATGATCCGTTTATACAGTGGCGGTGCCGGTACAGATTCCTGTGTTGAATCAATGAGAATCCAGTCAATATATTCAGATATTGGACTGTTGAGCAGTGTTCTGCAAGCATACAATTGCCCGCCTGTGCTGCCGTCCGCATTTCCAGCACGAAAAGCCCCCACAAAGATATAACAGGGTTTTGATTTATTATTAAATTTTTTCATATTTTTCGATCCGTTATATTTCAACATGATATTTTTTTAACCATAATCCCAGATTCAATGCCTTCCAAAGAAGGAAACTATGATTCTGTTTGCCGGAAAGATGCTCTTCTGTACAGGTTTTCAGAATATTCATATCAAAAATTTCAGTCTTCTGAATTTCAGAATCCCACAGCACATTCCTTAGATAATCTGACAAGGAAGTTCTTAACCAGTAACCGTATGGAACGCCGAATCCGGTTTTGGGAGCATTCAGAATTTCATCTGGAACAATTCCCTGAATGGCACGGCGAAGAATCCATTTTTTTTGACCTTTTCTTACTTTGTATGCCGAAGGCAGTCCCAACACATAATCTGTAATTCTGTTATCCAGCATTGGCACACGCACTTCAATGCCATGCGCCATAGTGGATTTGTCAACTTTTTCCAGAAAAATATCCGGCAGAATGATTTTCATATCTGTATGCAGCATTCGCTGAACAATATCCGTATGTCCAAGCTGTTTGTTCAATTGCCGGTAACGCAGAAAAGGATCATAAGTTTCAAGTTTGTTACGCCATGATTCTGAAATAATACGGGTTGGCGGTAAATCACTTGTCTCTTCCGTCAAAAGCCATGCCATTCGGATTGCCGGATCATCATTGCCCATAGCTGCCAAAAAACGGTGAATTCGGCTGAAAGTCTTATTCTTGGGGAAAAAAGATTTTAAAAAATTTTCTGCTTTGGCAATTCTATGCCAAAAGTGACAGAACATCAGGATGTTATACCTGCGATACCCTGCAAAAACCTCATCTCCCCCATCACCCTGCAAAATCACTTTGGGATTGCCTGCCAGTTTTTCACAAAGCAGGTACAGGGGGATATTGGCGGCATCTGAAAAAGGCTGGTCATGGCAGAGAATCAGTTTTTCAATAATGTCAGGAAGATTATTCCCTTCAATATAGATTTCATGGTGTTCTGTTCCAAAGTGTTTTGCCACTTTCCGTGCTTTGGGAAGTTCATTAACCCCTTGTTCATAATCAAAACCTGCGGAAAAGGTTTGTAGTCGCTTTTGATAGTGCCTGCTGGCAAATGCGGTAATACAGGATGAGTCAATTCCTCCGCTTAAAAATATCCCTACGGGAACATCGCTGATCAACTGGGCTTTTATGGACTGATCCAGATACTGACGGATTTTCTCAGTTGCATCTTCAATCGTATCACGGGATGTTTGAATATTTTCTATTTGCCAATAAGGAGTGATAGCGATACCATTTTGATTAAATGTAAGAATATTTCCGGGCAGCAGTTTGAAAATATCCTTAAACAAAGTGTTTTCACCAAGTCCTGTTCCATAATAAAAAAATTCATGCAATCCGGGCAGGCTGATTTTGCGTGATATTTTATCTGCGGCAAGAATGGCTTTTATTTCCGAAGCAAAGACAATGCCATTGGAGAACAATGCATAATATAGGGGTTTGATGCCAAAGCGATCTCTTGCTATCAGCAATTCCTGCTTTTTATCATCCCAGATGGCAAAGGCAAACATGCCGTTTAATCTGCTGACAAATTCTTTTCCCCATTGAATATATGCGTGCAAAACAACTTCAGTATCAGATCTGCCTTTAAATATTACGCCTTCTTTTTTAAGATTCTCACGCAATTCTAAAAAATTGTATATTTCTCCATTGTAAACCAGTGTTACCTGTTTATCAGGAGACCGCATGGGCTGGCTTCCGGTTTCTGTCAGGTCAATGATACTGAGGCGGGTATGTCCCAATCCCACAGCGCCTTTGATGAAAATATTATTCTGATCAGGTCCCCGGTGCAGCAAAGTCCTGTTCATTTTTTCCAGACAGGATTCATCCGGCTGATGTTCTGAAAAATCAATTATACCACAAATGCCGCACATTTATAAATGTTCTCCAAAAATATTTGTAAAATATTCTTTTGTAAGTCGCTTTTCCTGAGAATACAGGATAGATTCATGTGCAATAATGGTATCAGCATCAAACCGCATCTTGACAACTTTTGCCGGAACACCTGCAACAATGGTATAAGGCGGAACATCTTTGGTGACAACTGAACCTGCGGCAACAATACTTCCTCTGTGAATTTTTACCCCTTTCAGAATAATTGCCCCGGTTCCAATCCATACATCATCTTCAATCACAACAGGCTGATCATCTTCCGGGCGTTTCTCTTTCACATCATACATAAATTTTCCCACTACAGAGGTATTATGATCTCCGCCCATGATGGTAACATTGGGTCCGAACATTACTTTATTGCTGATGCTGATTTTGCTTTCTGTAGCACTCAATACTGCACCGGGACCGATAAAAACATCATCACCGACTTCAATGTTATGAAAACTGTATTCACCGTCAGGGTCAAAAACAAAGTTTTTTCCCACATGCTTAAATGCAGATTTGAGAATGAACTGTTTTATGCGGCGGCATATTTTCTGCCAGAGTATCAGCATGTTTGCCAGATGGGATAATAACATGATTTTTCCCTTTATTCAAAGATATGACATTTTTTATAAACACCATAATCAGTGCGATAAAAAAATAGTATAAGGGGCTTAACAATAACATTGCAACAGATTGCTGTATCAGAATCATACAAAATATTCCCAAGAAAAGAGGAGCAAAATAATAGTAATTTCCCTGAAATATTTTAATACATAATCGTAATTTTTTAAAAAGTGAAAAATATATTGATATGAAAAGAATAAAACCTATAACACCGTATGAAACCAGAAAATCCGCATAATCACTGTGAAGCCCCAGTCTGTGCTTTGTCGAACCGGGTTTTAGCAAATAATCCAATTTATTAATATAATCAAAATGATAATAACGATATTGGGACATGCCTATACCAATAAAATAATGGTCAATAGCAACATTCATGCCGCTTCTCCACAGGTCATACCTTCCGGATGTATCCTGCATATTTTCTATTTCATAACGTTTCATAACTCCTGTTGTATCTTTGGAAGTCATGGAACGATATGTTAAAACAAATGCGGAGATAACGACAAATGCAATCAAAAACTGATGCAGTCTGGAATTTCGTTTTTTTGTTACATTTCCTAATGAAAAGTATATTAAAATAAGTGATCCTATTAAAAAAGCTATGGTTCCTCCCCGTGATCCGGAAAGAATCAGAATGATAAACAGCAGGATGGAAACAGAAATATAATATGTTTTTTTTAAAGGAGAGAATTTTGTTTTTGGAAACAATAATTTTGAGAGAAGAATAAGCATACTGATCCCCACAGTAAATGCAAGTGAATTCGGATTACGGAAAAAACCTGAAAATCTTCCTGTGAAACTGAACTGATTTAGATACAGCATTAGGAAAATGCTTGATACAGTTCCTGCCACAAATGTATTCAGCAGATTTTCCATATCATGAAAATTGAGGTTTGAATTTTTTACAACAATATAAATCAGAAATGCAAAGAATATCAGCGTAAATTCATGTTTTGTATAATCAGGCTCACCTTCACCGGACACTATCATCCAGAAAAATGTCAAACATATTCCCCAGAAAAAGAATAATATAAATTTTATATCATAGGAATCCAATTTAAATGAACCCATTTTACGGAATCCCCAAGTCACAATCAAGACTATCCCTATTATCCGATAGGGCTTAAATATGGTTCTGGATTCAAAAAACTCAACAAAAAGATATTCATAGGGAAGTAACAAAACATAAAAATTAAGTAGATATTTTAACATTTTTCCTCTCTATTTTTATACAGGATTATTTCTGCTTGCCAGAGGCTACCAAAAATGCTTTTAATTGTTCACACCTGATTTCAACAAAATTGAGTTTTCTAAGGATGTTTATAATTTGTATTCTGGATAATTTATGCCGATACCAACTGGTCAGAGCATCGTGTGTATCCAGCATTGCCCATTCATATTGCAGTTCATCGTTTAACTCTGGATAAGATTGATAGTATGAACGAATTGGGCTTAACCGACTGAGTAAAGCCTGCATAAAATAATAATGTTTAGCTTTTCGATGAAAAGGCAGAAATGTATCTACCAGTTTTTCTGTGTAGCGTATTCCTGACTCCGGTGAAACTCTTTTCAGCCACTGCCTCATAATTGGCTCAGTGATTTTGGTAAATGCAGAAAGACTGTAAGTATAGTGATCAAAAACTAACGCACCCTCTGACTTGACTTGCGCCGCGAGCGATTTTATTGTTGCCTTTGGATTTGGTGTATGTTGAACTACACCAAGACAAAAAACAAGATCAAATTGCTTTGGCATGAAAGGAAGTGAAAGGATATTTGCCTGAGCTATTCTATGATGCACATTTTGTGGAAAATTTTTCTGATTTGCTTCAACCGCGCTGCTAAGATCAATTGAAGTGACAAAAGCTCCCCGCTCAAGTAAAATCTCTGTGAATCTGCCTGAACCACAGCCAGCCTCCAATACATATTTTCCTTTTAAATTACTCCATAACTCATCTCCTAAAGACAGACGAACACGATCTCTGGAAATTTTTGTTCCCGTATAAGAGTCAAGCTGAGTCAGACGATAACGATTCCATTGTTCACCAAAAGCATCTGCATATGAAGTTTTTGGAACAAAACGAGGAATATTATTGATTATCCTGAAATGCTCTCCTTTTGGACAAACAAGAGAATCATTCTTTTCCGAGAGAAAGTCACCATGTTTTGGACATACCCATTTCTGCCACATTAATTTATCTCCTTATATTTAAGTAAATAAATAAAATATTTCATCTTAGCATATATTTTGTTTGCATATTGCTCCCCTATTATTAATCGTAGCAACCAATAACGGGATTTTTTGTAAAATCTTCCAAATGCCAAATAGATAGAATTAATAATTCCTTTAAATTTCAAATCAATTTTAAATCCTTCAAAAACACCTGTAAAATTTAAAGAAGTCCCACCCCACCGAAATTTTATTAAGACATCATCTGTCTGAATAAATCTGATTTTTGCATGTTGTAAACGTAAAAAATATTCATAATCTGCGGACACTTTGAAATGCGTATTGTAAAATCCGATTTGTTCATATATCTGTTTAGAAACATACCATGATGGATGCAGAAAACCCTTTTTCCATATATCTATTCTATTATCATTTTTATCAATAAGTTCAAGATTTCCCATAATAATACATTTGTTGTTGTCAGCATCTTTAAAAAATTTAACTGCACAAGAAACAGAATCAGATGGCAACATATCATCTGCGTTTAAAAGTTTTATAAGTTCTCCTTTTGCCAGAGCAATTCCTTTGTTCATTGCATCGTAAATGCCGCTGTCAGGTTCACTCAGCCAATAATCTATGACTTGTTCATATTTTTTTATAATGTTGAGGGTATTGTCTGTTGAAGCCCCGTCAATAACAATATACTCAATATTCGGATATTCCTGATTCAATACGCTCTGTATGGTTTTTTCAATATATTTCTCACCATTTCGGACAACGGTGATAATGCTTACCAAAGGAAGGTTATAACATTTATCTAAAATTAAAAACCTCTTGCCACCTTCCAACTTTTTTTCAGAAGGCTTTTGCTCGGCATAAATTTCGATTGATGGTACAATATTTTTCATTCTTCTATCTTTCACTGCATTATGAACATTATCATGCTCCGATTTGAAAATGGATATGAATTTTGACAAAGCACAATTTCATTCTCTGAAAAATACCCCCATTACTTGCAAAACACGCCCGGAATCCCGATCTGTAAATCCGGGATTGACGGAATAGAGGCTAAAACCGTATCTGTCCAAAAAATTAACCATTTCAAGAAACAGTTCCTGTCCTTCATACAATGGTGCAAAAGAAAGTTCCAGTTGTATGCCGGTAATTTGATCAAATATCTTTTCTGCCCCTTCCAGCACTCTTTTTTCATACCCCTGCACATCCGCTTTAAGAAAAACACGATTATGGTTTAAATATGGAAATGCAACTGTATCAAGCCGATGAATTGCTACGCGCTCACTGGAACAGTAAGCCGAATCAGGTGCGTTTTTCTTATGAAGCGGGAGCATTTCAAGAATTGAACTGCTTACAAGATTATTCGATATATTTATTACAATTTCGCCGTCAAAGTTTCCAATTGCCATTTTAGGGGCTACATTCCATTCGGAGTCATTTTTAGCATTTTCGACGAGTTGATCATAAGCAACACTCAGGGGTTCAAAAGAAATTATTTTTCCCCTGTAGCCCAATTTCCTCAGAAACATTGCATAACCACCCACATTTGCACCCACATCAAGAACAGTGTTCACCTGATGATCGGATAATAATCTTTGTAAACTGAATCCGAAGGTTTTATGTGGGACTACACGCTTTATTTCGTAGCCGGTTTTTAATATGGCATTTTTAACAAAACGTTTAATAAAAATCATTTCTTAAATATCTCCTTATTATAAAAGATTACTATATTTTGTTTCTGAATCGTTTTTCATCTTTAAAATTTCAATTAAAATTTTAAAGGAGTTCCGAAAAAAAATATAACATGTAAATACTATAACTAACATTCCTGCCCATGCAATAACAATATCCTTAACTATATCATTTCCATATATAAAATATGCTAACCATACAATCAGCATGGTTAAAATGATTAAATATCTGCAACAGAAATCCTTTCGTACAGGAATACCTATAATTCTCCAAATAAAACCCCATGCAAGCGTACTGCCAAATAATGCAGAAACAATTTGACAATATGCTAACAAATGGCTTTTATTTAGAGAAATAAATAAAAATCCCATCAGAACACCGATAACGATGTGTACGATGTTTACGATATACATTTTGCCAAAAGTTCTTTTTACTTTATACAGTACATATGGATAAGCTCTTGATCTGAATAAAACAAGGCTTAACAACAGTTGTGGAACGATTGATATTGATCCGGAATACTCGGGTAAAACTATTTTAAATAGTTGTAATCCTGTTATTACGATTGCAGAAGAAAATGAAAAAACTATAACATCAACGATAACAAAATCGGCAAGATTATCGAATACGGAATTTTCTTCGTTCTGTTTTTCAAAGTATTGTGAAGATGTTATTGTAAGTCTTCTTGAAAAAACATTGTATATTGATGTCAAAGACTGATTAACAACGCTTGCCAAAGTCATAGCAACGGCATAATAGCCTGCGAAAAAATCATCCTTCGGCAGCATAAATGCCATTAGCGTAATTTCAAAAGTATTTGCAATTGTCTGAAGAAAACCTGCTGCCCATAACTGTATTCCATCCCGGACAGTTTTAAAAACAAAACTTTTATCAAGATGAATTGGGTTAGGGAAAAACCAACGCTTTCCATAACTGCAGGTCAGAAAAAACGATATCATACTTCCTGCCAGCAGACCGTAAAAGCCCCCAAAAAATACTCCAAGTAAAGGAAATATCAATCCTCCGATGCTTTGAACAATATCAACAGTAGCATAATTTGCAAACTGCCCCCGTGCCTGAAATGAGGCATGGATATAATTAATCGGAACCGAACAAGCTCCCCATATCATAAGAATCCATGCATACTTCCAGTTAAAAAAGCCAAGTGCAAGTCCTCCGCCTACGCACATTCCGACAATCATGCCAAGTACATTGAATTTCCATGCCAGATTCTGATACCGCCTGCATTCCTTAGAATGACCCAGTGCCTGAGCCTGCGGATAATAAAAGCCCATAGCGGCAAATGTGCCAAGTGTGGTTCGCTGGGTATATTGAAACCACGTTTGGATCAGTTTAAGCAGAAATACCTGATTCGGATTAAGAAAAGGGAGAATGATTAAAGATTTGCAAAATCCCAGGGGAACAATAATAAACTGACGCAAAAGCATCAGTCTGACATTTCGGCTGTCCTTTTCCCGGACAAGTATATCCTGTGATGGATGCTCCTCAATATTCATAGCAACAGATTGTTTCATATTTTCAACTCTGATTCTACAGATGGAGTAAGTCAGCCAGTTTTTTCGTAGCAACTTTGATTGCATATTGTTTTTCAAAAGTTTCTTTTGCTTTATCCCCTATCTGTTTACGGAGTTCCGGTTTGGTGATTGCTGCTATCAGTTTTTGAACAAACAGATCCGGATCTTCTGCGGTCAAAGCATTGACACCATCTGAAACTTCCGGCATCCCGGCGCAGTTTGCAGAGTGGGCAACCACACAGCAGCCGTAAGAAAACGCATCCGCAATTCTTGTTCTGAACCCCTGCTCAACAGGAACATTTACCAATACAATATCTGCATTCACATATTCTTTCTCAATATCTTCGACAAACCCGACATGGTTAATATTTTTCTGTGCTTCCAGAGATGTTTTCAATGATTCCGGAAGGTTCCCGTGTCCAACAATTCGGAACCGATAAGGAATGTTTATGTCATTTTCTCTGTTTGCTAATTTCGGCAGAATTTCCTGAATGAAAAATTCAAATCCCAGTCGGCTGGCAACCCCTTTTAAAGAACCGGGTATTAAGATTCTTACTGAATTATCAGTTCGTTTTTCATATTTTTCAGCTATTCTTTTTTTGTCAGGCTCCGGTATGGGATGCGGCAGATAAAACACGTTCTGATAGCCCATATTAGTCAATTCCTGTGTGTGATGATAGGCGTGCTCCAGAATCAGATCAAAATTCCGTAAAGACTGCAAGGCAAACTGTTCTTTTTTTCGGGCACCAAAGATTGACAAATACTCCATTATTTTTTGAAGTCCATGATACTGTTTAACAGACTGTCTCCGTAATTCAAAGTGCTTGCCAAGCAAATCTACTATTGAAGCAACCTTGAATACATTTTTAAGCGGGTGAACAAGTGCCACAGCATCCCATCCGAATGCTACTAGCAGCTTGACAGCTTCATCCTGAAGGATTGATTTCAATACATTATTGCTGTAAGGGAAATAGTCTGAGAACTGGGGATACAACAGCCGCTTAATGAACTGTTTTTTGCCGTTTCCCTTTGCATTAGCGATTTCGGGAAATTCCATGATGCGAATACCTGATTTAAGAAGATAATTCCGATGGAACATTTCTTCTTCTTTATTTGAGTAATTCATTGACAACGGTATAACACAAGGCGCAAAGCCAAGATTCTGAAAACATGTCAGCAAACCGTGTGTAAGTACAGATACGCCGTTTCCGGTTGGAAATGGCAGTCTGCCCGATGTTATAAACAATATTTTGTTCGTTGCATTTGACCTGGTGCTTTGCATTTTTTCATCCTTCTATTCCAACCTAATCAATCAATACCTTGCCTTTTTTAAATTGAGAGATCAACTTATTGCTTAAAAAATTTTGGGCAATAGTCGCTAAAACTCCTAAAAATCTTGTTTTTACAGGTCGTTCAATTTGAACTAACTTCTGATCAACCATTGACACCTGTTTTGATCTGAAAAGACCTTTTAGTCCAACTCCTAAATTCAGAAAAACAACTTTAAAAGGAGTTAATGCTTTAAATGGTCCGTCAGAACTATATTTTTCGAGTTTGTATCCGAGATGCTGTAAAAGATCTCCGGCAATTTGTTCAATTCCATATAATTCTTTGGGAGACACTTTATTTCTCCATTTCTCAGCCCGATTCTTATCTATGTGTTTTCCCACATAGCTATTCGAGGCAGTTGCAGTTTCTGATCGATTCAAATCAAACATTTTATTACTGAAATCAACTTCCAGAAAATCACAGATTTCGGATAAAACATGTTCAGGATTTTCTAAAAGTTCTTCATAAATTACTTCTTTGTATTGACGGCTGCCAAGCATTTCACCTGAAAAGCGGGCGGTAATAATACCCAGTTTCCACGATTGCATAGCTAATTTAAGGTTTGTATATTGACGGTCACGATGACTTACCGCTACTGCCCTTCCATCACGGATGACATGAATAAAACGGGCATGAGGAAAGAAAAATGAAAGATTAGGAATACTCTTATAAAGGTTGGGGGTTTTATCACCCCAAATAAGTTTTCCATATTTTTTTGCTTCATCCTCACAAGCCTGAGTCAGCAAAGTTTTTAAATCTCCAGATTCATAATTATCAAAGCGAGTTTTTGACATTCTGTATATACGATCTTCAGATTTAAAAGCATTCAACAACCGCTTAGGTGTTGTATGAGATCGTACATCTCCGTCCAAGCCAAACAACTCCAGATAATTTTGATAAACTCTTGTGAAGGCAGCTCCTACAGCCTGTTTTCCAACATAAATGAGAGGATGATTATTCAGTAAAACAGCAAGCAGAGTTGTCCCTGATCTTGGAACACCGATGATAAAAAATGGACTTTTTGAATTTGAGAACATATTGATTCTATCCTAAATTAAATTTAGGTTATTTATTGAAAAGAAAGTACCAAAGGAGTGCCTGAAAAGTCACAAACTTTCAGTGTGTGACTCCTTCAGACATGGTATATTCATTTCAATAAATAGCCTTAATATTTGAATAATTGCTCTGCCCACCCGCTCCGAAGCTTTCCCATCACACAACCCGCACTCTTCAAAAACAGTCTGCCGCCGCTTTTCCGCATCTGTTTCCGGTTCTTTCAGATATTGTTTTATCATCTCCGCCAGTTCATCAAAACACTGCGCCACCCGGACACCTCCCAGAGCAATCATTTTATGAAGGTGATGATACTCCAGACAGCGTTGTTCTTACAAATACCATA
>JAABRU010000055.1 GCA_011390755.1 Desulfobacteraceae bacterium | reverse complement strand
TGCCAATTAAGAGTCAAAAACTCCGGAATCAGTAAAAACAGCATATTATAAAATCAGACGTAGCAGGCAGGCTTTATAGGCAACTGATTTTACATTACCGGATTCAACCCTTAATTCGCATTATTACTGTAAGTATACTTTTAATGAGGAGGAAATATTTATGTTTGGAATCGGAATGCCGGAACTGATAATCATTCTGGTAATTATCCTGATTATATTCGGCGCAGGAAAATTGCCGGAAATCGGTGCGGGAATGGGAAAAGCTATCCGGAATTTTAAATCAGCCACTGCGGATCCGCTAGCAAAAGAAGAAGAAAATGAAAAGATAGAAGAAAAGAAAGTATGAAGATATTTTAAATAAACCAAAAGATTTGCAACGATTTTTTGTCCCGTCCCCTATCTCTTCAACCCGTTATTCTGCATTATTCATAAAGAATAACGGGTTCTCTTTTTGATACAGAGTCAAAACGCTTGAAAATTTCCCTTTATTCCCCGGAGATACAGGGCAATACTGCTGTCTTAAGAAAATCCGGAGTGCCAAACTTACAGTTGGGCAGATCTTTTTTTGAATAATTTCAGTATGTCAAACTGCAAGCATGACACTTCTCCGACCTTTCGTCAGCAGCATTGGAGATACATATGAACACTCTGATTTTATTAACAGCGATTTTTGAAATTTGGATTTTTTACCGATTCATCAAAAGTTGGTTTCGGAGGTTTTCGGACAGACTCTGAGTCAGCAGGATTGTCCCGCAGGGAGGGGAGACGGTCATCAGCGGATTTGGCCGCTATCCTCTTCTTCTTAGAATAAACTCAAGCGGCTACCTATAAACCAACCTGCTGATTTTTTGTTCCGGTAACTTTTGAGTATCCTGCATCTGCCTGATTTTTTGTTCCGGTAACTTTTGAGTATCCTGCATCTGCCTGATTTTGGGTTACTGCCCCGACAGGTGGCAACTTGGGTAGGATAAATATCCGGCATATAAAATAATAATTACTGCCCCCTGAACTTGAATTCCCCTTTTCCGAGAATATCATGGAGGTGGATAATTCCCAGTACCACACCGCCGGTGCTGCATACGGGAAGCACGGTAATTTCAAATGATTCCATAAGGTTAAGGGCATCATAGGCCGGGGTTTCCAGCCGGGCAAATTTGGGATTCGGGGTCATCACTTCCCCGGCTTTCTGTTCCGGAAAAAAAAGCTGCTTTGCCAGCAGTCGGCGGATATCTCCGTCCGTAATAATGCCGGAAAGGGTGCGATCCGGTTTAATCACCAGGGCAACCCCCAGACTGACGCGGTCCATGGCGGCAACGGTTTCTTTCATATCCATGCCTTCATTCACAAGGGGGAGGGAATCATCCGCCAGCATAAAATCTTCCACTTTTTTGGAAAGTCGCTGCCCCAGTGCGCCGCCCGGATGAAATTTTTTAAAATCACCCGATTTGAAATTTTTGCAGTGTATCAGCACAACAGCCAGGGCATCCCCCATGGCCAGCAGAGCGGTTGTGCTTGTGGTGGGAGCCAGTCCCATGGGGCAGGCTTCTTTTTTTACTCCCACGTTGATGACAATATCACTGTTTCTGGCAAGGGTGGAGTCTGCTTTTCCGGTAAATGCTATGATTTTACAGCCGATATTGCGGATGCTGGGAAGCAGGATATTGAGTTCGTCGGTTTCTCCGCTGTTGGACAGGGCCAGCAGAATATCATCCGGGCAGACCATGCCCAAATCCCCGTGCATGGCTTCCACGGGATGCAGAAAAAAAGAACGGGTTCCCGTGCTGTTAAAGGTGGCCACAAATTTCCGGCCGATGATTCCGGATTTGCCGATACCCGCCACAATAAGACGGCCGCTGGAATTGCAGATCAGTTCTGTCATCTGCCTGAAATTATCGTCCAGACGATCCCTGAGTTCCAGAATTCCCCGGGCTTCTGTTCTTAAAACTTCTTTTGCCTGTTCCAATATCATGTTTTGTCCTTTTGGATTCTATTGCATTGTTTCTCTTAAAATTATGTATAGTCAGCAGATCGAAAAGTTTCCCCCGGATACGGTTTTACGGCTGTCCCGGAGTGCAAAAATTGTATTTTTGCACCGCCGCATCTCTCGGCTGACCCATGCAAAAATGCAATTTTTGCACTCCTCCGGAAACTTTTCGATCTACTGATAGTGCTTTGTCAATCTTGTTCTGACGAGTTGTAAAAACCGGATTTTTCAAAAAAATCAGGTTTTTATCTACAGTGGATCTCACAAAAACAAAGTTGACAAAGCAATAGTGCTTAAGATAATTATTTTGGGCAGGTCGGGGGGAAGGCAGTGAACCCCGGCATCCTGAATCTGCCGGGGTTCGTACCTCACCCAAGCTGCATGAATCCCCAAATCCCTTTTTTTAAACACGATATGCATTCCGGAACAAAATATCCGAATGCCGGGTTACGCTTTGCTAAGGTACTCGGCAAAAAATAAACCCTCTGAAACTGTCCGGCATAAACATATCAAACCTTTGTTTTGTCTCTGCTGGCGGGATGAACCGGGGGGAATTATCTTTTTCCGAGCCCTAACCCGGCTTACAGTTTTCAGTTTTCCTGAAACATCTCCATTGCATGATCCAGGGTGGCCTGGGTCATTTTCACCCCTCCGAGCATCCGGGCCAGCTCCTCAATTCTTTCTTTTTCCGTAAGGGGAGTAATGGAGGTCCGGGTTCTGCCCTGCTTCACCTCTTTGCTGATGCGGAAATGATGGTTGCCGAAGCGGGCAATCTGGGGCAGATGGGTAATGCAGATGATCTGGTGAAAGGAGGCCAGTTCGGCGATTTTCCGCCCCACAATTTCCGCCACACTGCCGCCGATGCCCGCATCCACCTCGTCAAAAATTACCGTTTCCACCGATTCGGTTTCCGCCAGAATCACTTTCAGGGCCAGCACCACACGGGACAGTTCTCCGCCCGAAGCGATTTGGGAAAGGGGTTTGAGTTCTTCCCCGATATTGGGGGCTATCATAAAACCCGCGTGATCCATACCGTTTTCGCTGATGCATCCTTTTTCATTTGCACGAAGCCAGGGATTGTTTCCGTCTGAAAAGGGAATGGGGGACACAGACACCCGGAAACGGGTATCGGACATTTTCAGGGCTGCCAGCTCTTTTTCCACTTTTTCTGCGAGAACTTCAGCTGTTTTTTTCCTTTTTTCAGAAAGTTCCCGGGCCAGAGTCCGTAAGGTTTCGTGATGCCCGGCCAGAACCTTTTCCGTTTCCCCAATCCGCTCTTCCAGATTTTCAATGCTGTCGAGTTCCTCCTCTGTTTTTTTCAGATGTGTCAGCAGGGAATCGGGAGAACCGCCGTATTTGCGGCAGAGTTTCCGGATGAAAAAAAGCCGTTCCTCCGCGGTTTCCATGCGTTTTTCATCCAGAGGAATCTGATCCAGATAGGCGCGGAGTCCCTCGGTAATATCTTCCACCCGGAACGTCACATCATTGAGATGTTCCACTTTGCTTTCCAGTTCCGGATCAATCTGACACACTTTTTCAATCTGTTTCCGCACTTCCACCAGGCGTTCCACAATGGCATTCTGCGCGCTGTAAAGTTCCTCAATGCCGCTGTGAACTGCCCTGAAAATGGTTTCCCCGTTTTTCAGCAGCAGCAGTTCCTGTTCCAGTTCTTCTGTTTCCCCGGTTTTGATATCCGCTTCCAGGATTTCATTTTTCTGAAAGGCCAGCAGTTCCCGTTTTTCCGCCTGCCGGTTTTTCAGTTCTTTCAGTTCCTCCAGTTTCCGGATCAAAGGCTGCATTTGCTGAAACTGCTTCCGGACTTTTTCCCGCAGGGGAATCAGGTTTCCGAAGCGGTCGAGGGTCAGCAGGTGCTGTTCCTCATCCAAAAGTCCCTGATGGGCATGCTGGCCGGAAATGCTGGCCAGGTTTTCGGTCAGGGTCGTGAGCAGGGCAATGGTGGAAAGACGGTTGTTGATATATACCCGGTGACGGTTGTTCCGGGCAATAATCCGCCGTACGATGAGTTCTGCGGTTTCCAGACCGTTTTCTGCCAGAATGCGCGCGGTTCTGCTGTCCGGACTGATGTCAAACAGGGCTTCCAGTTCTGCATATTCCGCGCCTGTGCGGACAAATCCGGCAGTGGCCCGGCTGCCCAGCAGCAGGTTCACCGCATTGATGATGATGGATTTCCCCGCACCCGTTTCTCCGCTGAGGATGGTAAAGCCCCGGGAAAATGAAATACGGAGATCGTCAATGATGGCAAAATTTTTAATGGAAATTTCTCGAAGCATATGGATTTCGGTTTTAATTCAGATTGTTTTTTTCAGGAATCCCTGTTTGAAGAGGGCATCGGAGGAATTTCCAGACTGCAGGGAAGCAGCACCTGGCATTTGCCGCATACATGGGTGGTGTTTTCCATCCCCCGGAGTTCTTCTGTATTTTCCAGATTTTCATTCAGACGGGCCCAGCATTTCTGCCGGTCTGTTCCCTTTTCACTTAGCGCGCCCACAGGGCATCTTTTCACGCAGACCAGGCATTTGTAACCGGCTTTATGCAGACAGAGTTCCCGCCCGCCCACTATGGGATGATCCCCCGTTTCCGCTTCTGTTACCAGACTGCCCATGCGCCCCGCGCATCCCGAAGGTGTGATAATCTGGGCATTGACACCGAATTTTCCCAAGCCCGCCAGATAACCCAGATGTTTGTGGGACCAGCGGGCCATAAGGCGGACAGTATCAAAATTATGGGTGGCGGGTGTCAGTTCACAGCCAAATCCCCTGTTTTCCAGTTCATCCCGCAGATATTCACATATTTTTCCAATCAGGCGGTTGGTGCTTTCATAGGCCAGACCCCAGTTCCGGCAGGGAATTTCCCCTTTATGGTTTTCACTGGCCAGCTCTTTTGTAAAAGGGATGAAGAAAACAATAAGCGATTTGGCCGAAGGCATCAGTTCCCAGGGCATGAGGTGATCATCTGCCGCAATTTTTCTCAATGCGGCAAAGCGTTCCCTGTTTTTTTCTCCCTGCAGATCGGCTGCTGAAAGCAGAGGCTCCCGCCAGACATTCTTTTCCCCGCTTTTTTCCGGATATTTTCCGGCAAATTGACTTATCATCCCGCGCAGATCATTGATTTGAATGGTATTTTTCATAAAATTTCCTTCTTTCAGGCAGCAGTGTTTGCACGGTACAACGCTCCGCAGGGTTTTGATAATGGTGTGTCAGGACTGCCGTCTGCCCCCTGCCCCTGACACCAGTGCTGCTGACCTAAGGTCGGAGGCGTGTCAGGCTGACCGTTTGACATGCTGAAATTAGGTAGTACACCACTTTGTAAATACATGACCCCCTTCTCAAGATTGTAACAGGCTGATTTTACATGACCAGCCAAAGTCATCAGGGGGGTCACGAACTTACAAAGTGGTGTAGTAGTGGGTCAAATCGCTTGAATCCCCCTCCCCTAACCCCTCCCGCCGGGGAGGGGAATTTCAAATCAGCCGGTTTAACCCAAAGTCCTGAAATTATTTATAAAAATATCTACCAAACTTACAGTTTGGCACTCCATGTCAAACTGTAAGTTTGACACTCCTCCGAATCTTACGTTAAGAGCGGCGGAGTCCCGAACGGAAAGTTTGGGATACTGAAATGATTGGGAAAATACAGGCGGATTTTCATTTTTGGCAGTCTGAAAATTCTTTATCACTGCTCTCCGTCTTCCGGCAAAACAAACTGCCGGATAATTCTCTGCAATTCTTCGGAAAATATGTTCAGATCCTTACAGACTTCGGATATATGGGAAATGGCGGATGAGGTGCGGTTTGAACCTTCCGCAATATCTTTCAGGGAAAGTACGATCTGATCGGTTGCGGTTTTCTGCTGCTGGGTGGATAAAGAAATCTGCCGGGCCGCATCACTGGTGGCCTGGGCATCTTCCAGGATTTCATTCAGGCGTTCCACCGTAAGTGCAAAAAGCTCAAATGCCTCCCGTATGCCTTTGGTGCTGACTTCCGATGAAATGACCATGCGGTTGACAGCTTCCCGTATTTCCGTAATCCGGAGTTCAATTTCATCGGTGGATTCGGTAACGGAATCGGCCAGTCTGCGGATTTCGGAGGCCACCACACCGAAGCGTTTTCCCTTTTCTCCTGCATCTGCGGCTTCAATGCTGGCATTGAAGGCAATCAGCCGGGTCTGGTCCGCAATACTGTTGATAAGTCCCATTACTTTGGTGATCTCATCGGTTTTTACACTTAATGCCTGTATTTCAATGGTATTATTTCGGTTATCCTCATTGATCCGGTGCATTTTCTGCATAACATCTTCAATGGAATCCACCCCCTCCCTTGTACTTTTCAGGGTTGTATCGGCAATATTTGTCACCGAATCGGCATTTTCGGCAATCTGGGCGGAAGTGACGGAAAATTCTTCCATGGTGGAGGAAATCTGGGAAACCGCAGCGGACTGATCCAGGCTGACAGCGGCCTGATCTTCCATGGTCTGCGATATCTGTCCGGCCGATCGGTCCACTTTCTGAGCGGTTTCCGCAATCCCTTTGATAATTTCCCGGAGACTGGCAATCATTCTGCTTACAGAACCGAGCAGTTCTGCGGTTTCGTCTTTCCCCTCGGCCCGGACATGCACCCGCAGATCCAGTCGGGCCAGGGAGCGGGCCGCCTCAGATACTTTTTTCATGGGATTCAGAATTCTGGCGGTCACAAAAAGGGTCAGGGGAATCATCAGCAGCAGGGTGCCGATAATGGTTCCAACCATAAGATTGCGCATGGTTTTCAGGGGTGTATGAAATTCATCCTCAAATGCCGATGAGGCCACAATCCAGTCAAATTCCGGAATATAGTTGTAATTCACCCATTTGGCCCGAACCTTTTCTTCATCCGGATTTTTCCATAAATAGCGTATCAGTCCTTTTTTTTTGGCACACATCTCTTTGATAAAATACTGCCCCTCGGCATCCTGTGTTTCAAAAACATTCTGTCCCTGCAGATAGGGGTGAATCAGAAGATTTCCCCGACTGTCCATGATATAGGGATATCCGCTTTTTCCGATGCGGATTGACAGTACTTTTTCACTGAATTCTTCCGGGCGGACCATATCCATAAATTCTTCGCGGTAGGAAGATGCACCGATAATCCAGTCCCATGGGGCAAAATAAGAGATATAGGCGGCTTTGGCCCTTTTCTTTTTGTCTCCCGGATTTTTCCATTCATATTCGGTATATCCCTCTTTCATCCGCATTTGTTCCCGGATAAATGCCTGCCCGGAAATATCCGTATGCATCAGGGTTTTTTCCGGATGAATCTTTACCATGCCCTGGCTGCTGATGGCATAAATATAACCTGTTTTCCCAATCACCTGACGCATCAGTATTTCTTTGACATGTGTTTTGGCCTTTTCTTCGGATACGGTATTTTCCAGAACATCCTCATAATAACGTGCCGCGATTTCCCGGCTGAATTCGGAAACAGAACGAAGGTGATTCCGAATGGCGGCATCTGCCGCTGCCTGCACCATATTCCGGATTGTTCCGGTGACATTTTCCAGTTCACTTTTCACCGTGAGGCTCACCGTGCGGCTGGTATAATGCCATATGGAAAAGGATGCAAAACTCATGGCAGCAATGAACAGAAAAGAATATACCGCCAGAAATCTGAACCGGAGGGGAAGGTTGGAAAAAGAAAAAAAATTTCGCATATTTCCTCCAAAATCTAACGTTTTCCGGATAATTCTTTGGCGGGAGGGGAAGTGTATGAAATGATTTTTTCGTATTGTTTCCGCGCTGCGGCTGCGACATGCGAAGACGGATACCTTCCCAAAATGAATTATCTGAAATCCGATAGCAGACAGATAAGGAATATCTGAAAAAAGTCTGAAAAAAAAGAATGATAACTTCGCTTTTTTGGCCTATGCTGTCCATGATAAATGATGAGGCGATAAAAAACAAGTCGGGAATGTCAGAAAAATATCATTTTTTTCTTTATCAGAAAAAATACAATGACAGTTTTTTGCCGGGACAGACCTGGCTGAATTTAAAAATATTTTTTATTATCAGGATGATAAAACAGACACGGACAGAGGCTATAAAGGATTTGTGCAAAGCGGAAGCATCATTTCTTTAAATAAATCTTGTAATCTGTGAAAGACTTGTATATAATTTTAAAGTTTATATTACCCCATTATTCGGGTAATATTATAAAAAAAGGCCAAGGGGGTATATTTTTTACATGGAAGAAATTGTCAAAACTGACGAAAAAGAATCAGCAGATGCTGCCGAAACAGCAGAAAGCGGTATTGCGGAAAACGGTATTGCAGAAAGTGATATTGCGGAAAGTGATATTGCGGAAAGCGGTATTGCGGAAAGCGGTATTGCGGAAAGTGATATTGCAGAAAGCGATGTTATAGCAGAAAGTGATGTTATAACAGAAGACATGCAGAGCGAAAGTCCCGATGATCTGCAGGCGGATGATATGCCTGATGACGATATGGAAGACGGGGAAGAGTCCATGGAAAATCTCATGGACATGTATGAAGAAAGTTTTAAAAGATTTGCGGAAGGCGAGGTTGTCACCGGCAAAATCATCTCCGTTGATAAAGATTATGTACTGGTGGATATCGGTTATAAATCCGAAGGCCAGATCCGCATCAGTGAATTCATGGATGAAGGCGGAAATATCCGGGCGGAAATTGATGACAAAGTCGAGGTGATGGTGGAATGGTGGGACGAAGAAGAGGAAGTTGTCGTCCTTTCCAAAGAAAAAGCTGCCAAAATCAAAGTCTGGGATGAAATCAAAAGGGCCTATGATGAAGAAGGGGTGGTGGAAGGCGTTGTCACCAGCCGTGTCAAAGGCGGCTTTTCCGTGGATATCGGTGTCACGGCCTTCCTCCCCGGTTCCCAGGCGGATCTGCGTCCCATCCGTAATCTGGATGAAATGGTGGGGCAGAGTTATTCCTTCAAAATTCTGAAGTATAACCGCAAGCGCAGCAATATTGTTCTGTCGCGGCGTGCCATTCTGGAGGAGGAAAGAGAAGCCGCAAGAATCAAAACTCTGGAAACCATCGAAGAAGGCAAAATTGTTGCCGGTACTGTCAAAAACATCACAGAATACGGCGTTTTTGTTGATCTGGGCGGTGTGGACGGTCTGCTGCATATTACCGACATCTCCTGGGGACGCGTCAAACATCCTTCCGAACTTTTTTCTGTGGGCGATGAAATAAAGGTCCGGATTCTCAGCCTGGATCTGGAAAAAGAAAGAGTTTCGCTGGGTATGAAACAGCTGACCGAAGATCCCTGGACAAAAGCGGAAGAAAAATATCCGGTCGGCTCCCGGATTACCGGCAGGGTGGTCAGTCTGACCGATTACGGCGCGTTTGTCGAGCTGGAGGAAGGCATTGAGGGGCTGATTCATGTTTCCGAAATGTCCTGGACCCGGAAAATCCGCCATCCCTCCAAAGTGGTTTCCGTGGGGGAGGAAGTGGATGCCGTTGTGTTGGATATCAAACCCGAAAGCCGCCGTATTTCTCTGGGCATGAAACAGGTTTCCCCGAATCCCTGGGATGTTATCAGTGAAAAATATCCGGTCGGAACCACAATCGAGGGCCGGATTAAAAATATTACAGATTTCGGTCTTTTTATCGGTATTGATGAAGGTATTGACGGACTGGTGCATATTTCGGATATTTCCTGGACCAAACGGATCAAACATCCCGGCGATATTTACAAAAAAGGGGATATTGTTCAGGCCGTGGTTCTGGATATTGAAAAAGAAAACGAAAGATTTTCACTGGGCATCAAGCAGCTGCAGTCCGATCCCTGGGAAACGGTTGCCGAACGCTATGAAGTCGGCAAAGAGATTACCGGAACCGTGACCAATATTACCGACTTCGGCGTTTTTGTTGAGCTGGAGGAAGGCATTGAGGGGCTGGTGCATGTTTCTGAAATCAGCAAAGAAAAAATCAAGACACCTTCGGAAAAATTCAATGTCGGTGATATGATTACAGCCAAAGTGATGAATATCCACAGTGAGGAGCGCAGAATCGGACTCTCCATCAAACGTCTGGATATGGAAGATGATCAGGCCATTCTCAGCGATTATATCAACAAAATGGGGCCGGCCACCTCTTCTTTCGGTGAAATTCTGCGGGAAAATCTTCAGGAAAAACTCAACGAAGGCAAATAAAATCCTGAAGTACGTTTTTATATCCTAAATTGAGCGGTTTTTTTCAGATAAACCGGCTGGATGTCCGATAACCGGAACTTTGCCTGTTTTACGCTTTTCACCCAACGGGTGAAAAGGCGGGAACCGCTGAACCCCTGATATTTCCGGCCGGAAATCATTTTCAGGTCTGAGAATCGCTCAATTTAGGTATATATCTCATGATAATCCGGGGCGGTTTATACCGCCCTTTTTCCGTTTATACTGAAACGTTTTTCGGCATCCCGCCCCGGTTCATAAATCCTGCTGCTCGGGTTCCCTGCCTGCCGGGAACCGGCATTACAGAATCAGTGTCTTTGACACAAGACTCCCGGAGTCAGCAATGCTGTTGCATTAGGTGATTTCCTGAAAAAAATGTACCGAAGGAGTGCCAAACGGAAAGTCTGGCAGTGTCTGACAGCCCGGTCGCAGACTTTACGTCTGTGACACCTCCGGAAGCGGTGTATTCATATTGGGGGTAACATCCGTTGATGTATCAAATTCTTACCGCAGGTACCTGCCGCATACGTCTGCCAGGGCAGGTGCCCGGGGGGCCTGTGCAATACACCCTTACAGAAAAAATCAGCGGATTTGACTCACTGCCGTATTTGGAAATGACCTAAAAAACGGCGCAGAAAGGGAAGAGATGTAAATGAAATTTCATAAAATTCTTGAAAAAGATGAAATTGACCGGATCCTGACCCGGATAACCCACAATATCCTTGAAATTCACAGAGGAACTGAAAACCTGGCCCTGCTGGGAATTCAGACCCGGGGCGTATTTCTGGCGGAACGGATTCGCGCCGAAATTCAAAAAGCCGAAGGAACAAAAGTGCTGACCGGTCAGATGGATATTACCCTGTACCGGGATGACTGGACCCGGATCGGCTACCATCCCAGTGTAAAGGCAACAAACATTTCTTTTCAGGTAGACGGAATGCAGATTATTCTGGTGGATGATGTGCTGTTCACGGGCCGCACCATCCGGGCGGCAATGGATGCCCTTATGGATTTCGGCCGCCCTTCCCGCATTGAGCTGGCCGTACTGGTGGACCGGGGACACCGGGAGCTGCCGATCCAGGCCGATTATACCGGAAAGTATGTGGAAACACGGCGTTCGGAAACCGTAAATGTCCTTCTTTCCGAACATGACGGCAGGGATGAGGTGCTTATCCAGAAACAGTAGGTACAAGATTCAGCAGATCGAAAAGTTCCGTAATTCCCCCTCTCCCCCGGCGGGAGAGGGCCGGGTGCCATGCTTTTCAGGAGAGATTTATGGGAATCAGAGAACATCGCCAAAACGCATTAAAAGACCTGCATATCGGAATTATCACCCTTTCTTCTTCCCGAACATTAAAAGAGGACGGGAGCGGGCACCGCATTGCCGAGCTGGCGGAAAAAAACGGACATCATGTTATTCTGCACACAGTAATACCCGATCATGCGGAAACAATAGGCCGGACAGTAAAAAAAGCGATAGCGGAACATGCACCCCATGCCCTGCTGTTAAACGGCGGCACCGGTATCAGCCCCGCGGACCTGACCATTGAAGCGGTCAGACCTTTATTTCAGAAAGAACTGACGGCCTTCGGCACTCTGTTTGCAATGCTGAGTTATGAGGAAATCGGACCTGCGGCGATTCTTTCCCGCGCGTGTGCGGGCATTATCGGAAACACAGTTCTTTTCTGTATGCCCGGCAGCCGGAAAGCATGTACTCTGGCCTGTGAAAAACTGATATTTCCGGAGCTGGGGCATCTGCTTGCGCATATGCACAAAGGCTGATGCGGCAAACATCAGGGACGGAAAAGATCAAAACGGTTTTTTTGAATGGCCTCCTGCCAGGGGGAAGGGGAAAGAACATTATTTTTCCGGGAAAATATGTGCAGTTTTCCCTGTTCATCCATCATTCCCACATCTCCGGTATAATAATATCCATCCCGGAATTTTTCTGCTGTCTGCTCCGGACGGTTCAGATAGCCCCGGGACATCCCCGCCCCCCTGACTACAATTTCTCCTGTCTGATTTTTCCCCATTTCTTTTCCCCGCGGGTCCTGAATACGGACTGTTACCCCCGGATGGGGAAATCCGTCTGTGCATAATCCTCCGGCCTCGGTGATGCCGTAATTTTCCCGGATGGAAAGCCCGAAACGTTTCCCAAACGCTTCTTTGATTTCCGGATCCAGGCGGTTTCCCGAAGACAGGCAGGTATGCAGCCGGGGGAGCGGGGGGATTTCTCCGAACCCTTCCCAGAAGGCCAGTATCCCGAAATGAAAGGGACTGGCATGAAAAAAAGTGATTTGATCATAGTGCAGTCTGTCCAGTGTGCGCAGGGGGTGGAATTCCGGATCACTGTAAAAGGTCATGCCCAGATACAGACTCCACACCAGCCCGATAAAGAGTTTGCCATTGTGGTAAAGACCGCCGAGGGTATAGCAGCGGTCTTCTTCTCCCATGACCAGATTCCGCCGGTTGGCACCCCGGCGGGCAATAATGCCGTGGGTCAGTACCACGGCTTTTGCTTTCCCTGTGGTTCCGGAAGTGTAAACATATACGGCGTTTTCATCTTCCTCCACACTTTTCCGGACAGGGACTGAAGACTTTTTCCCGGCACGGAGACTGTCTGTGCCGGAAAAAAGGGGACGGAACCCGTTTTCCCGAAGCGCAGGCACAAAAAGAGGGCCGTGGCGGTAATTGATCAGCATACATTTCACATGGGGAAGTTTCCGGATGATCTCCCGGACTTCTTCAAAATTTTCATCACCCATTATCAGCGCGGTTATGGTGCAGTCTTTGAAAATACTTTCCAGATCCGGAAGGGAGGAACAGGGATGCAAAGGCACACTGAGGGCAGCAATGCGCAGGGGGGCCAGAAAACTTTCATAATATTCCGCACAGTTGGGCAGCAGAATGCCCACACGCTCTCCCCGCCGGATTCCCAGGGAATCCAACAGCGCGGCCAGGCGGTCTGTCCGTTCCCGCAGGCAGGCAAATGTATAGGCTCTTCCCCCGCAGACAATGGCATTTTTACGGGGACGGACTGCTGCATTCTTGTCCAGAACATCACAGATGAGCATATCTTCTCCTCTTTACGCTGTAATACAGCATCCCCTTTGAGAAAAAAATCCGAAACCGGAAATGAAACCGCAGATTCACACGGCAAACCGGATTCTGTAATCCGTGTGTATCTGCGGTTTTCAGATCTTCCGGTGCTTTTCTCAGCAGGTATGCTGCTTTACATGTTTACTCTGTAAAGCCCGGCGGGAGTCCGGAATCACCCGTCTCTTTACTGTCTGTATCCTGATAAGACTGCTTCCCTTTCCGAATCCGCAGATCCAGACCGATATCCCGGCTTTTTTCAATATAGGAACCCTTTTTCAGGCGCAGGGCTTCCATGGGTTCCACAATAATGGCGGCACGGGCCTGCACCGGGCAGTGGTATTCGCAGAAACCGCAGCCCGCGCAGCGGTTTTCATTTACAAAAGGAACCGGCACTTTGCTTTCGGGCAGGTTTTTCAGATATATGGCATTATAGGGGCAGACTTCATCGCAGACCAGGCATTTGCGATCCATCTCCCATGCCAGGCATTTATGGCGGAGAATATGGGCGGTCCCGATTTTTGCCCGAATTTTTTCCTCGGGAGACAGGGGGGCAATGGCTCCGGTGGGACAGACCTGCCCGCAGGCATTGCACATGGGTTCGCAGGGGCCGCGCCGCGGGCTGACGGAAGGGCTGAAAAAGGCATACAAACCGCATGTCAGCCCCACAGGCTGCAGAGTATTGGTGGGACAGGCTTTCATGCATTCTCCGCAGCGGACGCAGCGGCTCAGAAAATCATTTTCCGGCAAAGCACCGGGCGGACGGATCAGGGCCGGATGCAGCATTTCTCCGGGAACAATGTCATTTTGCCGGAAAGGCAGGCTGCTTTTGGAAAGCAGGGCCATTCCCATACCCGAAGCCGCAGCCCCCAAAACCTGCCGACGGTCTGCGGAAAAATCCGAAGGAATGTGCTGTAAGGCATCCAGGGCATCATACACCGAGGCCGCAGAAGAAAAGCGGATGGCTTCGGCCGGACATAGGGCCACACAGTGCTGGCAGGCAATACATTCCCGGTGGTCTGTTGTCAGGGGATTGTCACGGATGGCATTCATGGGGCATTCCCGCTGGCATTTCCCGCAGTGAATGCAGTCTTCCGATACCTGCCGCCGGATCAGGGGACGGAAAGAAAAGAGCGCAAAAAGAGCAGCCGCGGGGCAGAGATTCCGGCACCAGAAACGGGGCGAAATACGGGCACATGCAAATATTCCCAGCACTGTAAGGGCCGTCACCCACTGCAGGGCAAAGCGCGGCACTTCCGTATCCGCATAGACCAGGGAGGTGATATTCAGTTCATTTGCCAGGGGACGCACAAATTCCAGACCGCTTTTGGCAATCAGGCACAGCAGGGGATACATGATCAGACCGTAAAAACGGGTGGCAAGAGAGAGGGGGGAACCCAGAAAGACAAAAGACAGCCCTGAAAGGGCCGCTCCCAGAATCAGCAGCAGGAAAAGATATTTATAATGCTTCGGCCCGGCATGAAATGCTTTTTTTTCTTTTTTCCGCGGGGGAGCAATCATACGGTCTGCCAGATCAATGCTGGTCCCCATGGGGCAGAAGGTACTGCAGTAAAAACGGCCGATACACATGGTGAGGAGAAAAAGCAGGGGGACAATCCAGAGGGAGGCAATAAAGGCCCGACTGCCCAGACAGGTTCCCGTAAAAATCAGGGGATCGGTCCGGAGAAACATATCCGCGGGAATCGGCGGATAGGGAGTGAGCAGGGGAAAGGCCGCCAGCCAGAGAAGAAAGAGGAACAGTCCGAGGGTGACAGTCTGTAATATGCGTTGCAAAGGGATTTTTTTCATCGGGTCAGGCACTCCAGAATTTCATCCAGATTTTTTTCTGCTTCGCGCAGGGCATCCGCCGTTTCAAATTCCCATGCCAGTTCCCGGAAAATGCGGAAATAGCGGGATTTTTCCCCTCCGGCTCCTGTATCATCCGTATTTTTTCTGCCATACAGTCCGTCTTCAAAAAAATAATTGCAAAGCGGTTCCGAACCGGCGGCGGGCCGCTGTATGCGGTATTGCAGAAATGTACGCATACACCTGACTTTGGCAGGATTCCCCATAATATTTTCAAAATCCCCCTCACAAAGGGTTCGCCCCAGCCGTATTTCCATTTCCCCGAAAAATGCTGTCAGAAGCTGCTTTTCCGTAACAATCAGGCCGTAAAGGTACCAGTCACCGGCAAGCGCGCGGATCAGTTTTTTATACAGCGGAGGCAGCTCTTTGCAGGCCGGGCAGAAATATGTACGGCAGGCCATACCGCCGTAATAACTGAGTCCCCGGAAATCCACACCCCTGTTCCCCTTTCCCAAAGGATGCAGCAGGCAGCCCGCACGGGAAAGACTGTCGCCGATCAGCCCGATATAGGGGCAGTGATGAAATTCCGGGTAAGGTCTGATCTGACATTCCCGATGTTCTGTTTCATCTTTAAAAGAGAGAATGCCTTCCACGGTACGGGGGACTTCGGCAAAGGCCCGGGTACGCAATGCCAGCATCTCCGCCAGGGTTTCTCTGGAAGGATCGGCAACATTGTACAGACCGCAGCAGGCTCCGCAGGAAACATTTTCCCCGACCTGGCAGAGATAGACCCCCCCGGGGATTTCCCCGTCCAGAATATTTTTATGATGATATGTTACCATATTTTTTTCCGAAGGCACCGGGGCAATGCCGTTACGTTACGGATTTGTTTGGAGTGCCAAAATGAAGTGGAACGGAATTCTGGCCGGATTTTCCCAGTCATTTCAGTGTTCCAAACCTTCCGTTCGGGACTCCTCCGCCTTAACTTATAGTCCTTTGCAGGTGAACGGATACTCATCATGGGTTTTGAAATTCTCAAATTCAGGTTGTTACGCTAACATTTCGGTATCAGTTCATCTGCATATATCCATATATCTATAGCGGCATTGAGTCACCGGGGTCTCATACCCGTCCCTACGAATAAACGGTCATGCAGAAACACGGTAAATGTTCCGTTCACGGCAAATCCGACGGCAGACGATTACATGGGACCGGTATCACTGCACCGCATTTCCCGGAACCGATTTATACTGATCAATAAATCCGCAGATATGCTCTATTCCCCGTGGGCAGCCTTCCAGCGATTTTCCCAGCAGGGCATCCCGGAAAACAGAACGGGTTTCCGGAATGCAGGCAATAATCCGTTTCCGGTCCACCTGCCCGCACATCAGTTCTTCCACCTCCGCATCCGTTTTATTCAGCACAAAACGCACGGATTTGTCAATGCGCCGGCCGATTTCATCAATTTTGCGGGCCAGCAGAAAAGAATCATAGGAAGGGTCCACCACCACCAGCATCAGATCCCCTCCCGCACCCACGCCCCGCCCCAGATGCTCTATTCCGGCTTCCGTATCCACAATCACAATTTCATCTTTTTCCATGTGCAGATTGCTCAGAAGGGTTTTGGACATTCCGCCCATTGCACACGCGCAGCCTTCCCCGAAATGATGAATTTTGCCGATGGTCAGCAGGCGGATATTGTCCTTTTCCTGATAAAAATCCGGGGGAATATCATCAAACCGCCATTTTTTATTCATAAAAACCGGCATTCCGTTGGAAAAAGCCGTCATCATTTTATTTTTGGCCCCTTTTTTCCCGCCCAGTTTATCACTTATACTTTCGGTATCCGCCAGCCCCAGCAGGCGCGCCAGCCCCAGGTTGGATTCATCCGCATCCACCAGCAGTATCCGGTAGCCTTTTTTTGCCAAAGCCCCGGCCGTCAGCACGGCCAAAGTGCTTTTTCCGCTTCCGCCTTTTCCGCATATCAGAATCTTCATAATATTATATCCGAATATTTTTCTATTTACAAATCCCGCCCGACATTCTATGAATGAAAAAGGAAACAGGGAAGGGGAACTGTATTTCCCAAAATCCTGTTCCCCAATCCCTATTTCCTTTCAATCTATAACACAGGAAAACACAAATCACAAGAATCAGGTACGCACATAAACGGCCATGAACTGTAACTCACAACGAAACATGAAAGTTTCAACCCGTTCCCGGGCTCCGTCTCCGGCAGTGTGTGAGGCAGAGCCTCACCCAATGCGTTCCCATGCGGAGCCCGGGAACGAGTCAGGACTCCCCTCCCTGAGGGAGGGGCAGGGGAGGGTGAAAACGGGGAAATAATTACAGGCTGCTGTCTTTCCCCTCCCCCAACCCCTCCCACCGGGGGAGGGGGATTTTCTGCTTAACTTAATGCCATTGAGGCAGAGCCCGGGAACGAGTCAAAGCTGCACGGAGTGGTCTTTCGCCCACGCTCCTTCGGAGCCCGGGCGAAAAATAATTTTCGCACTCCTGTCTAAAAGACTATGTCACATTACACATTCAGCATTCAGCATTCAGCATTCAGCGTTCAGCATTCAGCATTCAGCATTCAGCGTTCAGCATTCAGCATTCAGCATTCAGCATTCAGCATTCAACATTCTCATATAAAACGGAACTATCTGAAAACATATGATCAGCATAGAAAATATATCCAAAAGTTTCGGGGGACAGTCTCTTTTTGAAGAAAGCGGCTTCCGCATCAACCGCCGGGAGAGGGTGGGGCTGGTGGGCAGAAACGGTCACGGCAAAACCACCCTGTTTAAAATCATCATCGGTGAACAAGCCCCGGATGCCGGTGCGGTTATCATTCCCAAAAACTACCGCCTGGGCTATGTGCAGCAGACCATTGCATTTACAGAAAATACCGTTCTGAAAGAAGGCATGAGGGGGTTGCGGAAAGCGGAAAAGGATCATTACTGGAAAGTGGAAAAAATTCTGGCAGGTCTGGGGTTCGGTCCTGCGGATATGGAGCGGAATCCTTTGGAATTTTCCGGCGGCTATCAGGTACGTCTCAACCTGGCAAAAATACTGGTTTCCGAACCGGATCTCCTGCTGCTGGACGAACCCACCAATTATCTGGACATTACCTCCATCCGCTGGATACAGCAGTTCCTGAACACATGGCCCCGTGAAGTCATGCTCATTACCCATGACCGCGGTTTTATGGACAGGGTTGTCACCCATACCGTGGCCATTCACCGGAAAAAAATGCGGAAAATCGAAGGGGATACGGCTAAGCTCTACGCGCAGATTGCCCAGGATGAGGAAATATACGAAAAAACCCGAATCAATGATGATCGCAAACGCAAAGAGGTCGAGCTGTTCATCAGCCGTTTCCGGGCCAAGGCCCGTCTGGCCAATATGGTGCAGTCCCGCATCAAAACTCTGGAGAAAATGGAAAAAAAAGAAAAACTGGAAGGGCTGAAAAACCTGGATTTTTCTTTCCGTACCAAAGCTTTTAAGGGAAAGCATGTCATGACTGTGGAAAATCTCTGCTTTTCCTATAATGAAAACAGTCCCCCCCTGATCCGGGATTTGTCTTTCAGTGTGGGACAGGGGGAACGGATCTGCATTGTCGGCAAAAACGGCAAAGGAAAAACCACCCTCCTGCGCCTGCTGGCCGGCTCCCTGAAAGCCGGCAGCGGCAAAATCATTTTTAACCCCAATATCCGAAGCGGTGTATATGAGCAGACCAATATCCGCACCCTGGTGGAAAGCCGCACCGTGGCAGAAGAAATCCTTTATTCCGATGAAGGGGTGGATCAGCAGAAAGCCCGGAATATTGCCGGGGCCATGATGTTTGAAGGCGATGCGGCCCTGAAAAAAATCAGTGTGCTGTCCGGCGGGGAAAAAAGCCGGGTCATGCTGGGCAAACTGCTGGCAACACCGCTCAATCTCCTGCTGCTGGACGAACCCACCAACCATCTGGATATGGAATCCTGCGATGCCCTGCTGGAGGCCATAGATGACTTTGAAGGTGTGGTGATTATGGTCACCCATAATGAAATGTTCCTCCATGCCCTGGCCCGTCGCCTGATTGTCTTCCGGGATGAGGGCATTGACGTTTTTGAAGGCACCTATCAGCACTTCCTGGAAAAAGGCGGATGGGAAGACGGGCCGGACACAAAAACAGAGGAGGAAATACTGTCTTCCGAAGAAGATTCGCCCAAAATAAACAAAAAAGAACTCCGCCGTATGCGCTCGGAAATCATCACCGAACGCTCCAAAAAACTCAAACCCCTGGAAAACCGCATTGCCGAAATTGAAAACCGCATAGACCGCAATGAAAAAAAACTGGCACAGTATCAAAGTGAAATGCAGGAGGCCAGCCAAAAGGGGGACGGCCTGAAAATCGCCAAAATCGGCCAGGCCATCCATACCTGTGGGGAATCCATTGAAAAAGACTTTGCCGTACTGGAACAGGAAACCGAAAAACTGGATAAGGAAAGCGCGGTATTTGAAAAACGCATGGCAGCGCTGGAGGAAATGACTTTGTAAATGCGATCTTCCTGAAATCAGATTCGCTTCCGTTTCAGGGGGATTTGAAGGGAAAATGGTAAAAATACATGATCTTTCCCTGCTGAAATCCCTTCACAGGCAGAGCATTCTTGCCGGATCTCTGGAATCGTTCAGAGAAGCTCTCAGGCAGTCTGCCTGATTTTATACCGGCATATGGCACAAAAGGTGGTAATATGAACTGGCAGCAGATTTGTGAAAATCCGAATTTTAAGGATTTGCCGTATAAAATTGAACTCAGTGAAAGAGGTCAGATCCTCATGTCCCCTGCACGTTTGGCGCATGGCGCATATCAGTCTGAAATTGTGAAAAAAATGGCAGAATTTCTGTCATATGGCAGAATCGTGACTCAATGCGCCGTACGCACAGCCAAAGGCACAAAGGTTGCAGATGTCGCATGGTTCGGATCTGAACGATGGGAAGAAGTGAAAAATGAATATGACAGCCCGATTGCCCCTGAAATCTGTGTGGAGATTCTTTCCCCTGCCAATACCGGGGCTGAAATGAAAATGAAGAAAAAACTTTATTTCTCACACGGTGCAGAGGAAGTGTGGATTTGCGATGAAAACGGGGCCATGACATTTCACACTCCAAAGGGGAAAATCGGCAAATCCCGTCTGGTTCCGGGATTTCCGAAGCGGATTGCATAGGATTTTTTAACATAATCGGATAATTGAGGAAAATAAGCCCGGATGAATTCTTTCAGAAATAAAAATATCACTGTTCTCCTGATAAGCACCTCTTACCCACGCAATGATCAGGACTGGCGGGCGCGGTTTATTGCGGATATGACCGAGGCCTTATCCCGGTGCAAAAATATTTCTCTCAAGACCTGGTTTCCACCGGGAAATCTTTCGTCCAATGTTATCAGTGCCGCTTTGCCGGAAGAATCCCTTTATCTGGAAAAACTTGCAGCGGCAGGCGGTATAGCGCATATTCTCCGGAGCCAAAAATTCAGGGGAATATCATGGATTCTGAACCTGCTGAAGAATCTCCGGGCTGTTTATCAAAGGGAATCGAACGCGGATGTGATGCACATCAACTGGCTGCAGAATGCCATTCCGCTATGGGGAATTAAAACACCTGCTGTTATCACTGTGCTGGGTACGGATTACAAACTGCTGGAACTTCCGGGAATGATACCCTTGCTGCGGATGGTGTTGAAACAGAGAAAAAGTATCATTGCCCCAAATGCCCAATGGATGCGCATTTCCCTTGAAAAACATTTTGCTGATATTGCTGAAATCCGTCCCATTCCTTTTGGCGTTCAAAACAGATGGTTTGAAATTTCCAGAAATTTTCCTGTCGGAATTGCAAATCACTGGCTTACAGTTTCCCGTGTGACGGCAAACAAAATCGGCCCTTTGTTTGAATGGGGAAAAAATCTGTCTGATGAAAAAAACATACTGCATCTTCTCGGCCCGAATCAGGAGAATCTGTCCATTCCCGGATGGGTGTCTTACGGGGGAGCCACAAATCCGTCAGAACTGCTGGAAAAATGGTTTCCCACCGCAGCAGGTCTGATTACCCTGAGCAGACATGATGAGGGAAGGCCCCAGGTGATGCTGGAGGCTATGGCAGCAGGCATTCCTGTGATAGCCTCTGATCTTCCCGCACATCAGGATGTAATTATGCACGGAAAAACAGGATGGATAGTGAAATCTCCGGAAGATTTCAGGCAGGCTCTTGATTTTATGAGCATAGCGGAAAACAATATCTCCATGGGAAATGCTGCAAAGCAATGGATAAAAGAGCATATCGGAACCTGGGAAGACTGCGCCCGGCGTTATGAAAGCGCATATGCTGATCTCACAGAAAGAAAATCATATGAAAAATAAAGCAATTCTGCTTCTTGGCGGAAGCGGGTTTATGGGAACTGCCCTTTCCGAACATTTGCTAAGAAAGGGATGGACGGTTCATATTGTCAGCCGCAGTTTTTCGGGAGTATTTCAGGAAAATCTGATATTTCATCAGGGAAGCATGGATGACAAAGCCCTTGTTGAAAAAATTCTTCCGGAATGTGAAACTGTGATTCATCTGGCTTCCGGCACAACCCCCGGCAGTTCCGCAGGAAAACCGCTGATGGAAACGGACAGAAATATTCTTCCCACACTGAGATTTCTGGATATATTCCGAACCTGCGGAAATCAGAGAATGATCTTTGTTTCATCCGGTGGAACCCTTTACGGAAATCCTGAAACAGTTCCGGTGAATGAAAAGCAGATTCTTTCACCCCTTTCCTATCACGGCGCAGGGAAAATTGCCATTGAGGCTTTTGTGCAGGCATTTGCCTATGAATGCGGAAAACATGTCACCATTCTCCGTCCTTCCAATTTATACGGGCCGGGGCAGTCTCTGCGGCAGGGTTTCGGTTTCATCCGTACTGTGCTGGAACACCTGCACAGGGGAACGCAAATGGAAATATGGGGAGACGGGGAAAGTGTGCGGGATTTCCTTTACATTCAGGATATGGTGAACATCATTGATTTATTGATAAACTCACCTGCACACACGGATATTTACAATGCCGGGGCAGGCAAAGGTCACAGCCTGAACACTGTCATAAAAACAGCAGAAAAGGTTTGCGGCAAAAATCTCAGTGTGAAATATCAGGCTGCAAGACAGGTGGATGTGCGCAAAGTGGTTCTGGATTGCACAAAAATCAGGGAAAAACAGGGATGGGAAGCGGAAACATCATTGGAAAAAGGGATTGTGCTGACATGGGAATGGATACTTCAAAAATAAATATAATGAGCAGCAGTATCATTGTTTGCACAAGAGATTTGGATTATGGAGCAGGAATTCAGATAAAAAATGAATTAAATCAATTTGATTTGGACAGATCAATTGATAAGATCATCGTGATAGGCCCCAAAAAACTGGAAGGTTGCAGCAGCAAGGTAGAATTCGAAATTATACCAACCAAAGGAAAATTTTTTGTCACCAAAGAGCCTTATTTTGCTTTTAAATGCAATCAGAAAATAAAAAAGATTATCAAAAGGGAAAAGATTGACAGAATCTATCTCCATTTCCCGATTTTTGCCAAGCCTTATGGCGTAGAAACAATCAGAAAGGTTCATCTTCTTCACAAATCAATCATCAGACATTATCCAAAAAATATAATGTTTGCACCAGCATATTTTTTTCATTATCTGTATTCATATTTTGATTTAAGGACAATCAGATATTCCTCAAGTGTTCATTTTGTCGGCAAAAGGATTATGATGGATGCGGAATATTTTTACCCTGAATACAGATATAAATTTCAGTATCATCCAAATCAGGTGGATAAAAACAGGTTCTTCAGAGTATCAGAAAAGGAAAGAATTCAATTGAAAAAAGAAATGGGATTGAATGACAATAAAATAAATATTCTCTTTGTCGGCAGATTGGAACCGTTAAAAGGAATAAATCTGATTATAAATACGCTGGCCGATATAAAAACAGTCAATGCAAGATTAATCGTTATCGGAGACGGCCCTATGAAAGATAAAATTGCTGTCTGTCCATTTGTCAAATATATTGGAAAAGTGGAACATGCGGAAATGAACAGGTATTATAATATTTCAGATTTGTTTGTCATGCCATCCTATTATGAAACTTTTTCCCTGACTGTTTTTGAGGCATCTGCATGCGGATGCAAAATATTGTCCAGGGAAGTTGGCGATGTCAAATCTGTTTTGGAGAAAGATTCGCTCTTTACCGATGATGAGGAAGGCAAACAAAAATTGATCAAGTTCATTTCCTGCTATCCTGTTAAGGATATTTAATGTTCTTTATGTCCAGTATTTTTCTTTTCCAGACAGTTGCCGTATCATATCAAACAGCTTGTATGCAGTTTTTTGTCTGAAAATTGAAAAGATTGCAAATTCAGACAGATTTTTTATCCTTTGCCAGATCAGGACAGGCAGAGGAATTTTGAGTTTGTGCTTTTTCATGATTGAGTGGCATTCTTTCCATCTGAGCAGGGTGTTTTTGGGAGATCCGCTGGTTCCGCCAAAAGTCATGGTTGTGATAAGTTCCGGAACAAATAAGGCCGGGCGTTTTTTTAATTCCCGAATCAGAAATTCTGAATCTCCTGCTATACGGAAAGATTCATCAAAATTTTTCTGCTCAAAAAGTGATCTGTGATGAAATGTTTCCGGATGTGCAGGCAGTTTTATCCGACCATGTTCATATTTTCCTTTATATTCCTTCCACGGCTCACCGACAGTTTTCAGAATTCTGCCTGAAGCATTTATCAGATTCAGTTTTCCATATACAAGCCGATAGTCCGGGCAGGCATTTTTCAGATGGGGAACAATCTTTTCCAGCACATAGGGATTGGCAAGCCGGTCGTCTGCTCCCAGAAACAAAATCCATTCACCTTTGGCATGGCGCAAAGCTTTGTTCCATGCCTGATAAATTCCTGTATCCTGTTCTGATACCCACCAGGAAAGCCTGTCTGCATTGTTTTTTATGATTTCAAGAGTTCCATCCTGAGAAGACCCATCGTCAATGAGATGTTCCCTGTAAGGAAAAGTCTGCTGAGCTACACTGTCAATACATGTTTGAAGATATTTTTCAGCGTTATATGATGCTGTTACGATGGAAATATAAGGAACTTTATTCATGTTTTTTCACAGAAGCAGAAAAAGATGATCGGAATGAATTCTCCATCAGTAACTATCGGATCTGAATAAAATTGCCGCTCAGAACAATTCGGAAAAAATTGGCAATTTTGTGAAAAATATTTTTTATCTGGGCGGTTCCGGACATATCTTTCAGTTGGTATCTGACACTTTTCACAGACATTTTTTCATTGTAAAGGGCAAGACAGCGTTTTTCCGCGTGCAAAAGAGATTTGATATAAGGCAGATAAATATTCTGAAGAATATGTCTGGGAACTCTGGCTTTATAGTCCGCCAGATTCGGGTCCCAGAGCCAGTCAGCTATCTGTCTGAAGCCATGAAAATGGTAAAAAATCAAAGGATCATTGTCAATCTGTATTTTTTTCTGCGTATAATGAAGATTGTAATTTGCAATATTCCACGGAGCCAGATTTGCTCCCTTATGCCGGAATTCCATGACACCCTGAAAACGTACAGGCCATTCATCCAGATATTTCTGATCCGCAAACCGTCCCTTTTCAGGACGGTCATAACACCATTCAATACATTTTTCACGCCACCATCTGAGACAGGATAAGCCGTTGCAGTCTTTTCTGAAAGAAAGATAAGCTACATTGTATCTTCCGTGCATTTCTAAATGCCGGAAAGCGGGAGAAAAACGGTGGGGAATGATGGCAATGGAATGTCCGGAAAATTCCTGATACAAAGGAGCGGGATCGGAAAAAAAGAAAAGATCCGCATCCAGATAGGTAATGATTTCAATCTCCGGATAATGATTCAGAACATACAGGGGCAGGGACGGTGTGCAGGTGAAATAGTATTCGATTCTGCTTCTGTTTTTTTTGGCATGCAACAGTGCCTCATCCCCTTTTTCAAAATCTGCAAGCCGGATGGGTTCCATCAGCGGCAGATTCAGCCGGGAAAGAATTTCATAACATTTGTCATCCATGCAGAGAACAAAAAGCCGGAAACAAGGACAATGCCGCACAAGAGATTCATACAGCGCAAGCCCCCGGGTCAGAAAATGACTGTCAAAATAAGTGCAGAAAAAATACATTTATTCCTCAATGTTGTGAATCTGTTCCAGCAGATGGCATATGCGATCTGTCTGATCATCAGAAAGTTCCGGATATATGGGAATGCTCAGGATTTCATTGCATACTTTCTCTGTCCGGGGCAGCATTGTCACAGATTTCAGATTGCAAAACGCGGGCTGCAGATGAACAGGAACAGGGTAATGGATACCGGTTCCAACTGCGTTTTTTTCAAAAAAGCGGGCAATTCTGTCCCGGAAAGCCGATTGGATCACATACAGATGATACACATGTCGAAAACCTTTACCCTGTGTGAGCGGTATATGCACGGAATTCTGTTTTTCAAGTGCCTGATGATATTTTTCAGCAATTTCAATTCTTCGCAGATTGTTTTTTTCCAAAATCCTGAGTTTTACCCGCAGAACAGCAGCCTGAATTTCATCCAGTCTTGAATTGATGCCGGAATCCGTTTCACTGATATACCGCTGTTTCCATCCGTATTCTCTCAGAGATTTCAGTTTTTCCCACAAACGGGAATCTTCGGTTGTCACCATTCCGCCATCGCCAATTGCACCAAGATTTTTTGTGGGATAAAAACTGAATGCTCCCATATGCCCAAATGAACCGACACGTTTTCCGCTGATTTGCGCTCCATGAGCCTGCGCGCAGTCTTCCACCACATACAGTCCGAATTTTTGGGCAATGTCAAGTATTGCATTCATATCCGCAGGCTGTCCATAGAGATGAACCGCAACAATGGCTTTGGGAATACCGGATAAGGGGAATTTCCCGTCAGTTATAGAGACAAGAATCTGTTCCAGGTGATTGGGATCCATTGTGCAGGTGTTTGAATCAATGTCCACAAATACCGGTACCGCACCGCAACGGCAGATAGCCGCCACTGTTGCTCCTGCTGTATGGGAAACCGTGAAAACCAGATCGCCTGTACCAATTCCCAGAGAGCGCAGTGCAATTTCTATTGCATCTGTTCCGCTGGCAACTCCCACACCAAAAGGCACTCCGATATATTCTGCAAATTCCTTTTCAAATGCTTCCACTTCTGTTCCCAGAATATACCGGCCTTTTTCAAGCACTGTCTGAATGCTTTGGTCAATTTCCTCTTTCTGGGAAAAGTAGCCCGCGAGGGGACTGGCCAGAGGAATGAAATCTGATATGCCTGTCATAGATAATGCTCCAGATTTTCACGGTAAAAGTCTATGGTTCTTTTCAGGGATTCTTTCAGGGGAATACGGGGTTTCCAGCCCAGCGTTTTGCGGATCAGGCTGTAATCCGAATAATAATCTCCTATGTCAATTTTTTTTCTGTCCTGCGGAAACTCACGACATATGAACTGACCTGATCCGTTGACATCAACAAGCATCTGTGCAAGATTTTTCAGGCTGATAGCGCAGTCCCCCCCAAGATTGAAAACCCGGCCATTGACATTTTCATCCGCCGCAGCCATGAGCATTGCTTCCACACAGTCATCCACATAGGTGAAATCTCTGAGCTGTTCTCCGCCCCAGACTTCAAATGCTTTGTTTTCCAGAAGCAGCCGAATCCAGATGCCCAGAAAGGTCTGTCTGGCATCCTTTATTCGCATCCGGGGGCCGATGGTGTTTGTCAGGCGCAGCACGCAGGAACGGATGCCATAAACATTGTTGTAAAGCAGATGATACCATTCACCGGACAGTTTGTTGATGCCGTTGACATCCACAGGCTGGAGCGGATGTTTTTCATCCACAGGCAGATATTGGGGAGTTCCGTATATCTGACGGGTGCTGGCAAAAATAATTTTTATGTCCGGGTTGTATTTCCGGCATGCCTCAAGGATTGAAAGCTGAGATCGGCTGTTGATTTCCAAATCAGTGAAAGGGTCCTGCATGGAATCCATATGGCTGGTCTGACCGGCAAGGTTGAAAAGAAGTTCATGTCCCTGAACAAGATAGCGCATACTGTACGCATCCCGCACATCTGAGATATTCAGGGCTGTCTGTTTCTCAATGCCTTTGATATTGAAGAGATTTCCTCCATACTCCGGTATCAGACTGTCAACAATGGTGACATGGGCATTCAAACTTGTCAGTATGTGAGCCAGATTTGAGCCGATAAATCCTGCTCCGCCTGTAATCAGTATCTTTTTGTTTTCAAAAAAATTTTCTTTTTTCATGGCACTTCTCTTTTTGCAGCCAGCACAATATTGTCCAGATACATATCCTCATTTTTCGGTGAAATCATGCCAAACAGTTCGCCAAGGATGTTTACCGGTGAGATAAACAGCAGTGTCATAAGGATATTGACAATTCCCCTGTTTTGCAGAATCTTTTTATGCAGAAATGCTGCAATCAACTGAAAAATTAATGTGATATCATCAGTGCTTTTTCTGAATGCAATGATTTCAAAGCCATGCCTTTTAAGCACATGTTTGAGTCCGTAGGATGAATATCTTGCAAAATCAAAAGGCTGTTCATGTTCATCCCATATAAAGGGTGTGGTAAGAAGCAGACGACCCTCGGGTTTTAAAATTCTGAAAATCTCGGCAAGAAATTCATCCGGATGAAACACATGTTCAAATACCTGACTGCATACTGCCGAATCAAATTCTCCATCCTTGAATGGAAATGTATGACCGTCATAATAATAATCTGCGTGTTTGTTTTTTCTGTTTTGCGGCGTATCCGGTTCCAGTCCGATGTATTCGGAAGAATGAAATAAATCTCTGTACGGTTTGATGCCGCATCCGATATCCAGTGTTCTGCCTGTGATATGACTGCCCAGATATTTCAGATGAAAGGCAAGATTTTTGCGCGCGAAATAAAAGGGATTTATGAACAACCCCGTTATTCCGGGAAAAAACATCTGTTTTCTGTATATGGCTTTCAGGTTAACGTCTTTCAAGAATAAATCCTTTGAATTCACAATGGATATTGGCCTGATCCGGACAGTCAGATTCAGCTATGATTTTATACCGCGTGTCAATAAAATCAAGAAAATTTTTTTTATTGAAAAACCATGCCGGATAACTGGCATCATAAATGGCCGGAGGGACTTTCTGCACTGTCAGTCTGTCTCTGTTTCCCGAAAGTAAAAAAGGAGTTCTGTCAATAATGACATGCTTTACACCTGAAATCCATATTTTTTCAAAAAGTTCATAAGGTTTTTCCACATAGGGCAGTACGCTGGAAAGCAATGCCACATTGATATTTTCGTTTCTGAAACACTCCTCAGCAGATTCGTAGAAATGCAGACAGTCCTCTTCAAAATATTTTTTGCCGCATTCTGCAAATTCTTTCTGCTCCACAATGCACCAGCGAAGTTCTGTGAGATGGGAAAGAAAATTTTTGTTTTGAAAATAGCTGCTTCCCAGAGAACCGCCGAAATCCATTACATTGAGTGAATTGTGATTTTTGCCGGCAACCCATAATATGCCTGCCAGCAGGGGCCATGCGTATTCAATTTTGTTAAAGAGTACAGAGTCTCTTTCATATACAGCTTCACCATTTCTGACTTTGATTAATGCTGTCCTGACTTTATCCAGTATTATCCTGCTGTCATATCCGGCAGAGTCTCTTTGAGCTTCAGACCATGATGCATAATTGCCCGACCATATTACATTTCTGTTTCGGTTTAACAGAAGCCTCAGTTTCGGGGGAAACCAGTCTGTCAGGAATTGTCTTAATATTATTTTCATTTTTGATAAGGAGTCAACTCTGTTTATGAAATAGAATTCAAACTTAAAACAAAGATGAAGAGGATAAAAATTAGTAATTTATTTGAATAAATTTATTTAAATATGGATAATTCTAGCAGGTATAGAACTGGTAACATAATTTTTATTACCTAAAAAATAAGAATTAAAAATCAATAATGCATCTTCGTTTTTATAATACCTTTTTTTAACACCAAACCATCTATTATTATCACATTCTTTTATAATATTATTAATTTTTATTTTTATCAAAATTTTTTCTTGGATTCCAAGTGCAGATAAAGCACTAACCCGATGATTTCCATCTGTGAGGATATATGCACTGCTGTTATCATTTTTCAACAATTCAATAGCTTCGATATAACCATATTTTTCAGGAAGATAACCACATTTATTTATAGACTGTAGAGATCTCTCAAGCCATAAAAATTCTTCTTCTATACGATGGAAAGGTATCCCTTTATAAGAATAATGCGTAATAATATCAGGTATCAAATTTATTTCTTGATACCAACCTTTTTGGGAATAAAAATTACTTTTTCTAAATCGCTTCCACGGAAAAATCCACAAAGGATAATCTTTCGATAATTTAATTCCTAATGCTTCTCCAATATTTTTTGGCCGATAACATTTCAAAAATTCAATGAATTCATTTCTTATATAAGAAATCGGATATCCTTTAACTAATTTTAGTAAGTAAGTTTCATAAGGATTATAATCATCATGACCATATCTGAAACCACCAAAATGGACACAGTTATTTATAACTATTTCTTTTGTTAAACAAGGTAATAGTTTTGAAATTTGTGTTTTCAATAAGTTTTTCATCTGTCATTTTTGGATAATATATAAAGTTTTGAGGGATAAAAAATCCAATCTAACCTTGAATACAACTCATCGATAGTTATAATTTCAGATATTTTAAAGCCAGATTTATTAAAAATATCATGTAATTGTGAATTATTGTGAGAAAAACATTGAATGCCATCAAATTTATTAGCCTCTTTTTTCGATTTTAACCTTAAAAATCTTCTTCCCAGGCGTTTGATAAAACTGAATATGCTAAAAGGTTTATGTAAAAAAAATGAAATCATTCTATAAATCATTCCTTTTAGTTGCATATCTTTGACATTAAACACCTGAATAATAACTTTTTTTCTGGCAATTCGAAAAAATTCATCTAAAATTTTTTCAGCAATTTTTGTTGGAATAAGGTGAAACAGACGAATACAAAATATGTAATCAATCGAATTATCATGGAAACATAATCTTTCCGCATCCCCACAAATTATGTTTATATTTGTTAAATTTTTTCCAAGCAAAGAAATACTTTCATCAAGCATTTCTTTAGATATATCAACTCCATACGTTATTAAACCAGCATTAGCATATATCTTCCCAAATCTGCCTGTCCCAAAAGGCACATCCATTACACTATTTCCTTCTGGAATCCCGGATATTATTTTTTTAATAATATTTTCTTCTATTTCCCAGACTATCTCATCTTTTCTCTGATCAACATAGGATCTTGAAATTTCATTTTTATAGATATATTTTGCATTATAGAACTCCTTATTTTCCATTTTGCCTCCTTATAATTTAGTCAAAAACGGCACATTGATACAGTTTTGGAAATTTGGAACTTGTAATTTCAGTAAGTCAAAGCTGACAACATATAAAGTCGTATTTAAGAATTTAATTGAATATCTATAGAATTTCAGTTATGTGCAAATGAGAAATTTATTAATGCTAATGAAGAGTCAGAAACTTCGGATGAAATAAAAACAGGGTATTATAAAATCAGACTTCCGGAACTGATTTTATAAGCATCTGATTTTACAGCACCGGATTTAACCCTTCATTCAATGTCATTGACTTAAGGCCGAAATGCTCTGCCCGGAGTCCCAAACTGAAAGTTTGGGATACTGATATAATTCAGAAAAATACTGCCAAACTTTCAGTTTGGCACTCCGTTATTTTCTTAAGTCAATGACATTGACCCTTCATTGGCACTATTACAACAGTTCGGTAAAAAATTTTGGTCTGCATAATTTCAGAAAGTTATGAACTCCGGACAAAATATTCAGATGTAATGATTTCAGGTGGTTAAATTTTTATCGTCTGCAAATCGAAAAAAATTACCGAACCATTGATTATTAATGATTAACACTGTAATATAACCCCCCTATTGAGAAAATCAGTTACCATCTGAATATATTCAGAATAACAATCTGATTCCGGTTCTGATCGACCGGACTGACGATAGCGGAATCCGCCCCGGAATCGTGTCCGGCGGGGCTGGAAGTCGGGAGCATCCGATTTTCTCAAAGGGTATGTTACATTACAGATTTAACACCTAACTTTCTACAGACATATAATATCCTATTTTTTTCATACTGTGTACTTTCTATAATTTTACATTGATTTTTAAGATTTCCTTCAAACCATTCTTGTGTATACCAAATTGGAATCTCCGGAGAAAATTTTCCATTCCACAGACCTAACGGCATAAATTCTGTAATGACATATTTTTCGCCAAATGAAAATATGCGTTCAAATATAAAATTCAATTCATATTTTTGAGTAAGAATTAAGTGATGAGTTACTGCTAACGCAATGACTAATTCTGATTTTAAACGATTCTGAGGCGGTTCACATATATCATTATGAAAACATCGCATAAAATCAATAACAGCAGGTATAATTTTCTTATTGTTACTGCCAAAATGAATCATGAACCTGTCAATAGATGCTTCATCATAATCAGTACAAATGACATTTTTAACATATTTCCTTTTAGCTATCTCATTTGATAACACCCCTTGATTGGCAGCTAACTCAGTAACAGTACTTGGCTGTAATTTATCAATTATTTGCAAAATTTTGTTAAAACGTTCTGACAGAATTACTTGACCATCATTGAGTACCAGCCCACTATGTTTATGGTATTCACTCCATGCAGTTTTTGCTGTAAGTTGTAATTTTTTTACTTTCCATATAATTTTTTCAACTACATATTTCTGATTAGAAAAAAAAATATCCAGATTTAAAAAAGTCCATAATTTTAGGAATATTTTTTTCTTTTTGCTTAATTGAAGATTATTTGTTGAACGGTAACCAAGATATCTTTTTAGAAAAAACCAAGCATGAACAATAAACTGTAATTTATTTATACCAAGAATTCGTAACACTGAATATTTAAAAAGCAGGTATTCCTCTATTGGTATTCCTGCTCCTTTTACTCTCCACATTTTTTTATACACCGAATGTAAGCCTGCTTCGTATAATTTTAAGGGTAAATATATCGAAGAAAAAAACTGTTCCAATGCTACAGGATTATTTTCATATTTTTTAGGTATTATGCTTCCGAAATCAACCCACATAGGATTACACCCACAAAAAAGTATGTTGTAAGGGTGAGCATCTTTCAGTTCATATCCATACTCATTCGATATTTTTATTATTTTAAGGACACATAATGCAGCGCGTCTCATCATTTCAGGAGACCATTCGAATGGATATGTTATTACACCCGCTTTTTCATGCTCAAGAACTAAACGATTACCATCAATTTTTTCATCTGACAGCCATGTTTTTGGAAAAAGATTCTGGCGGGCGAGTTCTTCGATGAGACCAGAGCATATCAATTTTTTTACAGATTTTTCTGCACATGGATTAATTACTCTGAAGACACGATTTTCCCCAATATACACGGAACCGATATCATCAACAACTGAAAATTTTGATTTTTTAAGCATAACCGAATCCTCGTTTAATAAAAAAAACAGGAGAACTAAAAAATACAATAATATATCTGGATGAATATTTTGAAAATAGAGGAAAAAATAATACATTTGCAGCCCATGATAATAGAGATGCCCACGCTGCTCCGCTAATACCATAAAGAGGTATTAAAATAATATTCAATAAAATATTTGATATTAATGTTCCAATTAGCAGATATAAAGAAAGTTTTTGCTTATTTTCAATGGTAAGCAGATGGGTCCGAATAGATACATGAAATACAAATATCGCTCCGAATACATGAATTACAAAAACATCTCCTGCTTTGGAATAAGCTGCACCATACAAAATTTGCAATACAGTCTCTCCTGTGAAAATAGCTCCGATAGCTAATATAGTAGCAATTATCGTTAACATACCCAACAATTGCTTGGTACGTTCATTAAACCTGTCTTTACTATGATTTTTTGCAAGATAAGGAAAAACACCTGATCCAATAACAACAGGAATAATATATAATACACTGGATAACCGTGTAGCTGCAGAATAGACTCCTGCATACTCATATCCAAGCATCCATCTTATAAAGAATATATCACTCTTCATATTCAACATTACTGCCAATGAATATATAAGTAACGGCCATGAATCTGAAATTAATGATTTAGATTTCGATATGGAAAAACCATTTAATATTGTCTCATTTTGATATTTATTGTTTTCCAAACACAGTTTATATTTTAGCCAAAACAACCCTTTTTTTGACGAAACATAAAAATACGATCCTGCAAGTGTAGCATGATCTACTAAAACAGATATAACAAACCAGATCAAGTCTGCTTTAGCAAATATAAGAATAATTTTTATTAATGATGAAACAATCAATTGGACTATTTTACAGGTTGCAATATATTTCGTTTGCACAATTGACTGGAAATAACAGTCAACTATTTCAAAAGTCTGAAAAATTAACCCCATTGTTATTATAAAAACATAGATGTTAGTCACTAATTTACTATCAATGAAAAAAAAGAAAAAAGCAACGCAGACTATAATAACTGATGAAGATATAAACTTAAGGATAAAAGCTGTACCTAATAATGTGTATCGTTGCTCTGGTTGTTTGATTAAATCGCGTACTACGATACTGTCCATTCCAAGCTTTGCCGCTATGCTAAATATTTCTGTAATTGTTAATGCATAAGTCAGGATGCCAAATTGGTCAGGTCCCAAATAACGAGCAACATAAACACCGACAAATAATCCCGCAACTAATCGCATAAACCGTTCTGCTGCCAACCATGATGTATTAAAAAAATATTTGCGGAACCCATGATGTTGCTTAAAAAGCTGCCACATATAAAATATAAAAACCTTTTCCGTTCAAAATTTATTTCATAAATTTTAAAAAATTACCAGAATTTTATACACCGGACGATATTGAATCCTTATCAATTCATGTTTAGGCAGCAGATCTGCACATACTGATAAAAGCATACTGATTTTTGCCTATATATAATAAATTACAATACATAAAATGGGTAGTGGGTCAGACCTGTTGATGAAGCAGAATTCAGACTGTAAAGACAAGGCATGCCCTGTCTCTACGGGATAATTTCGGATTCCGGATCAACGGATTTGACCCACTACCCATAAAATGATACACCCATAATACTGCTTATACTGATTCCAAATAACAGATTGATTTGTAAATTAAAAAAATCAGCAAGGGAAGTCCAGCCACCCGGCTTTTATGACCAGTATATGGACAACTTCCCAACTTCAGAAATATATCCTAACTTTGCCCTAAGATATAAAAAATCAATCTGAATTGACCTCCGCAAAATTCAGAATATCCATATACTCCCATTCCCGGAACGCCAGCAGATATATTTTTCTCTGAATGGAAAAAAAATCAAATTTTTCTAAAAAATTTAGTTTATGACATACCAAAGAACAGCGCAGTTATGTACTGCCGATATAACCATCTTTTTATTTTCCATAAATCCGAAGAGCATCTCTAATTTTTTTTCTCAATTCCTTTTGAGCGTAATCGGAGATTTGTTTCTTTCCCTGCCTTAGCGATTCGATTTCTGATTTCGTCAGCCGATCTGAAACCAATGATATAGCCTGCTTCATTGGAAGTAAGCGCAGCCGGAATGATTCCGAAGATTTCTCTGATTTCATTGCCGAACCTTTTTTCTATTTTATTTATGACATGACAAGCGGGATGAAAGTGTTTAATCCGCCCTGCATTGACCAAAACAATAACTGCAACCACAATTCCACCTGCACATTGTATGAAATTTGCAGGTTCAGCAAGTGTGCAACCCATATTTGTTACATCATCCACTAAAACATAATCTGCGCCTTCTGTAACCAATCCATCAAATTCCGGTCTCAGGTTCATATTTTAAATATCATTCGCATTATGGACAATAACTTTGAAATATTCACCGTCAATATTAAAATCCGGATATCTATGATTATTATCTTTATAAAATTTCATAATTTTCTGCAAGCCCCTGCCCGCTTTTTCTGCAAATTTGTAATCCCTGAGCATCCGGGCAATAATCGGATTCCGGTAACAGGATATGCCGGAAAGGGCCCTGACCGGATTCAGTGTATTGGGAATTTTTCCCGGTGAAAAAATTTCCACCCTGTTCTGAAAAAGATTTATCCGGATTTTCTGACCAAAGACTGACCAGTCCCTGTGCATGAAGGCATTGGCAATCAGTTCTCTGATCACAAAGGGTTCATAATCGTGCCTGTCCGTTCTTCGGGTTTCATTTTTGCTAACAACCTGTTTTATATTGAAAAATGCTGGGATTTCCTTCGTATCACAGCAATAAGCATCAATCATAATGATATTTGCATGAAGCAATTATTATGGAATCATCATTGATTTTATACACCAGACGATGTTCATGATTTATCCGTCTTGACCAGTATCCTTTCAATTCATGCTTAAGCGGTTCCGGTTTTCCGATACCTTTAAAAGTCTGACGGAGAATATCCTTAATCAAATCAGTAATCCTCTGATATAACTTCCTGTTTTCCGATGCCCATTCTGTAAAATCCTGAAATGCCTGTCCCTCGAATATGATTTTCCTTTTCATTGCAACTGATCCGGACTCACAGTTACAAGATTCTGATTTTGATTTATATTTTCTATAGATTTTAATAAATGCTTACGATTGGCAGGGGATTTCAGCAGATATTCTGTTTCATCCTTTTCCGTGTCAGGACCTTCACAAACTGCAATTTCAATTTCTTTATCCCTGAACATCGCCTTCACAGCATCCAAAAAGCGTTTGTCCAGACTGTTAGCGTTAATTCTGTAAACAGTATACATAATATTTTCCTTTTCTCCCTCTGAACAGACATTCAGGAAATTTCAAAACCTGTTTTCAGTATTTCGCAGGCTAAAGGATGAAAACCGCCGAAATCCCTCTCATTGAACACATGCGGTTCAATTCGGATATCAAACCCTCTTCGCAGTTTCATCAGACTGACCTGCATATCAAACGTACTGCCGATATCCTGAAAAATAAACGCCACATCCATATCGCTGTCTGCTTTTGCATTCCCTTTGGCGTATGAGCCGAAAAAATACGCCTTTTTCAGATTCGGATATATTTTTTTTAAATAATCCGTATATCTTATAACCGGTTCGGGAACTTTTCCTTTATCCATTTCCTGAATTCCTTTATATGCTCAGCCCATTCTTCAGCAAAGTCTTTTGTACACTTCCTGTGAAACTCCATTTTGTAATCATCATATCTGGCCCGCAGATTAAATGTGGTAATTGTGTCAAGAATATCTTTTTGATTTTCACTCAAAGGCAAACCGCCTTTTTCCGCCAGTCTGAGCAAATCATGAATAAACGGCGGTGTATTATCAGTAGATCGAAAACTTTCCGGAGGAGTGCAAAAATTATATTTTTGCACCGCTGCACCGGGATGAAACGGAACGTTTTTTGCCGGACATTCATGCAAAAATACAATTTTTGCACTCCGGAAACCGTTCTGAAACCCGTCTGCGGAAAACTTTTCGATCTACTGATTATCAGATGTATTTTGAACATACCAGGCTTTCAGTAATTTTTCGATAACAATATGACCGATAAATAGCGCCCATGTAAAATCTCCTTTTTCCAACAAATGAAGCATGGTTTGGAAATCATTATCCGAACTTTCTGTCCAATAGCGTAATAATTCTTTTTTTTATTCACTATTCATCCAATGCCGTTTCCTTAAGACTCCCCTCCCTTTAGGGAGGGGAGACCGTCATCAGGGGATTTGACCCACTACCGAAATCTTCTTTTTTTCTGACGGGAATTCCGCCATTGATTGCCGGTTTATTCATATTGTTATCACATCTTTATGTATTTATATAAAATAACAGAATTTTTTTGTCTGAAATCAGTCAGATTTGACCTCCGCAAAATTCAGAATATCCATATACTCCCATTCCCGGAATGCCAGAAGATAAACTTTTTCCTGTGTTGCATGGGAAATCAGATCATCCTCAAACCGCAGACCGGCAAAAACGGGAATCAGTTTTCTGTCTGCATATTCGGGAAACAGTTTTCTGAATTTTTCTGTATTTTCAAGAAAATCATAAATGTGCTGTTTTTTCGGACGGCTTTTGCATTCTACGAGAAATACATATTCATCACTGGCCGCGATAACATCAAATTCTCCGGTCAGTCCCAGTGTTTTATCTTTTTTTCTGGCATTGACAAAAAAACTCAGAATTTCACAGTTGAAATATTTTTCTGTCACCGGCCGGACAGCGGGGGCAATAATATCTTCCACCAGTGTTCCCATTTTGTTGGCCAGTTCCCCCCATTTTTTGTTCATCTGCCTCTGATCCTCACGCACCTCTTTTTTGAAATCGCTCATTTCATCCTTGAAATCGCTCATTTCATCCTTGAAATCGCTCATTTCATTCTTGAATTCTCGCATTTCCCCTGAAAGACGGTTCAGTCCGGTATTGGTCTGAACAATAAAATCTCCCAGAATATATTCCAGCTTGTCAACCCTTTCCTCAATTTCAGTATCCTCATACATATTTTTCACCATTTCCTTTCCGTGTCCTGATAATCTGCCCGGCCTGCTCCCTTTTCCCATACCTTTGCCGGATGACTTTCAGACATTTGCATTATGTACAGTGACTTTGAAATATTCGCCGTCAGTATCAAAATCCGGATATCTGAGATTGTTGTCCCTGTGGAATTTCATAATTTTCTGCAGTCCTCTGCCTGCTTTTTCCGCAAATTTGTAATCCCTGAGCATCCAGGCAATAATCGGATTCCGGTAACAGGATATGCCGGAAAGTGCTCTGACCGGATTCAGTGTATTGGGAATTTTTCCCGGTGAAAAATTTCCGCCCGGTTCTGAAAAAGATTTATCCGGATTTTCTGACCAAAAATCGACCAGTCCCTGTGCATGAACGCGTTGGCAGTCAGTTCTCTGATCACAAAGGGATCATAATCGTGCCTGTCCGTTCTTCGGGTTTCATTTTTGCTAACCACCTGTTTTATATTGAAAAAATGCTGGGGTTTCCTTCGTATCACAGCAATAAGCATCAGTCTGTAATGTAACATACCCTTTGAGAAAATTATTTAATGCTGATTATATTCAGTATTTTATTCAGAGAAACCCGGAGTGCGAAAGTAGGCGGAGCGGTCTTTCGCCCACGCTCCTTCGGAGCGTGGGCGAAAAATAATTTTCGCACTCCTTTCTCAAAGACTATGTTACATTACAGCATCAGTCATAATGATATTTGCATGAAGCAGTTGTTACGGCATCATCACTGATTTTATACACCGGACGATATTGACTCCTTTATTGAATTTTGTGCTTTTTCTGCATCATCTCCGAACCCGGAAA
>JAABRU010000190.1 GCA_011390755.1 Desulfobacteraceae bacterium | reverse complement strand
ATCAGTTATGTAAGTGATGAGCCGGTTTCCGCCAAAACCGTTTTGGAAAATACATGGAAGGACAATGCGGCCTTTCATCTGATACAGGATGTCTATTTTCCGGGCATGGTGGATGATGCGGCTTTTGCCGGGAATAAAAGCATTGATATTTCTGAAATAAAATCAGATTACGACGGCATTCTCATCTTTGGCATCAGCCTGCATGAAAGGGAAAACGGCCGCCTGCCCTCCCGTTCCCATCTGGCGGAAATCACCCGTGCATTCAACCGGGAATATTTTTACACACCGGTTATCGCTGTTTTTCACTACAGCGGTTATCTGGCATTTGCCAGCACCGAACGCCTGAAATACAGACAGGAATGGCGGGAAGGTGAAAAAACGGGCAAGGTATCCCTGCTGCGGGATATTGACATAAAAAATCCCCACGCCGGTCATATCCGCATAATAAATGACCTGAAAATACCGGTTTCCGGCAAAAACAGGGTGGATTCTTTTGCATCCCTTTATGCCTACTGGCAGAATGTTTTTAATGTCAGTATTCTGAACAAAAAATTCTATCAGGAACTTTCAAACTGGTATTTCTGGGCAATCAAAGCATCGGCCTTTCCTTCCGCACCTTCAGAAAATGATGCACAGCAGAAAAAGACGGACCCGGCCGCGCGCAGGCAGGAGCACAATGCCAAAAATATCATCCGTCTGCTTACGCGTCTTCTTTTTGTCTGGTTTATAAAAGAGAAAAATCTGATACCGGACGCGCTTTTTGATCCCCGTTTTCTGAAAGATGAACTTTTAAAAGGTTTCAATCCGGATCATGGGGAAAAAAATGTCAGCAGTGTGTATTATAAGGCTGTTTTGCAAAATCTTTTCTTTGCTTCCCTCAACTGTCCCATTGAACCTTCTGAAGACGGAGACAGGCGCAGGCGGGCATTCCGTCTGAAAAAAAATTTCGGTCAGCACCGGGATGCCAATTTTCTGATGCGCTACAGGGATGCATTTAAGGATCCTGAAAAATTTGTTGCACTGGTCAATGCTTATGTTCCCTTTTTAAACGGCGGGCTGTTTGAATGTCTGGATAATAAAACAGATAAAATTTATATTGACGGTTTTTCAGATAATCTGGTGAAACCGCATCAGCTGACTGTGCCGGATTTTCTTTTTTTCGGCCCGGCCTGTGAGGCGGATCTGAGCACTGTGGTGGGCATTAAAACCAAAGCCTATAAAAAGGCCGGGGTCAAAGGGCTGATTCCCATTCTGGAATCCTACAAATTCACCATTGCCGAAAATACACCTGTTGAAGAGGATCTGGCCCTTGATCCTGAGTTATTGGGAAGAGTGTTTGAAAATCTGCTTGCCAGTTATAATCCGGAAACCAAAACAAGCGCACGAAAGCAGACCGGCTCTTTTTACACCCCCAGGGAAATTGTCAATTATATGGTGGATGAAAGCCTGATGACCTATCTGAAAAACAGTGTGAAAAACTGGGGGATTGCAGCAGAGCAGCTGGATAAAAATCTTCGTGATCTGCTTTCTTATGATGCGGTCAGTCCTTTTGCGGAAGATGAGGATCGGCAAAAAAAGATCATCCGTGCCCTGGACAGGTGCAGAATTCTTGACCCGGCCTGCGGTTCCGGTGCTTTTCCCATGGGCATACTGCAGAAAATGGTGCATATCCTTCAAAAACTGGATCCTGACAATGAACACTGGAAGCAGCTGCAAAAGGAAAAAGCCCTGAAAGAAACCGAAGGGGCCTTTGCCATTGCGGACAAAAAAGAGCGGGAGCAGAAATTGATTGAAATCAATGAGGCCTTTGATGAAAATATCAATGCCCCGGATTATGCCAGAAAACTGTTTCTGATTGAAAACTGCATTTTTGGTGCGGATATTCAGGAGATTGCCGTGCAGATTTCCAAACTGCGGTTTTTTATTTCCCTGGTGCTTGATCAAAAGGCGGATAAAGAAAAACCCAATTTCGGCATCCGGGCCCTGCCCAATCTGGAAACCAGGTTTGTTGCCGCCAATACCCTGATCGGCATTGAAAAACCCGAAAAGCAGATGGGACTTTTTGATGATCGGGAAATAGAGGCACTGGAAAAGGAACTGAAAAACATAAGGCACAGGCTCTTTTCGGCAAAATCTCCGGCAAGCAAAAGAAAACTGAGGGAAAAAGATAAGGAGCTGCGGGAAAAGATAGGGAATCTGCTGATAAAACAGGGATGGGGAAATAAAACCGCCAAGCAGCTTGCGGCCTGGGACCCCTATGATCAGAATGCATCTTCGCCCTTTTTTGATTCGGAGTGGATGTTCGGGGTCTCAAACGGATTTGATGTGGTGATTGGGAATCCGCCGTATGTGCAGCTTCAAAAATTCAGCGGTCAGCAATGTCAAAAAGATTGGGAAGCTCAGAACTATAAAACCTTTGTTAAAACAGGCGATATTTATTCGCTATTTTATGAAAAAGGAAATATGCTGCTAAAAGATCGCGGGGTACTTGTTTTTATTACTTCAAATAAATGGATGCGGGCAAATTACGGCAGGTCAACAAGAAAATATTTATTAGAAAATGTCCGTATTCATCAAGTAATAGATTTTGGGGATTCACCAATTTTTGAAAATGCTACAACTTATACAAATATTATGATTTTCAGCAGGGAACAGCCTGTAAATCAGATTCAGGCATGGGATTTAAGCAAAGAATACAAATCGGACAGAGCATTAGAAAATATGCTTCAGGATAATGTTTTTTGTGAAAGTATTTTTAACGAAGATTCTTTTGTTATTATACCGACTGAGCAGTCTGCCATAAAAAAACGGATAGAAGAGATTGGAATTCCCCTGAAAGATTGGAATATTTCTATATATCGCGGAGTATTGACAGGATATAACGAAGCCTTTATTATCAGCGGTAAAAAGAAAGATGAACTGATTGCAAAAGACTCGAAAAGTGCGGAAATTATTAAACCAATCCTGAGAGGGAGGGATATAAAAAGGTACAGGGCTGATTTTGCAGATTTGTGGATGATATATTCATATCAAGGAATTGATAAAAACAGATATCCCATTATAATTGACTATTTAAAACAGCATAAAGAAATATTACTAAAGCGAACTGGTGGAGCAAGGCGAGATAAAAGTGGGAAAATAGTGAATATTCCATATGATTGGAATGAATTACAAGTAGATTATTATAGATCAGGGACATATAAAGAATTTGAAAAAGAAAAAATTATTTATGCAGAAATAGTATTTGATTCCGCATTCCATTTTGATACAGACGGATATTATCCTGAAGCTACTGTTTTTATAATGACAGGAAAAAATCTTAAATATCTTACAGCATTACTTAATTCCAAAATTATTACATATGCATTCAAAACCTTTTATGCCGGGGGGGATTTACGCGGAAACACTTTCCGGTATAAAAAAGCATTCCTGAATAATCTTCCTATCCCCCAAATTTCCGAAAAAGCCAGGCAGCCTTTCATTGCACTTGTTGAAAAAATACTATCTGCAAAAAAGCAGAACCCCAAAGCAGATACCGCTCAGTTGGAGCGGGAAATTGACCGCCTGGTATATCAGTTATACGAACTGACAGAAGAGGAAATCAAAATTGTGGAAGGGGCATTTTAACCCGTTTCCGGATGGAAACTTGAAACTGGAAAATGGAAACTTCAGACCCGTTCCCGGGCGGAGCCCCAATGCCGTTACGTTAAGGAAAAGGCTTTTTTGGAAAGCCCTGAAAGGGCGCATTGGTATAGCCCGGGGCAAAGCCCTGGGAATATAGAATAAAATATAATCCGAGCCCTGAAAGGGCGCATTAAAAAATGATCCGGGTACACCTGAAACCTGAAACCTGAAACTGGAAACTGGAAACTTCAGAGCCCGGGAACGAGTCAAAAAAAGAAAAACAGCTGTGAGCCAAAGGAATCTGCATTTGCTTACCCTCAGATGTGCGGCCTGTAAAAAAAAACTGTGGAAATATGACAAAGTGGGACAGGGTGAAGTGCTCCGCTGTCATAAAAGCAGAATCACCCGGTTGTACCAGCCATTGAAAGAAGGCGGAAAGATAACATGCAGCTGCGGAAAAAACATCGGCACTGATAAAGGCACCTTTATCAAAATGACAGGAAAAACCTTCACATATTCAGGAACCAAAAGAAACAGTTAAAAAAAAGGAGACAATACAGATGAAAGCAGAAATACCCGAATTCAAAGGAAACCTTGTAAACATCCGTATGGAAAAACTGCCCGGTGACTTTGCGGAGATAAAGGATTTTGCCAAACAGAAGGCAAAGGAAATCTGCCGTGACCCCATGCTGCTGTCATGGTACATCGGGAAAACAGGGCAGGGTTATCCCGCTTTTGAATGCGGAAGTTCGGAAAAACCGGCATGGTTTGTATTTGCGGAAGCCAGGGGCGGAGATATTATGATAGACATAAACGAAGGAGAATATATTTTTATTTATCTTTCGGTGGATTAGTGCTTTGTTTCACTTAAAATTGTAGGTCGGGTTAGCGAAGCGTAACCCGACATTCGGATATTCTGAACCGAAATACCTGCACAATTTTAAGTGAAAAAATGCATTAGTGCATAAGCAGTATCCGCTGCCGTCTATTTTTTTTCAGGATTTGAAAGACGGATTACCTTCAATGCCATTGAGTTAAGCCGAAAATCCCCCTCCCCCGGCGGGGGAGGGTTGGGGAGGGGGAGAATAATCTGTTATAAATACAGTCTGTTTTCACCCTCCCCTGCCCCTCCCTCAGGGGAGGGGAGTCTTAAGGAAACAGCATTGCCGCTGCAGAAGCAGTTCATAAAACGGGATTGGAATACTGACTGGGAGAAGAGTTTATATTTCCGGCAATATTTCCAAAAAAATATTTTTCCGGTCAGCCCCCGGCAGCATTTTCATATGCTTCATCCAGGCGGGCCTCCACATATTTTATACTCTCCTCCTCATATTCTTCCAAATCAAAGCACATGGCATCTTCCCCCAGCAGACCTTCGGGTACAAAATCGCCTACTTCATCGGGATCATTTACCATTTCACCGTAAAAGCATACAGACAGCCAGCGGGGATCATCTTCGATCACATCCACCATGACAAACAGTGATTTGTCTTTCTGATTTTCATGCACGGCTCTCAGAGAATATGTCACACCTTCCCTGGGGATAAAATCCAGATTCACCCCTTTTTTGGCTGCCAGATAATCTTTCAGGCGCACAAAAATTTTTTTATTCTGCTCTTCGGTATCTGTCCAGTTTTCAATAAATGTTTCCAGTTCTTTCATGGCATTGCTCATTATATCACCTCACATTCCAAGATAGTTCAGGCCGTAGGGCCATGCTTCATGGCCGCCTTCGATAAAACATACCCTGTCAAATCCCCCGGCATTCAGGATAAGCTGGGCCTCATATCCCCGCAGACTGATTTTACAGTAACTCAGAATATCTTTGTCTTTGGGCAGTTCGTTCATACGCTCCCGCAGCTGCCCCAGGGGGATGTGAAAATGCCTGTCTGCCTCACATTCAATGGTGAGCATTTTGTTTTCATCCGGTTCCCGCACATCCAGCATGACGGCATCTGTCGTATCCATAATATGCTTAGCCTGTTCCACCGAAACAGATTTGGCGATACCGTCCATCTTGTTGGAAAGAATCTGCGCGCAGACCGCAATGGGATCAATGGGAGGACCGTAGGGAGGTGCATAGGCCAGATCAATCCCCGCAAGCTGATCCAGGGTACCGCCGAAAAAGATGGTGGCGGCGACCGTATCCACGCGTTTGGCCGCCTCTCCCATACCGGCCACCTGTGCGCCCAGCACCTTCCGATCCCGCTTTGATGCCAGCATTTTGATGAGCAGATAGCGGGCATTTTTCATATAATGGGGTTTGTCGGGGCCTCCCCAGGTGATGACTTCATAATCAATATTCAACTGTTTTGCCATTTTTTCGGTCAGCCCGGTTCTGCCGATATTAAAATCAAAACATTTCACAATACCGGTTCCGCTGATCCCCTCAAAGGGAGTCCGCATCCCCGCAATATGGTCTGCAATCACACGGCCATGCTTATTCGCTGTGGACCCCAGGGGAACATACATGGGATTGCCTGCAATGCTGCTGATATAGCGGTTGACAACGCAGTCCCCGCCCGAATAAATATCCGGATCACTGGTCTGACAGTAATCATTTATCAGAATACCGCCCTTTTCCGCGCAGGCCAGCCCGGCTTCCCTGGCCAGACTGTCATTGGGACGGGTTCCTACGGCAATAATCACACAGTCGGCATCAATGGTCTGTCTGTCTGTCTGCACTGCGGCCACTTTTTTCCCGGATGCATCCGGATTCAAAGCCGTCACCCTCTCTCCCAGAGCCAGCTCCACCTCATTGTCATCCAGATGAAGCTGCACATACGCGGCAATATCCTTATCCAGAACACCCGGCATCACCTGATCAAACATTTCCACCAGTGTGAGATCCAGCCCTTTGTTGGTAAGGGCCTCGGTGACTTCCATGCCGATAAAGCCCGCTCCCACCATGACGGCCTTCTGAAATCCCTGTGCCTGTATTTCATCCACCAGGGTCCGGGCATGTTCGGGATGGGTCATAAACCATACATTTTTAAGATCAATGCCCGGAATGGGAGGACGGAACGCAGAACCGCCGGTGGCAAGCACCAGTTTGTCATAAGGCAGATCCTCTTCCTGCCCGGTGTCCAGATTTTTTACCCGCACTTTTTTATTTTTCCGGTCAATATGCAGTGCCTCGGTGCGGGTCAGGGTTGTAAAGCCCTTTGTTTTTTCAAAAAATTCAGGGGTTCTGGGCAGTCCCACCTGGGTATGGGTCAGGGCATTGATATTGCTGAATTCCCCTTCCACATAATAAGGAAGTCCGCAGGCCCCGTAAGACACCAGCTGATCTCTTTCGACCATCGTAATATCCGCATCGGGCATCAGACGGCGCAGACGGCTCGCGCTTTTGGGGCCGCAGGCCACACCGCCGATGATAAGAACACGCAATGATGATGACATGAATACACTTTCCTTTCTTTAGGGTTTACAGTCAGATACAAAACAGGAGAAATTCCTGATGTTAACTATTTTCATGTTTCGCTGTGAGTCACGGCTCAATGTCATTGACGTAAGACTCCCCTCCCACCGGGGGAGGGGAATATTCTGCTTACGTCAATGACATTGAGTCAGGGCTCATGGCCGTTTTATATGAAAGTGTCTGCGAAAAAACGGCTTCGGCTTTCATTTTCGCACTCCGTGCAGCTTTCATGTTTCGTTGTGAGTGATAACTCATGTCCGTTTATCAGAATAACTTTCCGGGCAGGTTTTTATGATGGAAGCGGAAAAATCCGGCTTCGGCAGCCCCAGTCATCCGGTCATATTGATGTCCCGCAAAAAATCCGAATTTGCGGTTTTCCGTCATTCAGGCAGGTTCCTGTATTTTCAGCATATTACATACAGCGTATTTGGCCGGAGTGACCGCGGTTTTGATTTTTTGCGGAATCATTACATATGTATAAAACGAAATTCCGGACGCGTCAAGAAAATATTTATAACATTATCTCAAAACATATCTCCGCAATTCTGCTGCATGAATATTGCCCGGTTTTATGTTTTTTATTCAATAATTTTTTCAGATCAATACATTTTATCCTTGACCAAATAAAAAATATCAAATATAGAAATGTAAACATAATAAATTATATTCATTAAATTATCTAAGCTATATAAAATTGTATGGTAGCAGATTGTTTTACAATATTACATTTTCCCGTGTACTTCTTCCGGATACCGCATACAGGAAATATTGAGGTCAGCATATTTCATCTATTTAATAAAATTAAATTATCCGCAACAGATTCAATAAAAATCCGAATTTCTGAAAAAAACATAAAACCGATGGGTCGGAGTGCAGATTGTATCTGTACTCCGATTTCTTTATCCCGGATTATTCACAGACCTGAAAAAAATCTCCAAATCATAATCAGCAGATCGAAAAGTTTCCGGAAGGAGTGCAAAAATTGTATTTCTGCATGTATTTCTGCATGGAGTGCAAAAATTGTATTTTTGCATGTATTTCTGCATGGAGTGCAAAAATACAGTTTCCGCACTCCGGGACAGCCGTAAAACCGTATCCGGGGGAAACTTTTCAATCTGCTGATAATGTGCCAGATTGTAATGTAACATACCTGCTGAGAAAAACACCAAAATCTTTGAAAACCACAGATTCACACAGATTCACACAGATATGCACGAATTACAGAATTCCGTTCATCCGTGTTCATCTGTGGTTCAGTTTTCCGGATCCGGATTTTTTCTCAACGGATATGTTACATTCAGTGCCGTTTCCTTAAGACTCATTACTTTTCTGAAGGTCTGCAAGATTTGTAAAAAGCAGTATGTTTGTTAATCTTAAGCCTGCGAAGCAGATATCGCATCAAAAGCTTCGCGAAAAGGAGAAAATATGACGGAATCTGCAATTGAATTCAGTCCCGAACGGACCACCCCCTTTCTGCAGGAGGTAATGGAGCGGTCGGGACAGATGCTGACGGCCTGTTATCAGTGCAGGCGGTGCGCGGCAGGCTGCACGGTGGGGGATGAAACCGGCTGTTTTACTCCCAACCTGCTGATCCGCACCGTTATGCTGGGGGACAGGGAAACCGCGCTGAGCAACCCGCTGGTATGGAAATGTGTTTCCTGCTATACCTGCGGAACCCGCTGTCCCAATGACATTCAGACCGCACGGATCACCGAAACCCTGAAAAAAATGGCCAAAGAAGAACATGTGGAACCCATGATGCCCAAGGTGAAGGAATTCCATGATGCATTTGTGGAATCCGGTGTGCGCTGGGGCCGTGTCAATGAAGTGGAATTCATGGGAATTTATGAAAGCAAAGCTGCTTTACGCGAAGCCAAAGTCAAAAATTACGATGCCATTGTCGAAGAAATCAAAGCACAGGCCCGGCTGGGACTGACCATGTTTAAGAAAAAACGGATGCATACCGGTTTTCTCATGGCCAGTGGCCGCAGAGAAATCAAAGCCCTGTATAAAAAAGCGCAGGAAATGACAACAATTGATCAATGATCAGTGAACAATGAACAATTAACAGTTTTCAGTATCGTGACAGACGTATTGATAACTGATAACTGATAATTGACAACTGATAACTGAAAAGAGGTAGATCATGGAAATTGGGTATTACCCCGGATGTTCTCTGAAACAGTCTTCCGCACTGTATGATCTGCAAAGCCGCATGGTGTTTTCCCTGCTGGGGGTGGAACTGAAGGAAATCGGAGACTGGAACTGCTGCGGGGCAACCTCGGCAGGAAAAGTCAATGATTTTCTGGCTGTTGCCATGCCTGCCCGGAATATCGGTATTGCCGAGGCAGCCGGTTTTGACGAGGTGGTCATTCCCTGTTCGGCCTGTTATTCCAGAACCCTGGTGGCCCAGAAACGCCTGGAAGAAAATCCCGGACTGCGGACGGAGATCAACAGTGAACTGAAAAGAAAAGTAAAAAACGGCCTGAAAATATCCTCCATCCTGGAAGTGTTCATGGATCGGATTGATGCCGGAGCCATGAAGGAAAAAGCCGTAAAGAAATTCAGGGGGCTGAAACCGGTCTGCTATTACGGCTGTATGCAGACCCGTTTTCCCTATACGGTTCCGGTTCCGGATAATGTGGAAAATCCCCAGGGTATGGAAACCGTGCTGGCTTCGGTGGGTGTCAAAGCCCTTGACTGGAACTGCAAAACCTGGTGCTGCGGGGCATCGGCCGCGGTCAATGATGCGGACACCGCTTTTTCCCTTATGGCAAAGATCATGAAAGAGGCCCTGCAGCGGGGAGCCAACTGTTTTGTGGTCACCTGCCCCATGTGCCAGTTGAATCTGGATGCGCACCAGGACAGTTTCTGCGAAAAATACGGAATCGAAGAACGCCTGCCGGTGTATTTTATCACGGAAGTGGTGGGGGCGGCTCTGGGTTTTGCCCCGGAAATCCTGCAGGCAGACCGGCATTTTATTGACGGCACAACATTGTTAAAGGAGCTGGAAGAGCATGAGCAAAAATAGCATCAAACGCGGGTCTGTCCTGATTGCGGGCGGCGGCATCGGCGGGATGCAGGCGGCTCTTGATCTGGCGGACAGCGGTTTCAAGGTCCATATGATCCAGCGCCAGTCTTCCATCGGCGGAACCATGGCCATGCTGGACAAGACCTTTCCCACGGGTGACTGCTCCATGTGTATGATTTCCCCCAAAATGGTGGAAGTGGGGCGGCATTCCAATATTGAAATCCATACCCTCGCGGATGTGGTCGGTGTTGACGGAGAACCCGGCAATTTTACGGTAAAAGTGCGGGAGCAGCCCCGCTTTGTGGATCCGGAACTCTGCACGGGCTGCGGCGCGTGTGAGAAAAAATGTCCCCGCCTGGTGGTCAGCGAATTCGAGCAGGGACTGAGCAAGCGCAAGGCCATTTACACCATTCTGCCCCAGGCCGTTCCCCTCACACGGGTGATTGACAAGGATAACTGTATCTACCTGACCAAAGGCAAGTGTAAGGCCTGTATGAAGTTCTGTCCCACCAATGCCATTAATTTTGAGGATACGGAAAAAGAATACGATCTGAATGTGGGGGCCATTATTCTCAGCCCCGGTCTGGACCGTTATGATCCCAAAGTCCGGGGAGAACTGGGATTCGGGCGATGGGCCAATGTGGTCACCTCCATTCAGTTTGAGCGCATTCTGTCCGCGTCCGGGCCTTTCATGGGGGAAATCAAACGCCCCTCGGATGAGCGGCATCCCAAAAAAGTGGCCTGGATTCAGTGCGTGGGTTCCAGGGATAAGAGAAATGCCAATCCCTGGTGTTCCTCGGTCTGCTGCATGTACGCCACCAAACAGGCCGTGATTGCCAAAGAGCATGACGGCAATGTTCAGCCCACCATTTTTTATATGGAAATGCGGGCATTCGGTAAGGATTTCGACAAATATGTGGACAGGGCCAAAAACCAGTACGGCGTGGTGTACCGCCGGGCTATGGTCTCGGATGTGCGGGAAGAACCGGGAACCGGCAATCTGATAATGCGCTATGCGCAGCCGGACGGTACTCTCGTGGATGAAACCTTTGATATGGTCGTCCTTTCCATCGGTTTCCAGCCCCATGAGGATGCGCTGGAAATGGCGCAGATTTTCGGTATTGAACCCAATGAACACCGTTTTGCCCAGACCACTGCCTTTACACCGGTGGAAACCTCCCGGCCCGGCGTGTATGTGACCGGAACTTTTCAGGGGCCAAAGGATATTCCCGAAACCGTGGCCCAGGGAAGTGCGGTCGCTGGTCGGAGTATGGCCCTGCTGGGAGAGGCACGGGGAACGGAAATCACCATCCCCGAACTGCCGCCCGAAACCGATGTTACCGGAACAGATCCCCGCATCGGTGTTTTTGTCTGCCACTGCGGTATCAATATTGCCCAGACCGTGGATGTAAAGAAAGTGGCCGAGGAAATCAGTCATGAGGAAAATGTGGTTTATTCCGATGACCTCATGTACGCGTGCGCGCCCGACGGTCAGGAAAAAATCAAGGAACTGATTAAAGAACATAATCTCAACCGGGTCATTGTGGCCTCCTGTACCCCGCGGACCCATGCGCCTCTGTTCCAGGATACCATCCGGGATGCGGGTCTGAACAAATACCTTTTTGAACTGGCTGACATCCGGGAGCAGTGTTCCTGGTGCCATATGGGGCAGAACGAGGCCGCCACCCAGAAAGCCACAGATATTGTGCGCATGAATGTGGCCAAAAGCCGTTATCTGCAACCCGTACAGACCGATTCCGTTCCCGTGACCCCCGCGGCCCTGGTCATCGGCGGCGGTGTGGCCGGTATGACCACTGCGCTTTCTCTGGGCGATCAGGGATTTGATGTGCATCTTGTGGAAAAAACCGACAAACTGGGCGGTCTGGCCAGGCATGTGTATCATACCCTGGACGGCAGTGATGTGCAGGCATTTGTGAAGGAAAAAATTGCACAGGTGCAGTCGCATCCCAAAATTACCGTCCATACCGGAGCCGAGGTGGACAAAACCGACGGTTTTATCGGCAATTTCAATACATCCCTGAGCAACGGGGACAGTTTTGTCCACGGGGCTGTTGTCATCGCCACCGGCGGGGTGGAATACGAACCCGAAGAATACAGATATAAGGAAAGTGATAAAATCATCACCCAGCGGGAACTGGAAAAACAGCTGGCCGAAGGACTGAAACCCAAAGGCAAGCATTTTGTGATGATCCAGTGCGTGGGATCCAGGGAGGAACCCAATAATTACTGTTCCCGCGTCTGCTGCCAGGATGCCATCAAAAATGCCATTGCCATCAAGGAAAAATCCCCCACAGCCAATGTGACCATCCTCTACCGGGATATCCGCACCTACGGTCTGCGGGAAGATTATTACCAGCAGGCCAGGGAACTGGGGGTTCTCTTTGTCCGCTTTGAAGTGGAAAAGAAACCGGATGTGCAGCTCATGGGCAATCTCATCAAAGTCAAAGCCTTTGACTATGTGATGAACCGGGACATTGTACTCAAACCCGATTATGTGGTGCTTTCCACCGGTCTGCGCCCCCATCCCAGTACGGAAAAAATCGGTCGTCAGTACAAACTGACCCGGAATATGGACGGTTATTTTCTGGAGGCCCATGTCAAACTCCGTCCTGTGGATTTCCCCAGTGAGGGTTTCTATGTGGCCGGGCTGGCCCATGCGCCCAAAAACCTGGATGAGACCCTGGGACAGGCTTTGGCGGCTGCCGGGCGGGCCGGTGTACTGCTGTCACACGAACGGCTGAGTGTTTCCGGTATCATCTCCAAACACAACCGGGATATCTGCATGTCCTGCCTGGCCTGCTTCCGCCTCTGTCCCTTCGGATCCCCCTATATTGACGAAGAAGGAAGAATCAGCCACAACGAAGTCATCTGCACCGGCTGCGGCATCTGCGCAGGCGTATGCCCGGCCAAGGCATTCCAGGTCAACAGTTTTAGAGATGACCAGATATTTGCCATGATTGATGAAGCGGTAGGGTAGGGGCTGGGGGGGCTGGGTGCTGAGGGGCTGGGGACTGGGGGCTGGGGGCTGGGGGCTGGGGGCTGGGGGCTGGGGACTGGGGGCTGGGGGCTGGGGACAGGTAACCAGTTGAAGGGGAAGGGG
>JAABRU010000189.1 GCA_011390755.1 Desulfobacteraceae bacterium | reverse complement strand
CCCCGAACACCTGCCACCTGACCCCGAACACCTGCCACCAAACACCGAACACCTGCCACCTGACCCCGAACACCTGCCACCTGACCCCGAACACCTGACCCCGAACACCTGCCACCTGACACCGAACACCTGCCACCTGCCACCTGCCACCTGCCACCTGCCACCTGCCACCTGACACCGAACACCGAACCCCTTGACCCCGAACACCTGACACCTAACACCTGACACCGAACACCTGCCACCTAACCCCCTCCCCCTGACGCCGATTTAAAAAAAGCAGAACCGTTTTCCGCATCAGTGTTTAAAACTGCGCTGACCGGTATACACCATTGTGACATCCGCTTCATTGCAGGCCTCAATGGACTGATAATCATTGCCGGAACCTCCGGGCTGAATCACCGCGCGGACACCTTCCCGGATTCCCACATCAATGCCGTCGCGGAAGGGGAAGAAGGCATCGCTGACCATTGCGGCTCCGATGAGTCCGCCCTTTTCCTTGCGGACCCGTTCATCAATGGCCGATTTTTTCTCTTCATCTTTCAGCTCATTATAGGGGATTTTCATCTCTTCAAAACAGTAACGGTCCGCCAGTTTGCGGTAGGCTTTGTCCCTTGCAATTTCCGCAACACCCACCCGATCCTGCTCCCCCGTGCCGATGCCCACGGTCACCTCATCTTTGACATAGATAACGGAATTGGAGGTAATGCCGGATTCCACCAGCCATCCGAAAAGCATATCCGCGTATTCTTTTTCTGTGGGTTCCCGTTTGACACGGTAGAGATTTCCCTGATATTCACATTCCGCAATTTTCAAATCCGCCCTGCTGCGGGCCTGGGGAACAAAAGACCACTGCACAATATGACCCCCGTCAATAAGGCTTTTGAATTCCACAAAGCGTTTTCCGATAAAATTTTGCAGTTTTTCAATATTGCCGATGCGGATTACCCTGAGATTTTTGCGGCGGGCCAGAATATCCAGGGCCCCTTCCTCAAAATCCGGGGCCACCACCACTTCGGCATACTGATCGGATACGGCCTGGGCTGTGGCCCTGTCTATGGAACGGTTTAGGGCAATACATCCTCCGAAGGCCGCGACCCGGTCGGCCATATAGGCCCTGTGATAGGCTTCTTCCAAAGATGCGCCTCTGGCCACCCCGCAGGGATTGTTATGCTTTACAATCACCGCGGTGGGTTTGTCTTTGAAATAGCGTAAAATATTAAGGGAGTTATCCGTATCGGTCAGATTGGTCTTGCCCGGATGCTTTCCGGACTGAAGCAGTTCAATATCCGAGGCCAGATACTGCCCCGGCTGAATGATTTCCGTTTCTCCCAGCACCAGGTTGCCGTTGAGCAGGCGGTAGAGTGCGGCTTCCTGCCCGGGATTTTCACCGTAACGGATTCCTTTCTGCACCCCGTCTATGGTCCACATAACTTTTTCATAAAACAGGGTCTGACGTTTTTCATCATCCGCAAAGGTGATTTCCATGCGGGAGGGGAAATGCTCATCCACAATGGTTTTATACATCTGTTTCAGGTCCTGGGTTTTATTGGCAGTCTGAGACATGATTACATCCTTTCTGTAATAAAAATTATGGTGTTGGGGACAGAACAGAGAAAATGGAGGCATGCAGGCCTGTTGCACAGGCCCTTCCTCCGGTCGCCGGGACATATGCAATAGGCCCCGGCGGAAAACAATATTCTTTAAGTCAGCAGCATTGCGGAACAGGGGAGAAGCAGACAAAAGTTTGTCCTGTCCCCTGATTTCCCCGGTCTGTCCCCCGGAATTTTCTTAGAAACTGTAGCAGTTCCGGACTGTTTCCATCTCCTGTTTTGCCAGAAAATCGGCAATGGTGCGGTCATAAACGGCTGTATGCTCAAAAGCTTTGCAGGCCAGACGGTAGCGGAGTGCCAAAGAAGTCGCCCCCTGGCCGGCTTTCATTTCCGAAAGAATTTCAGGATAATCCGCCGGATCTGTTACCGCGGCCACGCGGATAAAATTTTTAGCCGATGCCCGGATCATGCAGGGACCGCCAATGTCAATATTGCCCCTGGCGGCTTCGGGACTGACATCGGTTTTGGAGACAGTTTCTTTAAAGGGATACAGATTGACCACAACCATATCAATGGGTACAGCCCCGGTGCGCTGCAGATCTCCCTGATGGGCATCATTATAAGTTTCGGTGAGCAGCCCCAGATATATTTTAAAATCCAGGGTTTTGACCAGACCGCCCTGAGTTTCGGGCTGACCAGTATATTCCGAAACCTGCATCAGGCATCTGTCTGCCCTGCTTCCGAGAATTTCCTTTATTCTGCCGTAAGTTCCGCCGGTTGACAGGATCCGGATATCCGGCCTGATTTCCAGCAGCCCCGGAACAAAACTGTCCAGTCCCTGCTTATCTGAAACACTCAGCAGCACATGCTTTACTTTTACCGGATCATCAATTTTTTCCACCGTGTTAATGCTCATAAATGCTCTCCTTTCAGGGGATAATGCAGATAATTAAAATCTTTTCAGGATTCCGGATATTAGGATAAAGATTGGCTGTCGTCAAGTATCATACGCACAAATACGGGGAGAAAGCTTTTCACTGCAGAGAAATCCGGGAAATTTTCTGAAAATATGCAGCATTCCTTCTTGACATTGAGACTGCTTACATTTATTTCTGACGGATGGTCACAGCAAAGCATAAAATAACTTACAAAAAGGTGTACAATTGAAAGAACTGAAAACAGAGGAAAAACCCGTTCTGGTAAGCGGGGCCACCGGTTATGTGGGCGGCCGGCTGATTCCCTTATTACTGGAAAAAGGGTATCGCGTCAGAGCTATGGGGCGGTCCGTGGATAAAATGGCCTGCCGGACATGGGCCGCACATCCCAATGCGGAACTGGTGCAGGGAGATGTTACAGATCGAAACTCTTTGCTGCGTGCATGTGAGGGATGTACCGCTGCCTATTATCTGGTGCATTCCATGATTGCCCGGAAAAAACACTATGCCGCAGCCGACAGGATTGCCGCACAGAACATGCTTGCTGCCGCAGAAGCCGGAGGTGTGGAACGGATCATTTATCTGGGCGGTCTGGGAGATGTGCGGGAAAAAAATATCAGCGATCACCTGCTTTCCCGGCATGAAGTCGGTGAAATTCTTTCTTCCGGAAAAATTCCGCTTACCGTGCTGAATGCGGCCATGATTCTGGGTTCGGGCAGTGCCTCTTTTGAAATCCTGCGTTATCTCACAGAACGGCTGCCGCTGATGATTACGCCCCGGTGGGTGCAGACTCCCACCCAGCCCGTTGCCATCAGTGATGTGCTGAGCTATCTGGTCGGATGCCTGGAACATGGGGAAACTGCGGGGCAGACTTACGACATCGGAGGCGCGGATATTCTGAATTACGGCGATCTCATCCGTATGTATGCAGAGGAGGCCGGACTGGCACCGCGGAAAATAATTCCGGTCCCTTTTCTCACACCCTATTTCAGCGCGTTATGGATTCATCTGATTACCCCTGTCCCTGCTTCCATTGCGGTTCCCCTTACCGAAGGACTGGCCGTGCCCACCACCTGCCGGGAAAACCGCATCCGGCAGATAATTCCTTTCAAACCGGCAGGCTGCCGTGCCGCCATCCGGAAGGCTTTGGATAAAATTCTGGAAGAACAGGTGGAAAGCTGCTGGGCCGATGCGGGGAAAATACAGGCACCGGAATGGGCCTACTGCGGAGATGCCCAATGGGCGGGCGGAACCATACTGGAATGCGGATACCGGGTATGCATCGCGGCCGATGCGGAAGAAGTATGGGAACCGGTATCCCGTATCGGCGGGAAACAGGGATATTATTTCGGAAACCTTCTCTGGCAGATCCGGGGGCTGGCGGATCGTCTGGCAGGCGGGGCAGGACTGCGCCGGGGACGGCGACATCCTTCCGAACTTTATATGGGGGATGCCCTGGATTTCTGGCGGGTGCTGGAAGTCCGCAAAGCCGAAAGTCTGGTGCTGAAGGCCGAAATGAAAATGCCCGGCGAAGCCCTGCTGGATATCCGTATCCGGCCCGCAGGAAAAAACAGCACAGAGCTTCAGCTCCTATCCCGTTTTCTGCCCCGGGGACTGGCCGGAATGCTGTACTGGTATGTCCTCTATCCTTTTCACCAGTGGATTTTTTTCGGAATGCTGAAAAATATTGCCAAAAGCACCCGGAAAAAAATACTTTCGGAACCGGAGCGTTTTACCGTCAAAATTCCGGATACATGCTCACTGCGACCGGAATGAGGTTTTTCTGATCAAAAATACAGTTTCTGCACTCCTCCGGAAACTTTTCGATCTACTGAAAGTTCCGCTTATCGGACATCCGGCCGGTTTATCTGAAAAAAACCGCTCAGCCCAGGTATATGTGTCAAAAAATCACAATCAATAAAAACAGAGACTTATATTTCAGATGTCTGAGTCCTGTCAAAAAAAGAAAGTCAGTGAAAAAATGCCGATTACAGTCAATTCCCAAAAAGAAATATATCGGGGCCGTGTGTTTCATATGGTGCGGGAGAACATCCGCCTGGAAAACGGTGTCTGCGTGGATACGGATATTATCCGGCATCCCGGTGCTGCGGCCATTATCCCTCTGAAAGATAAGGAAAATCTGATTCTGCTGCGGCAGTACCGCCATGCGGTGGGCGGTTTTATCTGGGAAATTCCTGCCGGAACACTGAATCCGGGGGAAGAACCTCTGGAATGTGCCCGGAGGGAACTTGCGGAGGAGACCGGATTTTCTGCCCGCACCTGGGAGAAACTGGGTGAAATTGTGCCGGTTCCCGGTTATTCCGATGAGCGGATTCATATTTTCAAAGCTGAAAACCTCAGCCCCGCCCGGCAGAATCCGGATGAAGACGAAGTGCTGGATGTGCATGAGATTCCCCTGAATGAAGTGCTGCGTATGGTCTTTCAGGGGGAGATTCAGGACAGCAAAAGCCTTTCGGCTTTGTTTATGCTGATAAACCGGCAGTCTTCGGTGTAACTTCAAAGAATTTGGAACTTAGGGTGCCTTACGCTTCGCTAACGCACCCTAGGGTGACAGTTATGCAGATTGAGGTGAAAAATCATCAGCGGGTCCGATGCATTCGCCAAATCAGGCAGCAGAATTTGCTTTACGAAACAGCATTCCAAAAAAATCTTCTACTGTTGGTAATTCTATTAAATCAATGCCTTGCCGATTTCGCATATCCGATATTGGCACCAGCTTTCCTCTGCTGTTACTGTCTGCCCCTCTCGTTGACACAATGCGATAATTGCCCCCATTAAGAATGTTTCTAATCAATGTCACCGGGGCAATTATTGCGCTGCGCCCATCACCTATTACATGGCACCACAAATCAGCGCCAGTCTGCTCAATTCCAGACGGTCTTTGCTGTCTTGTATTTTCAATTTCAAAAAAAAGATTACCGGTTTGTGCAGAAGTTTTATCCCATTTTACCTCTACCGACTGAGCAGAAGTATTTGGGAACAATACCGAAATATCATAGGACTGATTTGTAAAACCTATCTTTACATGGTATCCCTGCAACATGAAATACAGTGCTACCCTAAGCTCGTTGTATTGTCCTTCTCTAAGCTGGGTTGTAAACTGTTCGGGTGTATTCTGACACATGCTTTGCCTCCTTATTTGCCTAACGCAAATCCGGTCTTCTGAAAAGATATTCCAGTTTTTCTCTGATACCGAGTCAACTTTGATGAACCCGTAAAAAGTCCGGAATTCTGATTCTGCCTTATTTCACCGAAATCGGGAATCCGGTAATTTCAGCCGGTTCCGGACTCCGTTTTTGAACGGACTGACGGGATTTTTGACTTTTACGGACCGGTGTAATCGTTATTTGTTTTATGCCTGACGACAGGCTCAGGGGTTCGGTTTTGCGAAGCGGAGCAAAACCGGAATATTTTGAATTTATTGATATATCCGGAAATACCGCTTGACGGGACAGATATATAGACTTTAAGATAATGATTGTCTGAAATCAACATAAATTATCATTGAATTCAAATAGTTGAGCAGTAAGATTCTATTTGTGTTTTTTATAAATATATAATTCAGTATTTCAAATAGTTATACATTTACACACTTGTTATCCAAAACAGAACCCTTTAATATCAAGGTTCCAAAGATTATCTTAAAAACTATATGTTTATTCTGCCTCCGGCACGGGGGCACCGATTTTTTTCAAAAGCATCCGGTAGATATCTTCCACAAGCCGCGGAAAAGAGCGTTTGAATTCCCGCTGTTCTGCTTCGGAAAAGGATTTGAAATTAATAATATCAAATCCTTTCAGGAATTTCAGCAGACTCAGCAGCTTTTCATCCACATAAATGCGGAGGGAATTCTGCTGCTGGCTATCTCCCCGCACCAGGCCATCCCTGCTGATTTCCACAGTATTGCTTTTGTAAAGATTGGCATCATTTGCCAGTGTGATGACTTGAACCGGGTCTGAGCAAAGACGGTTCATGGTTGACTGTATCAGACGGAATACGGCTTTTACCGGTGTCAGTCCGATGAGAACCGGGTGATGGATATAGGAATGATTTACATTGATGGGCAGATCCGTCATCCGGTTGACTGCGCTGCGGAAAAACCAGCTTTCGGTATAGCGGATATAATCTTCATGGGACCAGGTGGAAATATGTTTCAGGTGAATCCAGATAATCTTGGAGAGATCGCTGATGCATTCTCCGGGAGAACTGTAATTATAGCAGCCCAGCAGACTGCCGTCATCCAGAATGTCTATCCCCGGATTATGGGCGGATATTTCTGCTGTGAGAATCCGGTTGTAATCATGAATCCGGCTGACCAGGATTTTGTATGAATTGTCAGAGGCCCGTTCAAAAGAGCGGGCATTGTCTCCCGCTTTTAGGTCGTCGGCAATGGCGGGCGGCAGAAATACGGCAGTGACAAAAGGGGCCAGATCCAAAGAGATGCGGACTTTGTCAAATATTTTTTTTTTTTCCTTATCCAAAGATTCTGTGCTGATAATTTCGCCGGGGATCAGGGATTTTCTGATTTTTATAAGAAGGCTTTCCAGATTTTCCTGCCAGCTCACCGTGCGGGGGTCCCGACCTGCATCTCTTCGCGCCCGGCTCTTTTTTTTCAGTGCATTCAGTTTGTCCGCCGGATTGTCTGCAGATTCATCAGGTACATTTTCCGCCATACTGTCCGCGTCCGCGCCGGATACTGTTTTGTCCGATGCCGGTTCATCCGGAATTGTATGTGCTGCATTTTCCTTCATTATATTCCTGAATCTGCCTTCCTTTTTTCTTTTTTCAGTAAATCCCTGTCCCTTCTCTTACTATTTTTTTCCGGCTTTGAAAATCTTTTTCTTTGGCAAAAAAATGCAAAACAATTCATTATTTTTCCTGTGCTGCCGGAGGCCAGAGATAATAAAACCCCGCGGCCGGGACTGAAAGCGGAAGACTGATCAGAGAAACGGTTCCGATTCCGCTTTGGACCGAGGTATTATATATATTGTCATCCGGATATTCTCTGCGGCGGTAGCAGACAATGCTGGCATCTTCGGGAATGCCGGTCATTTCCTGTATTCTTTTCACGGCATCACCGAGATAAGCGATTTCATCCACCAGTCCCAGTTTCAGGGCATCTTCCGCCAGAAATACCCCGGCCTCCGCAATCTGCCGGAGGGCATCCGCGTCCGGGTGCCGGTGTTTTTTCACCAGACCAAGAAAGCGCGTGCCCAGTTCTTCCGCCAGTTTCTGAAATATTTTTTCTTCTTCCGGGCCGGTTTTCCGGAAAGGGGAGCCCATATCTTTCTGTTTCCCGGTTTTGCTGACGGAAACTGCAATCCCCAGTTTCTGCATCAGTTCACTGACTTCGGGGCGGATGATGATAACCCCCACAGAACCGCAGATAGTGGTGGGATGCGCCATGATCCGGTCCGCGGGCAGGGAGATATAATATGCGCCGGACGCTGCCAGATTCATAAACACCGCCAGTATTTTTACACCGGTCCGCTGTCTGAATTCCAAAATTTCATGGTAAAGAATGTCGCTGGCCGTAACGCTGCCGCCCGGAGAATCCACTTTCAGAATAAGTCCTTTGATATATTTATCTTTTTCCGCTTTCCGCAGCCGGGACACTATCCGCTGTACCATGCTGATTTCGGAACGGAGCAGGCTTTTTTCATTACGGTCTGTAATCTTTCCCTGTACGGAAATCACCAGTATCTTTTCTTTTCCGCTTCCTTCCAGCACATATTCTTCCAGAGGGGAGCTGTTTCCCGGAAACAGACTGATGGCAGGCATGGAGCATCCGGTGAAAAAAAAGAGGGGAAGAAGAATCATACAAAAATAATACATAATATATTTCCTTTCATCTGGCAGCGTGAAGCACCATGCCCCGAACCGGAACAACCGTTGTGCCTCCCTCTGCAGCAAACCGGAAAGGGAGGGATACCAGGCGCATTCCCGCATTTTTCTGAACAGTGAAAAAAAGCCCGTTTTCCGCATTCTTTCCCAGGCGGGCAAATATCTGACCGGCTTTGATACGGGTTCCGGGAGAAAATGAACAGGAATCCGGGTCCAGGTGGGCATACAGTCCCATTGTGCCGTCATCATGCTGTATCCGGATCAGTTTGGATTGCATCTCCATGATTCCCTGCACTGTCTGCCGCCGGAAAGAGCGGGTGTCTGTTTCTGTCAGGATTCCGGAACGGGCAGCACACACGGCTGTACCGCCGGGCATGAGGATACTGACCGAATAGGCATTAAAGGGATCACTTCGGGCGGCATCCGGGTGAAATCCCCGACCGATGCGGAAACGTCTGCCGGATTCAAAAGGCGGCAGATAGGGGGCGGGATTGGGTTCTGCACGGGGATCTCCGACAACAACGCGGTAGGTATATGCATACGACATGGAAAGCCCGGGCCGGTCCGCGGACAGGGAAAAGGCTTTTATTTCCTGTCCGGGCGGAATAATAATCCGGGCCGGAAGCGGCGGTTCTGTTTTCACATTCACGGCTTTTGTCAGGCGGAATTCTGCTTCCAGGGTTCCCGGATAACTGCCGGAGACATAAAAAAGCGGTCCGCTGCCCTTTTCCTGACTGCGGACACTGAGCTTACCGGTTCCCCGGGAAAAGGGCGGACAGGCGAGCAGCAGGACGATACAGGGGAGCAGTATTTTTCTGCCAAAAATGCTGATACGGTTTTTCATATTTTTTGGGGTCATTTCTCTCTGAAAATTTGAATTAAGGTTGCAGTATAAATCCTCCAGGAGTTACGCAGTTGAATTTTAACTGTTTGAATTTATTATATGCCTTAAAAATTGACAGTCAATAAAAACAGCAGATTATATTTCAACTGCGTAAGTCCTATCCCCTTTGAGAAAAAATCCGGAGCCGGAAAACGGAACCGCAGGTGAACACGGATGAGCGGAATTCTGTAATTCGTGTGAATCTGCGGTTTTCAAAGATTTCGGTGTTTTTTCCCGGCAGATATGCTGCATTACACATTCAGACCTAAATCCGGTATTGAAAATCAGTCGCTTATAAAATCAGTTCCGGAAGTCTGATTGTAAATGCCCTGTTTTGATTTCATCCGAATTTTTTGAGTCGTCACTGGCACATTATCCGCTGCGTTTCAGTATCATCCCTTCCACGGGTGTGACGGCTTTTCCCGAAGGATCGGCAAAAGTGAAAGGCAGGGAAATCAGATTCATTCCGCTGTTTTTCTGTATGACAAAATGCAGATGCGGGCCGGTGGAAAATCCGGTATTGCCGGATTCTGCTATAAATTCACCTGCGGAAACCCGTTTGCCCAGGGGAAAACGGGCTGATTCCAGTTTCAGGTGGGCATATACGGCCATGCTGCCGTCGTCGTGCAGAATGCGGATCAGATTGGCTCTTTCACTGTAAGAAGCATCGGTTCCCCCGCTGAAAAAATCATTGCTGATATCCATGATAATGCCGCCCCGCGCAGCACAGATTTTTGTTCCTTCAGGCATGGGAAAATCCACCGCATATTTACTGCCCGGAAAATAATGGCTGTATTTACCGTGAAATGCCTGGGAAATCCAAAAGGATTTTTCCTGTGCAAAGGGGGGAAGATAATCACCTTCCGGACGGTGAACCGCCCCGGGATCTCCGAATACAAAACGGTAATGATAACGGTATGACCATTTCTGCCGGGGACGCGCAGGACGCAGATCAACGGTTTTCATTTCACCGAAAGGGGGAATGACAAAACGGGCGGGCAGGGGCGGTTCGGAGTGGATATTTTCGGCTTCCACCAGGCGGAATTCAATTTCCACCGGGCCGTAGTAACCGTTGATGGCGTAAAATTCCGGATTTTCTTTACTGCCCCGTTTTTGGACAGAGAGACGGTGCCGGGGTTTTTCCACACGAATCTGCCGGGTTTCCACTTCGGCAGAGGTATCGGGCGGGATATTGGTGAAATGCCATACGCCGTTTTCCCCTTTGTATTTATACAGTTTTTCGCCCCAGGAAATTCCCGCGCCCATCAGAAGCAAAAGCAGGCCCGCGCCGATGCACAGCGGGAGAAAGATTTTCCTTTTTATATGAAAATGTCTGCGGAAAACCGGCCTCCGCCTTAATTTTCGCACTCCTCCGCAGCTTTCATGCTTCGCTGTGAGTAATAACTCATGTCCCTTTATAAACACAGATTGTTTTTCGGATACAAATTTCATTTTTTCCATAAGTGCTGACAATGAAACACCATTCATATACTGCCCACCGGCATACGCCGCTTTTTCTGAAAAAGCCCCGGAATCCGGAGGCAGATCCGGCAGATCGAAAAATTTTCTCCCGGATACGGTTTTGCGGCTGTCCCGGAGTGCAAAAATATAATTTTTGCACTCCTCCGGAAACGTTTCGATCTGCTGAGACTGAAATGTTTCTGTATCACCGGCAGATTTCAGCATACAGGCTCTGAAATTCAGAAGCCCGTTTTTATTCCGGTGCTGCGTCCGGATTTACTGTCTGATCTGTCCGCGCAAAGTGCGGAGATTCCGCCTTATTCCGGTGAAAAGCGGAATCCGGTATTTTCAGCATGTTCCGGACTTCGCTTTTTGCCGGAATGACGCAGTTTCCGGCTTTTTCCGGGATAATCCGTATTTTATTTGTTTAGAGATCGAATGTCAAATTGATAATTCACCGGATAGTGAATCAAATCCGTTGATGAACCGGATTTGTTCCTCACTGCAGGGGCGTATTGCATACGCCCGCCCTGATCCGCCCATATCCGCGGCCTGTGCAATACGCCCTTACAGCCCGGTCTGCCTGCATAGGCCCGGCACGGGCATCTCCGGGGCGCAGGCAGTACATCCTTACAGAAAAATTCAACGGATCTGTCACTGCCTTTTTTTCTTGCCATTTGGAGCGCAATGGATTATGACCGGCCCGGTGCAGTGTCATATCTGAATTTTGGGGTAAACGAATTCCGGATTTATCATCAGCAGATCGAAAAGTTTTCCCCGGGTACGGTTTTAGGACTGTCCCGGAGTGCAAAAATGATATTTCTGCACGGCCGCAGCTCCCGGTTGCCCCGTGCAGAAATACAGTTTCTGCATTCCTCCGGAAACGTTTCGATCTGTGGAGCATTGCTCCGACAATTACGGTTCTGCCAACTTTAAAATGACGGCACTGCTCCTGTAAGGGCGTACTGCATAGGCCATGAAACCGCTCATAGGGCGTATGCAATACGCCTCCTGCAGATCCGGAGAGGTTCCGCGTACCTGTCAGTTTACCCCTGACGGAACATTACCTTATGTTCAATCCGAAATTTCAGCCATAACAAAGCACTGTTCCAAAACGGTAAAATCTCTAAAGAAAGCGAACACGGAACGCATAACCGCTGGTTTTTGAAAAAAAAAGAGAAAAAAATGAAGCACCTGTATTTATTTCCAAATATTCTGCTACTGATTTTTCTGATTTTCTGCATACAGGGCTGCGGTTCTGCCCTGCGTTATCCAAACGGCTACCCGGATTCCGCTTATCCCCCGGGGGAAGCATTTCGGGCCGTAAATGAAACCGAAGAATATATCTGGAATGAAGTCAGAAAATGGCAGGGAGTCCCCTATAACTGGGGAGGCTACAGCAGGGCGGGAGTTGACTGCTCCGGTTTTACCAAAGTGATTTACCAAAAACTGTTTGATATCCGTCTGCCGCGGACCTCCCAGGCACAGGCCGGTGCAGGGCAGCCGGTGTCCGGAAAACAATTTCTGCGGGCCGGGGATCTGCTTTTTTTTCAACTGCCGGGCAAATTCCATCATGTGGGCATTTATCTGGGAAAACAGAAATTCATACATGCATCCCGGAGCAGGGGTGTAAAAGTCTCCTCGCTGACCCGTCCCTACTGGCAGCGCAGTTACCGCACATCCCGCAGAGTATTATAAGTTTTCAGGATAATTATTGATGAATCGGTAAAAAGTCCAAATTTCAAAAATCGCTATTAATAAAATCAGAGTGTTAATATGTATCAAAACCTGATTTCCGGACTTTTTACGAGACCATCATTATTCGGACACAGAGATTCTGTTTCTTCATGACAGCTCAACGGATTTGCCCCATTTGCTGTTTTTTCTTACCGGCTGTATGTATCCGGGATATAGTATTTAAGAAAATATTATCAGCAGATCGAAAAGTTTCCGGAGGAGTGCAGAAACTGTATTTCTGCATGGGCTAACCGGGAGATGCGGCGGTGCAGAAATACAGTTTCTGCACTCCGGAACAGTCGTAAAGCCCTACGGGGGAAACTTTCCGATCTGCTGATTATTGGAGTTTCCTGCAGGCTGGGGTGAGGAACGAACCCCAACAGATTCAGTATGCCGGGGTTCACTTCGTTCCCCCCGACCTAACAACCAAGTTATACATTTTTTTATCCGCCTCAACGTTCTCGGAAATGTGTAGTGCAGGATTCAATGCACTTCACTTTCGGTTTACCGATTAGCTTATTAAATACACCATTACATATAGTTATTGTTGGGTATTCGTACTTTTTCAGAATAGCGTCATTTGTTTTGTAACTTCTTCTTTAACTATTTCTCCGAATGATTCCCAGTGTTCTGTTTTTAACCTAAATTGAGCGATTTCTGTTCATGTTCAATGTTCATATCAGAATTTTATTGATATCAATGCGAACAGGTGGGAAATTTTCAGTTATACGGGCCGGAACAGAATATAAACGGGAAAATTTCCCGGA
>JAABRU010000188.1 GCA_011390755.1 Desulfobacteraceae bacterium | reverse complement strand
GGAAAGAATTGAGCGAAGAGGGGAGAAAAGAGGGAAAAAAATTGGAGAAAAAAGGGGAGAAAAAAGGGGAGAAAAAATTGGGATTTCATCTGTTTATGACAGACTGCTACGAAAACGGTTCGGGGGAATGACCCCGGTACTGGAAAAAAGACTGACGGATGCGGATTTGGATATGCTCAACCGGTTTGGGGATTCCATACTGGATTTCAGGAATCTGAAAGAGGCTGAGAAATGGTGGGAAGAATAGGGAACAGAGTACTGAGGAGCAGAAATATCTTTATCTGTCTGAATAAAAAACCGGATCAACCGGATTTCTTCTCCAGTTTCTCCAGTGTGCGGAGCAGATATCCCGCCAGTTTTTCTTTCTGGCTCAGGATCGGCCGGTCTGTTTCCGCTTTTTCAAAAAGATTGGCAATGAGTACCCCGCTTCGGGCATCTGTAACCCGCATCAGGAGCAGGGGGGCCGGGTCGGCATTGTTCATTTCAAGAATGACCAGCACCTGCGGCAGAATCAGTTTCAGGGGACTGCGTTTTTCTTCGGGACGGAGACGGCGGCGGCGGATGATTTCTTCCAGCACTTTGTCGAAAGACTCCCGTTCCAGCAGGCGGAAAGCGGTTTGGGATTCCATGAGTTCACTCTGGATGGCAAAGAGAATCATCTTTTCCTTTGGCCCTGCTACCGCGCGGGAATCAAAAATCATGGCAAGGGCCGGTATTTCTTTTTCTGTTTTTTCCGCCTCCGGCAGATCGGGAAGCAGTTCCGCCAGTTCTTTTACCAGTCTTTCGGTTCTCTGCTGAATTCTGTCGGCCCTTTCCATGAGCTGACGGATTTCCCGCGTTTCATCCCTGTCTGCTTTCCCCATGATAATAAAAACGGAAAGCAGGATCGGAATCAGGAGAAGCAGAAGAATCCCTGATACCCGGTGCTGCCATTGTCCTGTTTTCCTGTCCTGCACAGGCACTTCCTGCCCCCGGATCGGCTGTGCGTATCCGCTTTCCCTTTCATGAACGGATTTCCGTGCGAAATAGCGGGTCTGCGGATTGCCGTACAGTATATATGCGGTCCAGGAGATATGGGGAGTTTCCCGGTTTAATTCCGTTCTGCTGTCTTTCACAGCCTGCCCCAAGGACTTTCCGGCCAGGAGATGTCTGTAAAAGCGCAGGGCAAAGGTTTTTCCGGACGCGTCCGGGATTTCCCGGCAGGTTCCCAGGTAATGGCGGACACCCGCGCGCAGAAAGGCTTCGGCCAGGGTTCCGGAAGCGGAAAAAGTATCTGCCGCTTCCATGCGGGCAGAGTGGCAGGCATTGGAGAAGACAAAGGCGGGCATGGCCATTCCGCTGCAGAGTTCCTCTATATCCGTCAGGGTAAAATGCCCGCCGGAAAGTTCCCACCCGTTTTTTCCCGGATATTCCGGGTCATAGCGGACATGACCGGCAAAATGGAGCAGGTCATAGTTTTTGATGCTGTTTTTCAGATCCTGCGGGGAAATATCCGAATCCAGAACCGGTTCTATGACGGCCCTTTCCCGGTTCATCCCTTCTGTTTCCTCAAACAGGCTTTCCCCTTCCGCATCCGCCGCGGGCAGATTCCCTTTGGGATTGGCAATGATCCACATCCGCAGCGGTCTTGTCAGACTGCGTTCTGATATGTTTCCGTTCTTTCCGGGCATATTCACCCGGCGGCCCATACTGAAACGATGACAAAGGAAATCCTCATCCGGACAGAGAAGTTCCCAGGGGATGGAGAGCAGGGAAAAATCCAGATGCAGCATCAGGTATTCGGCCCGGCTTTCCACCAGTTGCTGCCGCATACTGCCGGGCAGCAGTTCCCGGCACAGATTCCGCCCCTGCCGACGCAGTTCCTGCAAATCCCGGTCTCCGCCTTTTCCTTCCCGGAGCAGGCGGTTAAGCATTGCCGTAAGTTCCCGGCACAGGGTTTCCGTATTCTGCATGGGGACAAGCAGGGATTCATAGGGGCAGATCACATCCCCCCGACTGTACAAACTGATCTTCAGTGTATCCTGTTCCCTTCCGACAGACAGGTAAAGCATATTATCTTTCATAAATCCCGGACTCATTCATTTCAAAACTGCGGATTATTTCGCTTTCCCCCTGCCTGAGAATAATATGGTAGATACCGAAAGGCAGGGTTTTGTCGAAACAGACCTGGGGCTGCTTCAGCACTCTGGCGGAAGTGCCGCCGCCCTCTCTTTTTACGAGAATGCGTATATCCTCTGCTTTTCCGCTTTCTCCGAAGATATTGATGCAGACGCGTCCCTCCTGTTTTCCGGTGCGCTGCACAAAAAATTCGGCTTTCAGATCATTGAATTCCGTCTCAAAAAAAACAGCCGGACAGGGATCTTCCGGATTCCGGATCTGCGCTAACCATATCGGCGGACGCAGATATTCCGTCCATCCGGAAATGATTCCTTTCAGTTTCCCCGTAATATTTTGGAAATATTCAGGGGTTCCGTCCATCCGGACACGGGAAAAGCCCTCACGCATGACACGGGAAGCAAGGACAAACTCCTCCCGGCAGGTGTCGCAGTCCGCCAGATGGGCTTCCACCTGTTCTCTTTCTTCTGCCGAGGCTGCCCCTTCCATATAACGGGCCAGCAGGATTGTGGATATACATTTTTTTTTCATATTTCTGGCTTCCGGGTACTGGGTGCTGGGTGCTGGGGGCTGGGTACTGGGGGCTGGGGGCTGGGTACTGGGGGCTGGGTACTGGGTACTGGGGGCTGGGTACTGGGTACTGGGGGCTGGGTACTGGGTACTGGGTACTGGGTACTGGGGGCTGGGGGCTGGGGGCGAACTCCTAATCCCTGACTCCTAATCCCTGACACCTAACCACCTGACACCTAACCACCTGACACCTAACCACCTGACACCTAACCACCTGACACCTAACCACCTGACACCTAACCACCTGACACCTAACCACCTGACACCTAACCACCTGACACCTCCCCCCTCTTATACAATACCGCTGAGAATCATTTTTCTTACATCCGGCAGAATAAAAAAATACCCTACCCCTGCATATCCATCATTTCTTTCAGTTTTTTCATTGCTCTGGAACGGATGACGTAAATATTGCCCACCTCTTTGTGCAGGCTTTCCGCGATTTCCGGAAAAGAAAGACCGTCAAAATAATGCAGTCTGAATACCAGTCGCTCTGTCGGGGGAAGTTCCGGCAGAATTTCCATGATCCGGGACAGAAGCAGGCGGGCTTCTGCTTTGTCTGTTTCTTTCCGGGGATTCAGTTCGGAGATCACCTCTTCAATGGGAATGCGGATGGCCTGATGTCCCGGACTGTGCGGGTCTTTTCTGCGGATATAATTCAGGGTGATCCGGGTGCTGATGAGAATCAGCCAGCCTTCGATACCGGCCCCTTTGCTTTCATCATAGGCTTTCAGGCGTTTCCGCCCCTTTTCCAGCAGGCGGATGAAAATTTCCTGACGCAAATCCTCAATGTCTTTGGCATCATAGGGAATATTCTTTATATCAAAAATTTTCCGGACAGTTCCGTATATCAGTTCCCAGTAATGCAGCACAAATTCATCACAGCGGTTGTGCCGCGCGCATTCTGCCAGCATACGGTATTTTTCATTGAAGGGCAGTCGGTTCATCTGCTGATTACCCTGTAATCTGTTCCGTTACCGGGGAGTTCCCCCTTCAGAACAGCGCTGTAACTGCCGTCACTTTGCGGATTTTCCGCTTCTCCGCTGCCCGCAGGAACCGTATCCGAACCCCGCAGCCGGTCCTCCGGGCTAATTTCCCGGTATATCACCAGGGGCCATCCTTTTTTCAGTGTCCCTTTCCGCGGTATCCATTTTTCGGCATTCAGACGGAATTTCTGCCCCTGAATATCTCTGATTCTTCCGTCCGCCAAAGGCAGTTTCCGGTGCAGGGATTCGGAAAGGTTCCGGGCCATGTGTGCAAAAGAATCCTGATCCCGCTTTTCCGACCATGCGTCGGCAATTGCGATGATTTCCGATGACTGTGCATCCGTTACCCGGACGGCAATCTCAGTTCCCCTGCGGTTTTCACAGATCAGCCCCAGGAGCAGACCCTGTGACTCACTGTTAACGGCAGGAATCGGAACCGCATCGGATATGCCGGATTTTTTCATTTCCGGACTCACCCGCAGTTGAAAGCGTTTCTGTTTCAGAATCTCTTCTGCAAAGAAAAATTCGATATTTCCGGCCTTTTCCGATTCAAATCTGTGCATCATCAGACAGTAGCGCCGGTGCAGGCCGAATGCATCGGGTATTTTCCTCTCAATGCGGATTTTTTTCTGTGTTTCCCGGCCTTTTTCATCCCGGACAGAAATCCGGATTGAATTTTCTCCGATCTGCAAAGGGATAAAAATATTATGGGAAATCATCCGGCCTTTCAGTCCGGGAAGGATTCTGTCATTGATCCGGATTTCCCGGATGGGTTCCGGGCCTTCCACGCGGATATTCATCCGTATGTTTTCCCGGAAAACGGTATCTTCCTCCCGCCATTCATCTGCAATAATGGACAGTTCCCGCTTTGCCGCAGCGGACAATGCCGTTTCCCGGTCACTTCCCGTGATTGCATGGCGATTCTGCGCCAGCAGTCCGAATCCGGCGGAAGCAGCGTTTCCCATCTGCAAATCCGTGCGGTTTCCCAGCCTGTCCTTTGCTGTGAGAATCATCGGCCCGGCAGACGGAAGCGAAAAAGAAATATCCTGCCCTTTTTCCAGCGGGATATCCTTCCCGTTCACCTCTAAGGATATGTGGCCGGACAGATCATAAATCCGGCCGGAAATGCGGATGCCGGGAATATATTCGCTTATGCTGATAAGCGGCCCGCTTCTGTCCGCATGAACCGAGAAGCGGTGTTCGGTTTTCCCTCCCATGAGGTTACGGGCAGTCAGGCGGAAATCCTGCCGCCCTTCTCCCAAATCCAATGCTTCCTGAAAAGAAACAGACTGTCCGGAGGATTCCAGCCGGACCGGTCTGGCATTAAGAAAAATTTCCGATACATACTGCTCATCCCGGATGGTGGCGGAAAGCACAGGGTTTTCCGCTCCGGTCAGGAATATAGCGGATTCATCCCGGATACTTCCCGGAATACGGATAATTACGGAAGGAGCGGAGATTCGCAGTTTTTCCTTTTCCATGATCCGGATGCGGATTTTATCCAGATAGAAAAAGGCTTTGGCGGAGGGATAGTGGGACAGGGATAATTCCAGTTCTTTTATTGCGGATTCATCCTCTCCATTGAGATACAGAAGAATCCCCTTTTCCCGGTGGGGGAAATAGTCAATGAAATGCATTCCGAAGGTTTTGGCCATGCGCCGGTCCGTATCCCGCTGCGCCAGTGCCAGGTCCAGCATCACAAGCGCATCGGCCCGGAAATCCCCTTCCATATAGGACAGGGCCACCCGGTAATAATCATACCAGCGTTCGCGGAAGATTCCTTCTGTATGGCCGTATTCCTTCCCCTCTTTTTCATACACCGGAGGCATATTTACGGCACATCCGCAGAATAACAGGAAGATAAAAAGAAATATGGGGATATTCTTTTTCATGCAGGCATTTCTGTCCCTGTCAGTTGTTTTATTCTCTTAGACTCCCCTCCCTCAGGGAGGGGCAGGGGGAGGGTGAAAACGCCACTAATTACAAAGTGTTATTTTTACCCCTCCCCTAACCCCTCCCGCAGGGGGAGGGGGATTATTTCGCTAAGGCAACAGCATTGTCCGCCGGAGGAGGGGAATTTTCTGCTTACGGAAACGGCATTAAGTTTGGATCCGCTGCTTCAGTCTTCCGCCACATAATTCAGAATAAAAACGGCTTCGGCCATGCCGATACGTCTGTCATTATCAATATCCGCAAGAGCCTGCACATGTTCCGGAGATAAGCCGGACAGAATCCGGAGTGCCGCGATGGCATCCCCCAGATCCGTATCCCCGTCCCCATCCGTATCGGCCCGTAATGGAATGAATCCGGCAGAAACAGTTTCATATCCGCCTGTAAAAAGAACTGTTTTTTGATTCGGGCTGACAAAGATGATATTGGCGGAAACCGCAGTCGCATCCGGCCGCACATCAAAGCGGATATTCACAAGCACTCCGTCCTGAGCAAAGGAAACACCGTATGCCGCCACGGAATACATGCCGATATCATCATAGGGCCGGGCAGAGGTGAAGTTGTCATCAGAAACGGATTCGGACAGGGTTCCTGTGCGGATGGCCGCCGGGTTGGAAAGAAGTTCGGCATCATACACAATCCGAAAAGAATATCCCCTGATACCGGTTTCCGGAGCCGCTCCGCTGAGATGCACAGGAAATATCACGCTTTCTCCGGGGGATATGCCTGTATGCAGGGGAGCCGATACCCGTACTTCGGCTTTTATTCCATCGGAAAACAGGCATATGAAGCCGGTCAGAATGAATACACATATATTTTTCAGCATCCGCACCTCCAAAGCAGGCCGGGGCGGCGTATTCCGGCATGGTTCAGCAACCGCAGCGCAACCCGGCAATCAGTCCGCCGGAATCAGGGTTTCCATATCCATTTTCCAGTATGCTTCCTGAAAATCATCTTCATACCCGGCATAATCCAGTGTGAACAGATAAGGAATCTCCCCAAATCTGACACAGAGATGCAAAGACAGATCATCTGCAAGGGGAATACAGTTCTCTCTTTCAGCGGGTACGGGATGAATACGGAAGGGAACCGTTTTCCAGTAAAATCCCGAATTATTATCATAAACAGACATATAATCCAATGACACATCATATCCGCTTCCCTGATACACAGCACAGATATCCAGGGAAAAATCTTCTTTCATCGGGAAACAGTTCTGTGTCACCGTTCCGGTTTTCCAGCAGAGAGCATCCGGGCAGTCTTCCGGCGGCTCATATTCCAAATACAGATAATAATCCTCATCTGCCACGCGGAAACAGGCATGGAAGGAAAGATCATGCCCGAAGCGGACACAGTTGCCCGGATTATCCGAAAGCAGAGAAAGGGAATCCGCGTTCATCTGCCAGAAAATGCTTCCGGATTCCGGGAGATTGGGATAATACTCCATTGTAAATCCATACAGATTTCCCATATATTCTCCGCAGAGATTCAGGGAAAGATTTTCATCTGTGGAAAAACAGGATTGCGCTTCTTCCGGCAGATTCTCCTTACTGTCCGGGGGATTGCCGTATTCATCTGAATTTCCGGATTCCGGGGGAATTGAAGAGGCAGGCTCTCTGATTTCCGTATCCGGAACATCGGAGTTCCCAACATCCGGCCAGATATGAGAATCCGTTGCTTCGGGTTTCGGGGGAACGGTCTCCGTCCGGCAGGGCAGGGCCGTGTATGAGAAATCCGTAAAAACACTCTCAATTTTATCAAATCCGGCGGTGAAAAGCACGGATTTCCCATTCTTCCCTGCAAAGGCCAGTGTTGTACTGTTATCGCAGAAATCCCCTGAAACGCTAAAACGCAGGAGAATCAGCGTACCATCCTGCGCCGTAAAATCAAAACCGATCCCCACGGCCAGATTTCCGATACCGTCTGTAGGGATTTTCCATTTGAAATTGGGATTTCCCTCCGAAAGCGTCCCTGCCTCCACCGTTTCAATAAATTTCAGCACGGTATCATCATAATCAATACGCAGGGCATATCCGCCGATGCTGCTTCCGGACGTACCGGAAATCCGGATGGGGATGTCAATGGCTGCGCCGGGAGAAATTTCAGAAACCGGGGCAAAAGATACCTGCGGCGCAGCTCCGGCTATGGACGCGCAGGTGATTATAAGCAGTATGGAATAAAAGATTGTGAGTTTTTTCCGGATCATCGGAATTCCTTATTTTTTGATAAATATCAGAACATTCACTGCAGATACAAATCTTCAGTTTCCTGACAGAATTTTGGAAATTGAAAATACACTTATTATCTGATAGCATGTATATATCAGGATTCGGATTATTTCAAATCCAAAAAGGAATATGCCTTACATGAAACTGTTTTCCGGACAGATCCTTTATTTATGCTTTCGTCTGTTTCGTCTGTTTCTTCTGTTTTTTCTTATCTCTTCAGCATGGGGAGAAGAAATGGAAATTCCCTCCTCCTTTCATCCCGTGGGGGCCGGGGCCAGGGCAATGGGCATGGGCGGTGCTTTTATGGCCATCGCCGATGATGCCACGGCCGCTTCCTGGAATCCCGGCGGTCTGGTGCAGTTGGCCCGGCCCGAATTTTCCATTGTTCTTTCCGCATGTAGCAGAAGGGAGGACAATGATTTCACTTTACAGCCCGAAGCATCGGGGGAGGAAAGTGTGCAGGAGGAAAATATCAATTTTCTCAGTGCCGCGTATCCTTTTTATCTTTTCCGCCGCAATATGGTGCTGTCTTTCACCTACCAGCATCTTTTCGATTTTGGCCGTGAGTGGGAATTTGTATCTGTTCAGAAAGAATCACCGCTGCGGACAGTGGAAAATTGGGATTTTCTCCAGGAAGGCGCACTTACGGCCATCGGTCTTTCTTACTGCATACAGATTACCCCCCGTTTTTCTGCGGGAATTACCTTTAATCTCTGGGATGATGATCTGACTTCCAATCACTGGAAACAGCGCTACCGGATGGCAGGAAAGGGGAGGCTCGGCCTTGAGCCTATTTCCTATTCCCTTGATAAAACAGTTGATTACTCTTTCACAGGCTCCAATTTCAATATCGGTGTTCTGTGGCGGTTCCGGGAAAATATCGGCCTGGCTGCGGTTTTCAAAACACCTTTCACAGCGGATATTGATTACCGTTTTTCCAAAACCGTCAGACAGAGTTATCCGGACGCTGGCGGACCGAAAAACAGGGCAGATGATACGGTGATTTCCGAATATGAAAAACGCAGTGACGGACTGGATATGCCCCTGTCTTACGGTGTCGGCTTTGTCTATGATTTTTCAGACATATTTTCCCTGTCCGGGGATTTTTTCCGGACAGAATGGGGGAATTTTGTTTACCGGGAGGAAAACGGACAGGAAAGTTCGGCTGTAAGCGGTCTTCCCATATCCGAATCGGATGTGAAAGCCGCTCACCAGATACGGATTGGAGCCGAATACCGGATACTCCGGCCGGAGCGGAACTGTGTGATTCCCATCCGGGGCGGGCTGTTTTATGATCCGGCCCCGGCAGAGGGAAATCCGGATGATATATACGGATTCAGTCTGGGGCTGGGTTTTAGCAAAGATGAGCGGTATTCCCTGGATGCGGCGTATCAGTTCCGTTTCGGAAAGGACATGGGGAATTCCCTGGTAAAAAATGCGGGATTTTCACAGGATCGGCATGAGCATAAGATATACCTGTCTTTGATTCTGTATATGTAACTGTTTTTTTGTCTGCGATTCATCTGATTACTCTGAATAAGGGATAGAATCTGCGTAATCTGTGAAATCTGCGGATCAGACACAGAAAAGGAGGGCGAATGATGCCATTTTACAAAAAGTTCCGGAACACGGCCATCTGTTTTTTCTTATTGTGCTTTTTTCTTTCTGCGGCAGTTCCGGCAGCGGAAATTCCTTATCCTCCGGACAGTTATGAACCGGATAACGGATTTGAAACCACCCGGCCCATTACGGTGAATGATTCCGCAGGACAGCATCATCATTTTCATGCACCCGGGGATGCTGACTGGGTGAAATTCTACGGGCTTTCCGGGAAAAACTACCGGATTCGGACTCTGAATGTTGAAATCCGCTGCAATTCGGTCATTGAAATTTATGATACGGACGGAATCAGCCTGCTCAAATCCCGGAATTACGGCATTGAGGGAGAGGATGAGATTCTGTACTGGTACTGTCCGAAAGAGGGACTGTATTTTGTGAGAATCACCCAGGCAGAACCTGAGATATTCGGGGAAAACACCGGATATGATCTGTATGCGGATTATCCCGAAGGGCCGGTATTTGACGGCAATATTACGGGATATGTGAAAGATGTTTTTTCCGCGTTGCCCGTTGCCGGGGCCATTGTCCGCACCGCAGTCAGCCAGCCCGCCCTCAGCGGGACGGACGGGGCCTATGCCATTATCGGCCATGCGGCCGGGAATTTTACTCTGACAGCGGAACATCCGGAATACCGGGCAGCAGAGGTTCCGGTAAGTGTAAAGGATTCCATCACCGTCAGAACCGATATTTTCATGACATCCTCTTTGTGCAGCAAAGGGGATGTGAACGGGGACGGCTCCGTGGAACTGGAAGATCTGCGTCTGACTTTTCATTTTTTCACGGGAACCCGTCCGCCTTCTGCCGAAGAATTCTGCGCGGCCAATACAGCGTTTGAGGGTTCCCGTGACAGATATATCAGTCTGGAGGATGTAAAAGGCGTATTTGATATTTTTATGGGGGAAAAATAGATGAAATCCGGAAAAAATCTTATGGGCATGGTGCTTGTCTGCTGTTTTCTGTATGCCGAAGCATACGGAGAACTCCGCATTGACACAGTCAGTCCTTCCTATGGCATTACGGGGCAGCCTTTGGAAATAACGGTCAGCGGTTCGGGATTCGGGCCGGATACGCGGGTGACGCTGGTTCCCGAAGGGATTTCCCGCATGGTTGACACCGGCGGACAGGCCATTGATCTGGAAATCGGAGAAGGTTTTGCCTGTGTGGCTGATTCATTGGCAGGTCTGAAAGTCATAGACATCCGTGATCCGGCTTTTCCCCGGCTGAGCGGTGAGCTTGGTTTTGCGGATATGATATGGGATATTCAGCTTTCCGGCACCACGGTTTACGCTGCCACATCCTTATCCGGTGTCATGATGATTGACGTGACAAAACCGGCCTCGCCTGCGCTATCCGGAAATGTGAAAATTCCGGCTTCCTGGGATCTGTCAGGTTATGAAGATATACTCAAATCCTTTGCTTTTGATTATGAAGAAACATGGGGAATGGACATTGAATCCATGCTTATGGAATATCTCAGCGGTATGGCAGATGACAATCTGTCCACCGTATCGGTGCTGCTGAAAGACAATCTGCTCATCACCGGGGATTATCCGGATTATGTCCATCTCATTGACATCACAGACCGTAGCAATCCTGTGATTCTTTCCGCAGTCAATATTTCTTTGGCAGATGAAGATGACTGGGAAACATGGATTTATGACCCTTATTACACAAACATGGCATGGCCTTCGGGCATGGCTTTACAGGACAATATTCTTTTCATTGCCGATAACATGAAAAAACGTCTGATCACAGCGGACATCTCCGACCGGGCACAGCCGGTCATTCTTGATTATGTCACCTTTCCCGACAGTCCGGTAAAAGTGGCGGTGGAAGGGAATTATGCCTATGTCACGGTAATGAACAAAGGGCTGTTTGTCATAGATGCGGGGAATCCGTCTGATCTCCGGCCTGTCAGTAAAATTGATGGCATTTCCGGCTACGGTATCGCACTGAAAGACGGAAAAGCCTATGTTTCCGCTTCCAATCTGTCATGCAGGGTGCATGAAGCGGACATCCGCAACCCGGCTGTGCCTGTAATCACAGATTCCTTTCAGGTTTCGGAATGCCCCTATCAGGCAGTTCCAAAGGACGGTCTGCTTTATGTGGCAGGCGGCAAAGCCGGTCTGACCATTCTCCCCCTGCCCAAACAGATCAGCCCTGTCACCGTACAGGATGAAAATCATATCACTTTCACCCTTTCGGACATCCGCTTTTCCGGAACCTATGGTCTGCGGATCGAAAATGATACGGATAAAAGGGAAAAAACCGGAGCCATCACCTTTTCCGAACCCGTATCCAAAGCCATTATCATTGCCGGGGGCGGGCCTTCCTACGGAACATGGAAAAACGGAATCTGGGAAGAAACCCTGCGCTGTGCCAATTACGCATATCTGGCACTCATCCGCCAGGGATACCGGCCGGAAGATATTCATTATCTCAACCCGGTCACGGATATTGATGTGGATGCGGACGGAACAAAAGATGCGGATGCTCCCGCCACCCGTGAGAATGTGAAAACGGCCATCACGGAATGGGCAAACCAGTCGCAACTGCCGGTTTCCGAACTCCTGATTTATATGGTGGATCACGGCGGAAACCGCACCTTCCGCATCAATGCAAATGAGATGATGACAGCCGGAGAACTGGATGAATGGTTGGATACCTTTCAGACAGTTTCCGACACACGCGTGATCCTGGTATATGACGCGTGTCAGTCCGGAACCTTTCTGCCGGAACTCACACCGGTTGCAGACAGGGAACGCATTGTGATTAGCGGTGCATCCGATGAAAGTGCCGTATTTCTCCTCAACGGCATGTATTCCTTTTCCTACCAGTTCTGGTCTGCTGTTTTCGGCGGGGATTATCTGGACGACGCGTTTTATTATGCCAAAGACATGATGGAGACCTTTCAGACCGCACGCATGGATGCAAACGGCAACGGAATCCCGAATGAACTCATTGACCAGCGGCTGGCCGACCGTATTGTCATCGGAAAAGGACTCAAACTGGCCTCTGATCTGCCGCAGATTGCCCGTGTCTGTGATCCGCAGACCATAACAGGAATTTCCGCTGATTTCTGGGCAGGGCCGGTCACGGATGCGGACGGCATTCAGAAGGTCTGGGCCGTCATCACACCGCCCGGATATGCACCGGATGCACCCGATATTCCCATCACCGATCTCCCGGTTTTTGAACTCACAGACGCGGATGCCGATGATATTTTCGAGGGAACCTACAGGGGATTCTGCCGAAGCGGTATATATTCCATACAGATATACGCATCCGACACCACCGGCATGTTTTCCCTGCCGGTTCACACTTCCGTGACAGGGACAGGGGATGAAGTCTCCTGTATCAAAGGGGATATCAACGGAGACTGCCTCGCAGACCTGAGCGATGTGCTGACCGGGCTGAAAATCCTGAGCGGGGAAAACTCATCCGACCTTATCCGGGAGGATTACAGCCCGGAATGCGGGGATGTGAACGGGGACGGGAAAGCGGGGATGGAAGAGGTGTTGTATGTTCTGAAGCGGATCGGGGAATAATAAGCCCGCGGAAGCGGATCAGGTCAGCGTATCACGGCATCACTCAGTAACCGGGCCTGACCCGGCAATCACGTTCACGCATTGCCGCTGATTCCTGCAGTTTTCAGAAAAAGTTCAAATTCCTGCTGCGTCCCGCTCTGCAGCAGGGTTCCGAACATGTCCCGGAGTATGTCGTCTGCGGAAATTCTCCGCACGGCCTCGTCAATATG
>JAABRU010000187.1 GCA_011390755.1 Desulfobacteraceae bacterium | reverse complement strand
GTGTAACCGGCAGATCAGCAGGCAGGGTGGGCAAAAGCGCCGCGTTGCCCACCGGAATTCTGCCTGAACCCGAATTTACAGATTTACCGGGATAAGCCCGGAAATAAATAATGCATCACTCCCACCCAGCCAGATCCGCCCGGAAAATCCGGATTCTTTTCATGATATCTTCCCGCTGTATGCTGAACCATATCATGGCCGACATGATGACAGCTCCCGTTGCCACGAGTACGATACCTTTGCCGAGGCGGTGTTCCGGGTAGAAGCGGAGCAACTGGTTCATGACGTTCATGACCATGAAGATGACCCCTCCGAAGAGGAAGGCTCTTATCTGCATGGCGATACCTGCGATGATTCCCAGAAGACTCAGTCCCAATACCAGGACGAAAACCGAGAGTTCGGGCCGGAGGAATACATCCAGGGATGCCGATGCGTAGAGTATGCATACCACCGTCATCCGGGAGGTATTGAGCACACTGCGTTTCAGTTCCTTTCTGTGCAGGTGGAGGATGACCAGCAGGCTGATACATACGGGCACTGCGTAAAGCTGCATGAGATTACAGCTTTGGGACCATTGGGGAATCCAGAGATAAAGGGCCGTGTTGAGCAGAAAAACCGCTCCGTAAAGGAAGATGCTTTTTTCTGTGCATGAAAGTAATAATACTTATCTTGAAATTTTGTCAGAATTCGTTTATATGGCATTTGTACGATGAATGATTTTCTATAATTTTAACGGATTCAGAATACACAGCCGGGAGTTCCGATTATGTCAAATTTTTATATGGATTCCAAATCTATCCGAAAAATTATCAATGATGCCCTTGACGGAAAATACAAAAGCGGTTTTCCGATTGTCAAGGAACTGATTCAGAATGCCAATGATGCACAGGCATCCTGTCTTCATATGGGATGGTGCAGGGGGATAAAAAATGCCGATCATCCTCTTCTGAAAAATGTTCCGGGCATATTTGTTGTAAATGACGGGCTTTTCACTTTTAAAGACAGCCTTGCAATCCGGAGAATATGGTCAAATTTCAAAGACGGTGATGCTGCGACCATCGGTAAATTCGGTTTGGGGCTGAAGAGTGTTTTTCATTTGTGTGATGCCTTTTTCTATTTTGCTTCGGGTGTGGAAGGAAATCAGAACGGGGACAGAAACAGGTTTGATATTCTGAATCCCTGGGAAGATGATGATCCGGAGAAAAATTTTCATCAGGATTGGAAAGAACCACATGATTCGGATTATGAAAAGGTAAAAAATTTTCTGTCAGAAAACGGCCTGATTACAGAAATGGAGCGGTGGTTTTGTGTGTGGATTCCTCTGCGCAGTAAGAAAATATCCGGAAATCATTACCTTATTGATACATTCCCCGGAGAGAAGGCAGAGCCGCCCAGAGATGAATTTTTTCAGGATGATCTGGAAATATCTGTTTCTCAAATTCTGCCCCTGCTGAGTTCTTTACGCAAAGTTGTCTGCTGGATAGAAAAGGATGGGGAAGTCCGTCAGGAATTCAGGGTAGAAAGAAAATGCACCACGCTCAGAAACGGCAGAGAATTGATTTCGGATAAGGAAACAGAAAAAATATTTTCCGGTAAAATTCCGGAAAGTTCTCTGGCTTACACGGGTATTGACCGGATAAGCGATGATAAGGAACTTCAAAGATTTTACGAATCCGGCGACTGGCCCCGGAATGACGAAAAGAAAAAAGAACCCGCTTTTCAGCACAGTGCAGCATGTTTTATGAAATATCCTTCCGGCAATCAGAAACCGATTTTATCCATCAACCGGGCGGTATTTCTGCCATTGACAGACATGAAAGAGGAAATCCCGCTGGAAGGAATAGCAGAAACAGGTTTCAACCTTACGCTGCATGGCTGGTATTTCATTGATTCCGGCAGACAGCGCATTGATTTCAAAACAGAAAATACATCAGACAATCCCACGAAAAAACTGCGAATGGAGTGGAACAAACTCCTTACGGAAAAATGTAATCTGCCTTTGCTGATTCCGGCATTGGAAAAATTTAATGAACAGCAGAGACTTTCGGAAGCAGAAATGCTCTCTCTGACAAAGGCCATCAGGCAGTCAGATATTTTTCATAAATGGAAAGATGCCATATGCAGAGAATATCAATGGATTTCAAGAATATCAGTTCATAATGGACAATATGTTGAGCAATGGGTGAAAATACCGTCTGATAAAACGGTATTTTCTGTTCCCAATGCTGTGAAAAATATTCAGCAAAAACTGACAGATTCCTTTGCTGATCTCAATTTTCTGTTTCAAAAATACGCTGTAACATTTGAAAAAAATGCCCTTTTGTCAGTTTCTCCATGCAAAGGAATTTCAGACTGGCCGGAAGAAATGGCCGCCCGGTTCCGCTCTTTTCTTTTCAGCTTGTTCCGTGATTATTCATGGACAAATCTGCGTCAGATAAGAGACGATATTTCCCAAATAATCAGAAGTGTACCCCATAAAGACCGGATTTGCATAGACCTGCCGAATGATTTTCCGGATAGCCTGCTTCAGCCTCTGTTTTCTCGCAATCTGTCTCTGTCCCAACTCTATGTGCCGAAAGAATTTGATCTGATTCCGCCGGATGCGGGTCAGGGGAAAATTCTGTCAGAAGATGCACTCAAAATTTTAGAGCATATTCATTCTCAATATCAGTCAAATCCTGATAAGCGTTACTCCAGAATTGCTTTATGGGTGGTCAAAAATCTGCATACAGATTCCAAAACAGAAGTTCTGCAAGGCAGTCGGAATATCAGATTGTTTAAAGGAAAAGATTATCAGCAGGGGAAGGATTGTATTTTTTCATGGCAGGAATTACACGCACTGAATAACAGCAGACAGCTTTTCCGGGGGAATCCCGCATTTTTGCAGAATCTTCAATCCGCATTGATAAATCATAAAATTGTCTATCTGGATAACGCAACATCTGAAGCTCTTTTTGAGAACAGAGTCGAAGAAAATGCAAATGCGGCTTTCTGCATCAGATTTCTTTTAAGTATACCTGAAATATCAGCCGATATTAATAAACGGCTTCCGCTTCTTTCTCAACTGATTAGCCGACCTGAAAGCATTTCTGCAAATGATTACAACAGGGCGATACGTTATCTGATTCATGGAAAAAGGCAGTATTTCAATAATACTGAATTGTTGTATGTGGATGAACATAATGATGTGTGGGCAAAAATTCTGCGGAATATTCTGAAAACAAAAGGAGAAGACTGGAAAATTATTGAAAGGGCAATAGCAGCACCGGTTTATTCAAAATGGAATGAATTGGGAATTAAACAGATAAACAAGGAAGTTACGGAAAGGGAATTAGAAAAAATCTCAAATCCGAAAAATCTGGATTTCTCTTTTCTTCTTTTTCAGGAAAGGGAAAAGGTTATTGAGGAAATACAGAATATCAGGTTGTTAAAAAATCTCCCCATTTTTGAAGATATGAACGGAAATTTCAGGCATATTGATGAAAATACTTATCTTCATACAAATTTTTTCCTTCCTGCCGGATTGCAGACTCCTATCCGTTTAATCAAAAGGACTCCGGCAATTGAAAGAAAATCTCTTGCACCTTGTTTGAACGCTGAAAATGCAATCACGCTTATTCTGGAAGAAGATAATCCTTCCGTATATTGGGAATACATTATGGAGAATCTGGGGAAAGCTGACAAAATTCATGAGCAAAAGCTGATTAATTTTCTCAAAGAAAGGCATTGGATTCCCCTGCAAAATGGAAAAAGTGTTTCACCTGCAAAGATTCTGCATATTCCGGATTTGCAGGAGGATATTTTAAAAATTGTCAGGCTGTCTCATGATTATTTTGCAATTTCGGATGTGAAAGATGAATTTGTCAGGCATTCTGCCTTTGCCAAATTGTCTGAAATGCAATTATTCATTGATACAGACAACGTATTATGGAATTTGGGTAAGATACTGAGTGATGAAAGTAAATTTTGTATCGTCAAATCAGACCGTTTTCAGATTACAGATTTTGCAGAAATTTTTCAGGGGATTCCGGATGAAACCATGCCGGTCTTTCCTTTTGTGAATAATTTTCTGAAAAAACTCTCACCGGACAAAGTACAGTCCTTTTTTATTCCGCCTCTTCAGCAAGACAGTATTGAAAGTCAAAGGATTCAGAATACCCTGAATTTTCTCTCAGGAAAGCATGAAAAATCAAAAGAAAATATTCGTAAAAAAATCTTTGAATTCTTCACCGGTTATCTGAAAATAGCTGTCACAAAAAATGACTTTGGGAATATATTACGGAATATCAGATTACTGAACTGTAAAAATAAATGGAAACAAAGCAGATATTTATCTGTTTATCTTAACAATATTGAGCCTGAATACATTGTGGATAGCCGTTTGGAATCAATTATATCAGACAACGTAAAATTATTATTCTCATCAAATCAAAAAGATACTGAATTTGAGAAAGAAATAGTTGGAGTCAATCTGAGAAAACATGCAAATTTTCTTGAGGAATATTTTAATAATTGGGAGAATCTTGTCAGTAGTGATTTAATCGGTGCTTTTATCTGTCTGCTTGGGAATGATAGCAATTTTCTCCGATTATCAAAAAAATTTTTCAAAAACAGCAGCATCCGGGAAGTGCGGGATCATTTGAGAGATTCATTTTCAAGAAGTGGAAAAAATATAAATCAGGTTATGGAAACAACCCGATGTTATCTCTTGAAAAAGGGAAAATCGGAGAATTCAGTTCAAATTAATAATTTATTTGGTGATTTGTTCACGGTATCTTTGGTTCATCAGATATCTTCGCTTTTTGCCGGAAATTTTGAAAAAAACGGAATGAATTTTAAGATTTACATCCTTTCACTGGATATTTCCAATATGGATGGAGAAAAACTGAAAAACATTTTGTGTGAAACTATCCGTGAATTATGTCAGAATCTGTACGGAGTAAAAATTGAAAATGATCATTTTTTGGATGATCTGGCAAAAACCGATCAATTGGACATATGGATAGCCAAAAGACTGATAAGCGAAAATGCAATCATAACATTGCATCAATTGGGAATTGGTTTTCAACACGGCGAAATCCGTAAAAAATTAAAAGCATGGGACAATCTGAGAAGACGTTCTGTTCTAATCAGAAACAACTCAAGATCAACAGAAATGGATAAACAAATAATTGAAAAAGATAAAGAGCAGCTTATCAATGATGTTGAAAAAATGATCAAAAATGACAAGGAAGTGCAAAAAAGCCTTCTTCAATCTGTAAGAAAAAAAATTGATGTCTTTCAGTATGGACCGGATTCCGTACTTTTTGAATTATTCCAAAATGCGGATGATGCTGTTACCGAACTGAAAGAAAAAATGGGGATTACACCTGAACGAAATGATTTTGTAGTAAATTTCCAAAATAATAGCCTGATGAGAATAATGCATTGGGGAAGGGAAATTAACCGTAACAGGGGTAGAAATCTGACTTCGGAACAGGGGCAGGATTTGGGATATGACCGGGATTTGGAAAAAATGCTGATACTGAATGCATCGGACAAAGCGGATGAGGAAAATTTTGTAACAGGCAAATTCGGTTTGGGATTTAAAAGTGTATTTCTGGTTACAGATAAGCCCAAAATTCTGCGAGGACGATTATGTCTATGCATTGTAGGAGGAATTTATCCGAAATTTTTAAAAAAAAATGGATATATCAGACTTAAACAATATATGGGAGATACACGGTGCGGAACCGTATTTGAACTGCCGCTTAATTGTGCGAAAAGTGATGTTCTGAACAGATTTCAGCAACTGGCTCATATTCTGGTAATTTTTTCCAGGAGTATCCGGCAAATATGCATTGATGACCGCACCACAGCTTGGTCAGAATCTGCAATCCGTCCATTTGAAAACATTCCGGAAATTTCTGTCGGTTCCATATCCCCCCTGTCCGGTGGACAGATGGAACCTGCTCTGCTGTTTGATTTCAAAGAAGAAGGCAAACTGCTCTTTCTGATGAATCCCGAAGGGTTCAACATTTTTCCCAAAAATTCCATTCCCAGCATATGGGTGACAAATCCCACCCGTGAATATGCCAATCTGGGCTTTCTGATCAATGCCGATTTTGATCTGGATATTGGCAGATCAAGACTTCCGGCAAATTCTCAGCGCAATACGGAAAAAGCCCGGAAGATCGGACAGAAATTTAAGGAAGTTTTCACTGCTCTGTATGATGAATCTGAAAAGGACTGGACAGGATTTTGTGAAAGACTGAAAATCAATCCAAAGGGGAAATATGAATTCTGGCATTCTGTTTTTGAAGTGCTTACACATAACCTGAAAAAAACAGTCAATGAAAATGACAATGCCATTCTTCTGGCAAAGGAAATGCTTTTGCAGGAAAATTACGGTTATTTGGGATTGGTAAGGCATAAACCGGTTCTGCCAAACGGGCTTTGGGGGAGTGATAAATGCCTTACAAGTTTTGGAAACATCCGGTTCAGACTCAGGGGAATGATGGATCAGGAAAAGGTTTTCTCTCCTGTTTCAGACTGGCAATCCTTTCGGGAACAGGTGAAACCGGAACAGCTTGTCAGCAGTGAAATAATAAGCAAATTCCCCATTCCGGAATCTGACATAAAGAAAATGATTCCGTTTGATGAACTGGATTTTTATCAGGCGATTCGTTGGGAACTAAAGGAATCTTTTGATATATCCCCTGAAAAAGCAGTAAATATGGGAAAGGTATTCTCAAAGGATATTCCGCTTCAAAAAGAACAACTGGCGAATTTGTTTAAAGAATTCCGATTCCGAACCCGGAGCGGTAACTGGTGTAATTCTTCTGAAATCATCATTTCTTCTGAAACCCTCAGAAATGATAAAGACAGAAAAGATGAACTGCTGAGAGCCGCATTTGCTCCCGACCATCTTATTCTGCATAAAGATTATCATAAAACGGATGCATTGGATTTTGTAATCCTGTGCAGACAAAGGCTGAATGCGCCTGCCAAAGTCATGGCTGAGTGGGCAGAAAAAGCAGATAGTCCGGAAAAACGGAATGCTGTTTTTCGATATCTATTACAGGGAGAATTAAATGATTTCAGTTCGGAATTGCATAAAATAATCAAAAATACCAATGGATGGTTAAAGGATATCCGAATTAATACGATTCACTCTGTCTTGCTGTATGGTTTCAATGAAGATGAAAAACGTAAAATACTCAGGATATTAAATTTCGGAATACTGTATGAGAATGACGAAGCCAAAACCGGAAATGTTTCCACACCGCAAGCTCCTTTAAATCCTGTAAGAGAACTGGAAAAAATTTCTGATTGGTGGCAGCAGAATCAAAAAACATACATCGAAAAATATCAAAATGAAGTTTACCCATATTTTGCAGACATTGCTTCCCTTAACGGCAATTTTGATGATTTCAATAACCGAAAAAACTGGATGATACTGTTTTTATTGGGTACATTCCATACACTTGGCAGAATTCGTACTTTCCAAAACAGGAGTTTTATCCAGAACTGTCAAAATAACGGATGGCTGGATATTTTTTCTGGCACAAATTCCAAACCGGATGACTGGATCGGAATTCTTGAGCAATATATTGAAAGACAGGATTATTCAGAAGATTATCAAAACTGGATGAGAATGTTTCCCAATATTTATAAATTATCAAGATACATGGAAGATTACGCCCGGAATTTTCTGGACTTAAAATATTGTAATGATGATTTCTCTCTTGAGACAATATTGCGTCCGCTTACTAACTTCAATTCGAATTCAAATGCTAAGTCTGCCGTGAAAACATTCAGCATCGGTGCAAATTTCATTATTAGAGAACTGGTCAGATTCGGAGTCATAAATGGCAATGAATTCATTTATAAACACTGCTTTGTACCGTCTTATCAGATTCGGGAATTCTTTATTTCACTGGGCTGCAATGATTTGGTATCTGAACAAAAGGAAATCGGTGATGCAAAAGTCATATATGAATTTGTAAAAGAAAAACTCGGTAAGGACAGAGCAACTTTCAATCTTTGTTTTGATATTGCAATTACTCAGTATATCAGAGAAAACAGATAGGAAAATTATGGAATATACAGCAGGAGATCAGGTAAAGCATAAATCCTTCGGTATCGGAACCGTCAAATATGATGACGGTGAAACCGCAGGTATCCGTTTTGAACACGGGCTGGAAGAATGCGCGAAAACCGATATTGAGCCGATTATTTCCATTTCCGATGCAATTGCCCGGTATGAACTGGCCTCACCATTGGAAGTGATTGCAAAGATACAGGCAGAAGCCATACAGTCAGTCAACGATACATGGGGTGTCTTTTCCCTGTCCCGGATTGATCTCCTTCCCCATCAGTTATGGGTCTGCAAAAGAGTGACGGAAAAAATTCCCGCAAGATGGCTGGTGGCTGATGATGTCGGTCTGGGAAAAACCATTGAAGCCGGGCTGATTCTCTGGCCCCTGCTGTCACGGAAAATTGTTCAGCGTCTTCTGGTCATATGCCCGGCATCCCTTGTGGAACAATGGCAACTGCGCCTTCGTACCATGTTTGACATTCGCCTGAGTATTTATGCAGCAGAAACAGATACCCGAAAATCCGATTTCTGGAATACCCACCCCTGGGTCGTGGCCTCTGTTCATACGCTGCGTATGGACAGCAAAGGCAGACATGAACGGATGCTGGAAAGCGAACCCTGGGATTTGGTGATTGTGGATGAAGCCCACCATCTGAATAATGATGAACATTCCGGTCAGACATTGGGATATAAACTCATTGACAGATTGCAGAAAAAAAGCCGTATCCGTTCCATGATATTTTTTACCGGCACACCTCACCGGGGAAAAGACTTCGGATTTCTTTCTCTTCTGCATCTCTTACGACCGGATATCTTTTCACCGGATAAATCTTTGGATGAACAGTTAGCCTGTCTGAATCAGGTAATGATCCGGAACAATAAGCAGAATGTCACCGATTTAAAAGGGGAAAAAATATTCTTCCCTCCCAAAGTCCGTTCCGAAACCTATACCTACTCTCCGGAAGAAGCGGAATTCTACCGCATGATGAGCGAATTTATCCTGACCGGTAAAGCCTATGCTTCAAACCGATCAACGCAGGAAAGCAAGACCATTATCCTGGTTCTCATTACCATGCAGAAACTGGCATCCAGTTCTGTGGCCGCCATCCGCAGGGCATTGATAAACCGCCGGGAAAACCTGAAACAGAACAGGAAGAAAGCAGAAAAAGACAACAGAGAAAAAATTATCCGGCTTTACAGGGAAAGTCAGAGAGGAGATGAAACACTGGATAATATGGCAGGTCTGGAAGAAAAAATTGCCGAATCCGCAGAATCCCATATCCGGCTCATCAGAAACGAGGAAGAGAAACTGGATGAACTGATTGAATACGCAAACCGGATCAGAGAGGAAACCAAAATACAGAAAATCACGGAACTGGTTGAAAAGGATTATGCAGAAGAATCCGTTCTTTTCTTTACCGAATACAAGGCCACACAGTCCCTTTTGATTTCAGCCCTGATGAAACGATTCGGAAATGACTGCGTATGCTTCATAAACGGAGATCACTGCGCGTCCGGAGTCATCAACCGGGAAGGCAAAACTGTCACACTGCGGGAAAGCAGAGAAAGTGCTTCCGAACGTTTCAATGAAGGCAAAGTCCGTTTTCTGGTATCAACCGAAGCGGCCGGGGAAGGCATTGATTTACAGGAAAGCTGCCATACGCTCATTCATGTGGATTTACCTTGGAATCCCATGCGGATGCACCAGCGGGTTGGCCGTCTGAACCGTTACGGACAGAAAAAAGCAGTGGAAGTTATCAGTCTTCGGAATCCGGATACAGTGGAATCCATGATATGGGAAAAACTGGACAGCAAAATCCAGAATATCATGAAAGCCTTCGGTTCTGTCATGGATGAACCCGAAGACCTGATGCAGCTTGTTCTGGGAATGACGGACCAGACAGTATTTAACGAACTGTACAGTCAGGCAAAAGAAATTCCCAAAGAGAAACTTGGGGAATGGTTTGACAGAAAAACAGCGAGTTTTGCCGGAAAAAATGTGATTGATACGGTCAAAGCCATCGTGGGAAACTGTGACAGATTTGATTATCAGGAAACTGCCGCTGACATTCCCCAAATGGATCTGCAGGATATCCGGCCATTTTTTATCTCCATGCTGAAGATGAACAGCCGCCGGGTGAAAGAGGAAGATTCCGAACTGGAATTTCTCACCCCGGAGAAATGGAGAGATGAACCGGGGATACTTCCCCAGTATAAAAATGTGGTTTTTAATCGCAAATCCGGAAAAAAAGATAAGCATATTATGGGTGTCGGCCATAAAATCATAAACAAAGCCATTGAACAGGCAAAACATTTTACAGGCACAATTGCTTTTGTTCCGAAATCGTTCACAGATCAGGTGATTACCGTTTTCAAAATCAGTGACAGGCTTACAGACAGCAATATTAAAATCCGGAAAAAAGTTGCGGCTGCGGGTTTCAGTATCAAAGAAGAAAAAGTACTGCTAATCAAAGACAGTGAACTGCTTGCTCTCCTGAATAAGGCTCCGTTGAAATTCAAAGAAATAAGACCTTCTGTTTCCGGAGAAGAAGTCAGTCAGCTTATCCGGAAATCAGAACAGTTTATCATGGAAAATCTGAAAAATCTGGATCTGCCGTTCACATTTCCGAATGCGGAACTGCTGGCTGTGATTTGGCCGGAAATCGGAATCCCTACTCCCACTCCGCCAGATCCGCCCGGATGATTCTTATCCGTTTCATGATATCCTCTTTCTGAATGCTGAACCGGATCATGGCCGACATGATGACGACTCCTGTTGCCACCAGTACAATATCTTTAAATCCGGAATTGCCGGAAGCCTGAAGAGGTGCGGAAAACGGGCGAACCGAAGGAGGTGCCGGCACAGGCATAATCGGCCGGGTCCGGGCACAGGAAACCTGAAATATTCGGCAAAGAGCAGGCGCAGGCTTTCATCCATCCGGGCAATCTGCCGGTCTTTGATATTTTTTCCCTGGGATTTGATGCTGAGATAATCCCGGATATGCTGCTGTGTGCATTCCTGCAAAGGTATGCGGGATATGAATTTTTCAAAATCCTGTACCCGGTTCACATGCCACTTTGCGCTCTTATCAGGAATATTTTTCTGCTGTAAGAGATTTCCGAATTCGGTTTTCAGGACCGTATCCATGATGCGCTGATCTCCTTTACTTTATGGGATTGTGCCTGTTAAGCTGACAGACGGAATTCTGTCCGAACACTTATTAATGCGAATTAAGAGTTGAACCAATCCCGAAGGGATGACATGATTATAGAAAACATATTGAAACAGGATATTTAAATCCCGAAGGGATGACATGATTATGTCACCCCTTCGGGGTTCCGGGATTTCAGACAGATTCTTTTTCTATAATCATATCAGCCCTTCGGGCTTAGTACCGTCCGACTCTTAATTGGCATTATTAACAGAATTCCTTCCGAACTGACAGTGCGGAATTCCGGATAAACAGTAATATGCGGAAGTCATACCTGTTCTGTTCGCGCCGGCATCCTCGCGAACAGAAAAACAGAATTCCGCCTGACACCGTATGTTCCCTCAGAAAGACAGGGGAAACCTGCTTTTCACAGCACAGGGACCGAATTTTCAGCAAATCACCCGTAAACCGGCTCCCTCCATCCGGAAAAGATGCTGACCCTTACTGAAATATGAAAGAAGACGGGGATTTTACATAGCAGGTGCATAATTTTTCTTGACGAAAGCAGGTCTGATTGTTTATAAATATTTTATAAGAATGGGAAATCGGCCCACCTGCATTCAGATAACTGATGTAACAGACTTTACATAAAAACAACTGTCAGGTCAGGTCCAAAATGACAGGTGGGATTCCGCTTTTCCCAATAAGTGCGGAAGCAGTTCCTAACAGCTAAAAACCGGAAACCCGGATCAGCCAATAGGACGGACTTCCGCTTAATATACGGTTAGGCTTTAATATTATTTTGTTTTAATATGAGATTATAATACAAATGATATTATATCGAGCAATGAAAAAAGGAACTGACAATAAGCCAGTATGTGGCAACAATAGTGGCAGGGAACTTGGTATAAGAATCAATATAGATATTGAAGTGGATTCGGACGATTATGTCTATCCAGGTACAGGTGGCATGTCTGTTAGTCCTCCACCACCAAGTAATTTACCTGAACATCGAAGACCCGTAGAACTAAACGGAACAGGAAAAGATCCCTTATGGAAAATATCTTCAGAAATTCTATCACAGTATAGACTCCAATACAGACCAGACCCTCAAAAACCTAATCAGCATGGATTTATTGAGCCCATTGAGAAAATGTTACTTCATTTCTTTCAAATGGCATTGACGTTAACAAGTAATGATTGGGAATTGGGTGAATAATATGACTTTAACACCAAAAATAATACAAAATGCTCTCTATTATAAAATGCCAACCCGAAAATTACGGTATCTTTGCAAAAGACTAATTGACGAAGGTAACAGTAATGAAAAAATTCTTGAAGAATTTAAGTTATTTAGGATGAATGAAGATATTGAAGAAATATACGAAGATACAATTCTAGATGTTATGGATGCATTAACCGGTTGGTGTAGCCCTGTTTTTCAAATAATGAATTATGGAAAAAACAAATTTGATTTAGATTACGATCCCTTTAGTCTTGAAGAATTGTTTTCATCTATTGAGCCATTTTTTGATAATAGCAATATGATAAGAGATTTTGATTCATTTATAACATTGAAAGAATGGCGTTGGAAGATATTTAATTTAATAATATTAATTCCCAAAGGTTTCCTAATTAACTATGGCAAGTTGGCGCAATGGGCAGAAGAAGAATTTTCAATAAAAATATCACCACGGAATATTGCATGGCTAAGAATGAGATTATATGGCTATTTTGGCTATCAAAAAAGTATCCCATTACATAGAATCGCAATGAAAAATGATGTTTTTTCCCAAAAAGATTCTGATGAAATTCAAAAATATAGTAATATGTTTAAAGAAGAAGAAGGTATTTTTGATAATCCGAACTGGTTGTAAACACTCAAAAGCCTAACCCGGCGCTCATTGCGTCAGGATAAATCCGGAATGATGGGAAGGGCCGAAGGCCCTGAAATTTATTATTATTACCCAACGGGTGAAAGTCCCGTCTGATTAAAGTGTAACCGGCAGATCAGA
>JAABRU010000186.1 GCA_011390755.1 Desulfobacteraceae bacterium | reverse complement strand
GCCCCCAGCCCCAGCCCCCAGCCCCCAGCCCCCAGCCCCCAGCAACCAGCACCCAGCACCCAGCACCGTTTATATGAAAGTGTCTGCGAAAAACCGGCCTCCGCCTTCATTTTCGCACTCCGCGCAGCTAAAGAAGTTTTCAGCATACTGGAAAATCCCTTATGAACACAGATTGTGCCGGTGAGGGAGTATGGCGGATTTTGTGAAAAACTCTTGAAAGAATGCCGTCAGATGATATAATCCGCCCGAATAAAATCCCATTGATTCAGACAGGGAGGCGTTTACATACAGTGCGGCAAATGCAAAGAGGCAGTCAGAGAAAATGAAAAAATGGAATTATACGGGCAGACCCTAATCCGTACACTGAATGATCGAAAGGATGCTTACTGATATTCCGGACTGTTTCATCAAAAATAAGGATGATGGTTTCGTAAAAATTCAAAACCTGAATTTTTCAGCGCAGTATATTGTGTGTAATCGCCATATAATGCAGCAAAATTTTTATCGGAGGACTTTTTACGGGTTCATCAAGGATAGCATTATGAAAATAGCCTGCTATCCCGAATAATATCAAGGAAAGGCAGACACCATGCAAAAACAATCCTACTCTCTTTCCTACCTGCTGGATGAAATGATTCGCAGGCAGGAAGTATCTCCCGGCAAATCCGGCACCAGGTCAGGCAGCGGAACCGACCAGGTCCTGTCCCTTTCCGCTGGCCTGAAAATCATCAAGGCATTAAAAGATGCGGATACTTCCCAAATGCCCCTCATGCTGCTGGCCCGCAGCACAGGCATGAAAATCGGCCCCTGTCAGGAAATGGCGGAGCGGCTGCAGGCGGAAGGACTGCTGAATATTGTGGCCGATGACATGAATGGAAATGATATGATCTCCCTCACACAGAAAGGGAAAGATCTGACATGAATACCGCATTTGCCATCACCCTCATGCTCAGTTTTCTGCTGGCCGTGGCCGAACTTTTTTCCAAATTCCGGGATGAACCTTTTCTTGTGGTCAAAAGCAACGCCGCGTGGGCCTATATCCTGCTCAATATCCTCATTGCCGTGGGAAGTCTGCATCTGCTTACCGGCACAGATTTTTTTGCCGCACCGGAAAAGGAAATGGAATGGCTCAAAGCGGCCTTTCTGGCCGGGCTGGGTTCCGCGGTGCTCATGCGATCCAAATTTATCAAAATCAGCGTCAACGGCAAAGAAGCCGCCATCGGCCCGGAAGTGATTATCAATGTTTTTCTCGACACTTTGGAAAGCCATATTGACCGGGAGCGGGCACTGATCCGCAAAAAACTGGTGGAAAGCAGCATGAAAGGCATTGATTTTACCAAAGCCTCGGAATATGTGCTCACCACCATACCGGGGGCCAGACAGACACTTACGCCGGAATCCATTCACCCGATAATGGATGAAATGAGAAAAATTCATGAATCGCCCATGCGTCCCCCCAACAAAAGCATTGCCCTGGGTTATCTTGTGCTGGACATCATGGGGGAAAGTTTCCTCAAAAACCTGTTCAATGATGAAAACCGGGAGGAGTTCAGGGCGGGAGCGGAGCATCCGGAGAAAATAAGTATTTAATCCTGCAATGAACATTTTCCGAAAATTAAAAAACCTGCCCATCGGCTACAAACTGCTTTTCAGTTATACCCTGACATTTATACTCACCATTACCGCCGCCTCTGTTGTGATTTATTATGCAGTGCGGAAAAATATTGAGCATAATATTGAAAGTGAACTGAAAAATTCCACTGCCACCCTTTTAAACATGGTGCGGACATCTGCGGCCGTATCCCTGAAAAATTACCTGCGGGCGGTTGCCGAAAAAAACAGGGAAATTGTGATGCATTTTTATTTTCAGCATATGCAGGGGCAGCTTTCGGAAAAGCAGGCGATGAAGCAGGCGGCCGAGGTGCTGCTGCATCAGAGCATCGGGCACTCCGGTTATATCTACTGCATTGACAGCAAAAGTATTCTCCGCGTACATCCCAAAAGTGAACTCATGGGAACCGATATTTCGGAATATGATTTTGCAAAAGAACAGGGGATGCGCAAAAACGGTTTTCTGAAATATAAATGGAGAAATCCGGGAGAAGAGCATGAACGGCCCAAAGCCCTGTATATGATCTGGTTTGAACCCTGGGACTGGATCATTTCTGTTACGGCCTACCGGGAAGAATTCAGCGAACTGGTGCGGGTGGATGATTTCCGGGAAAGTGTGCTTTCCCTGCAGTACGGAAAAAGCGGTTATTCCTATGTGATGGATCAGAAAGGCAACCTGATCATCCATCCCAAACTGGAAGGGGAAAATGTTTTTGAAGAAAAAGATGCCGGAAACCGCTTTTTTGTGCAGGAAATACTGGCAGCCGGAAACGGAAAAATCACTTATTCATGGAAAGATTCCAAAGGAAAATCCCCCAGGGAAACACTGGTAATTTTTAATCATATCCCGGAATTTGACTGGATTGTGGCCTCTTCCAGTTATCTGGATGAACTCTACACCCCGCTGCGGATGATCCGGAATACCATTTTTATCACCCTGCTGATTTCCCTTTTGCTGCTTTTTTTTATTTCCCTGCGCTTCAGTGCATCCATTACCGAGCCTCTGCGGGAACTGATGAAGCGTTTTTATGCGGTCCCGGCCGGGGATTTTTCCCAGCGCATTATCCCCCGCTCCCGGGATGAAGTGGGACAGCTCGCGGCCTATTTCAATTCCTTTATGGAAAGACTGGAAACCTACAGCAATAATCTTCGGGCCCAAATCAGCGAACGCAGGCAGGCCGAACATGCCCTGCGCCTTTCGGAGGAAATGTTTTCCAAAGCCTTTGGTCTCAGTCCCAACGGCCTGGCCATTATTTCATGGAATGACCGGCGTTTTATTAATGTCAACACCAGTTTTCTTAAGGCCGTGGGAGCCGGAAAAGAAGAATTGCTGGGGAAAAATTTTTCAGACCTCCCTTTTCTGCTCTCTGCCGCGGAAAATGAAAACATGTTTGCCACACTGGAAGAAAAAGGAAAACTCCGCAATTATGAAACCGAATTTTTCACCCGCAAAGGGGAAAAACGTCTGGCCCTGATGTCCGCGGATTTTATTGAATTATGGAATGAGCCCTGCATCCTTGCAACACTGGAAGATATTACCGATATCCGCCGTCTGGAAGAAATAATTCTGGACATCGGAGAGAAAGAACGGCAGAAAATCGGGCAGGACCTCCACGATGATCTCTGCCCCCACCTTATCGGCATAGAGGTGCTGACCAAAGTTTTGCAGAAAAAGATGGAAAAAAAGAACTATGCCGAAGTCCCGGATGCCGCGAATATCCGGAAACTGATACAGGATGCCATCGGCAAAACCAGGGGGATGGCAAGGGGGCTTTGCCCTGTGCATCTGGTAAAACACGGATTTGAATCTTCTGTGGAGGAGCTGGCAAAAAATACCCAGAATGTATTCGGAATTCTCTGCGAATTCCGCCATAAGTATACGGTATTTTTTCGCAAAAGTTCCGATGCCACGCATCTTTTTTATATTACCCAGGAAGCTGTGTATAATGCCATCAAGCACGGGAAAGCATCCCGCATTTCCATTGAACTTTCCCGCAACGGGCCTTCTGTGCTTTTGCAAATCAGGGATGACGGCATCGGCATATCCGGCCGGGGCCAGAACCGGGGTATGGGTCTGCGCATCATGCAGTTCCGCGCCCAGAAAATCGGGGCATCCCTGGATATCCGGAAAAACACCAAAGGCGGCACTACGGTCAGTCTTTCCTTCAAAAGCCCCGATGATGAAACGGTAGTGGGTCAAACCGGTTGATTTGAAATCCCCCTCCCCCGGAGGGACAATGCTGCTGCCTTAAGACGCCCCTCCCTCAGGGAGGGGCAGGGGGAGGGTTATAAAATAATTTAATTACAGCATGTTATTTTCTCCCCACCCTGCCCTCCCCCGGCGGGAGGGGGATTCAGGCGATTTGACCCACTACCTGAAATATCAGACTTCCGTCCGGTACTGATTCAGGCCTTTGAATGTACCGTATATCACAAGCAGGAGCAAAAACATCAGGGGAAAGGCTGTGGCAATGGAGGCCGTCTGTATGGCTTTCAGGCTGCCGCCGCCTGCCAGCACTGCGGCCACTGCGCCGAGAGCGATGCCCCAGAAGGCCCGGAGATTTCTGCCCGGATTTTCATGGCCGGAAACAAACATGGCCAGGGATACGGCAGCGGAATTGGCAGATGTCAGGAAAAAGGTGGAGATGAGGAAAATCAGGCACAGGGCCAGCAGTCCGGACATGGGCAGATTCTGTGCAATGGCAAAAATGGCACTTTCCACTCCGTGTTTTTCCAGAGTTCCGGTTACATCATATCTGATCCCGGCTCCGCCGATGACCCCGTACCAGAGAAAATTCCCGATCGTGGGGAGAAAGAGCGTGGCGCAGATGGTTTCCCGGATGCTCCGCCCTTTGGAGATACGGGCAATGAAAATGGCCACAAAAGGTGCCCAGCTCATCCACCAGGCCCAGTAGAATACGGTCCAGGAACCCAGCCAGTTTCCTTCCACGCCGGGAGCCGTATAAAGACTCATGGGAAGAAAATAATAGATATACTGCCCCAGGGAGTTGGTGGTCAGGTTGATGAGAAACATGGTCGGCCCGAAAACAAGGATGAAAAACCATACCCCGACAAAGACATACATATTCACATCCCCGATAATCTTCACCCCTTTTTCCAGTCCCGTATATACAGCAAAGGTGAAAATGGCTGTGAGTACACCGATAATCATATACATACTGCCGCTGCCCAGTTCCAGACCGTACTGGAATTTCAGCCCGCTGGACAGCTGCAGGGCCACCAGACCGGTTGTGGTGGCCAGTCCGCCCAGCGTAGCAAATACAGCGAAAATATCCAGTATTTTTCCCCATATTCCGTGTACTTTGTCACCGATGACATAATAGAAGGCACTGGAAAATTTAAAAGGCAGTCCCCTGGTATAACAGGCATGGGCCAGGGGAATGGTCAGCATGGCATAAATGGCCCAGGCGCTGAGTCCCCAGTGGAAGAAGGAATAGGTCATGGCATTGGCTGCGGCCTGTGGCGTTTTGGCTTCTCCGCCGAAAAAGGGCGGGGAGGACATATAATGATAGGCCGGTTCAGCCGGTCCCCAGAAAACAATTCCGGCTGCGATGGCGGAACCGAAAAGCATGGCAAACCAGGAAAAATTGGAAAATTCAGGTTTGTCCTGCGGCAGTCCCAGTTTCATTTTTCCGTAGGTATTGCCCATGAGGACAAAGCAGGCGATGACCAGCAGAAAGGCCGTCAGCAGGTAGAGCCAGGCCCAGTATTGGGTGGTCCAGCCGAAAACCGCATTGATGACCGTATTCATATTCTCCGGGAAGATAAGGGACCAGAGTACAAAGAGAACCGTAATGGAGGCCGAGGTCCAGAAAATAAAGGGATCAAAGGGCCGGGTTTGGGTATTTTCATTCATTTTATTATCCTTTATATCGGTGACGGGTTTCTGATCTGTGTTTCCGGTGGAAAGCGGAAGATCAAAGGGTCTTTCGCGGACGGTTTCATTCATAATTTTTTCCTTTCTCTGGTTCCCCGGTTTTCTGGTTCCCAAACTCCTCTGCTTCTCTGCTTCTCTGCTTCTCTGGTTCCCAAGCTCCTGCCTGGGAACCCGGGTCCTGGAAGCTCCTGCTTCCCGTACACGGCAAGCGGGAGCCTGCCCTCCCTGCGTTCCCAAGCCGGAGCCTGGGAACGAGGAGAAAGCCCTGTTTCCCCCTCCCCTGACCCCTCCCGCCGGGGGAGGGGGATTTTCTGCTTAAGGAAACGGCATTGTCTACAGATTCAGAATGGGATGTTATTTAATTTTCTTTCCTAAGGAATCACATCCCCCCGGCTGATCATTTCAATGACCGTGTCATTCAACTGGGGATAATAGAGTTTTTTCCGGGCACGTTCATTGATGGTGTTTTCCCATTTCATGAAAGATTCCACATGTCTCAGGGTATGTTCGGCATTTTTGGGCCCGCCTTTTTCCGCAATTTCCTTAATGCCTGTCATTGTGTCCTTATCTTCCGGGAAATACATGGGGATAATGCCTTTGTCTTTGGGGGCCTCGTTGAAAATTTTTACGGATTTTCTCTCTCTTTCACAGTCTTCAATAAATTTGTCCAGACTGAAGAAATTCAGGCTGCCCAGCGCTCCCATGGCATGGCGGACAACATGGATACCGTATTTGCGCAGGGAATTCCGGCTCAGTTCCGATTCCACAATGGCCTGCTGGGTCACATCCTGTGCGCTGGTGCTGCCGCCGGACTGCGCGGAGGGAAATTTGTTGATCCAGGTATTCACCCTTGCCATGGCCGCATTAATCAGGGGCTGATGGGGAGAGCTGTAGGACAGATCCCCGCCTGCCTCGGTAACACCGGGGATTCCTCCGTGCATACAGAGCACACCCGGATTTACGGTCTGGGCAATGACCATCATGAAAAGCACCTGGGCATGAATCTGGGTCAGCAGTCCTTCGGGGCTTCCGGGAGCGGAGGAACCGGCAATGGCCAGATCCAGCAGCAGCAGATTAGCCCCGGAACGGCAGCTTCGGAGAAAGGGTTTGACCATGGTGCCCATGGGGGCCAGAGAGGTAATCAGACTGGTTCCGTCCACCCAGTGATCCTTGTCTTTGAGAAAGAGCACTTCCTCATCCGACATGCCCTTGGTGGCCGTCATTTTCAGTCCGGGGAAATGTTTTTCCATCAGCTGCGCCACTTCATACAGGGAAATGCTTCTGTCCTGGGCCACGGGCAGGCTGAAAATCCGGACCACGTCCTGAAACTCTGCCACGGTTTTCACGATTTCCTCATATTCCTGCCGGTTGGCCTGGCGCAGTTCATCATCTCCGGGGCGTTTCAGAAAGGGAGGGGTCGCACCCGTGCCAAAGGTGTTGGGGCCGGGGTCGCCGGGCATCTGCCGGGGGCATTTTGCCAGACATTCGTCAATATAGTCCCGTTTCAGGGGAATGAATACAGCGGTTTCATTGTCAAAATCAATGGCATCGGCTTCCATGAGCAGGTCCATGAGTTCCTGGTTTTCGGCGATATTCATGCCGATGTCCGTGAGCACCCGTTTGCCGTTTTCATCAATGCGTTCATAGATTCTCTTTTCTTCAATGAGATCATCCATATCCTCCATGCGCAGACGGGTTTTTTCCATAATGGGATCATCTTTGAAATTTTTTTCGATTTCCGCATAGATTTTTTTTGCACCTTCAAAATCATACTCTTTTTCCAGATTGATTCCGCTATCGTACAGTTCCCTGGCTTTTGTGCTCATTTTTTTCTCCCTTTCTGAATTGTATTTTTTAATTATGCTTCATTCTCTGACAATATACTATTTTGTAAAGCAGATAGTGTGCCAGAAATGAATACTTTATCTGCAATTTGTGGTAACATGCTTTTTATAAAGAATATATTTATTTCCTGCCATCAAAGGCGGAGAAGATGGTCTGGAATAAAAGAAAAATATTTTTCGCTTTACAAAGAGAAAAAGAAAATATATTTTCTTTTTAGAAAAAAAATTTGCTATTTTTTTCACTGTTATCGTCTTCCGGAAAATTATTTCAGGGGTGATATCAGTCGGGGAGCCAGAGGGGGGGATTGGGGAAGGTTGGAAAAACTTTTCTTGACGATTTCACTGCTTCAGTGCATATATATTATACATATGTTTAGTAAATGCAACTGACTCCGTTTTGTAATACGGGGGATGGCCGCTTGATAAGGGTAATGATGTGAGAAATATGGATAACCAAAACAATATATCAGAATTAATACAGGCCCACACTGCTGCACCGGCCGGTATGATGTTCTACACTTCTCCTGAATCTGTGAAGGAAGATGCAGACCTGACAGGATATGTGTCGGTTATCCGCAAGGCATGGGAAGAAATGAAACTGGACGGTGTTCTTTGCCTGGATGGCCGTCCGGTATTGTACTGTAAGGAATATGCCCGCCCTTTTTCAGTGAAGGAACGGATTCATCTGCAAAAACTTTTCTGGAATCAGGGAGTTGCCAATATACTGATACTGGCAGACCCGGTATCTGTCTATATTTATTCCGGGTTGGCCCTGCCGCAAGGGAAATCCCCGGATGATAAAGATGATAAATCGGAAAATGAAGCTGCTCTGGTAGAAACAGTAACCCGTGCAGACTACGTCGCCCGGATTCAGTCTTTTTTTCACGGCCTGGCGACAGGTCATTATTATGAAAAAAAGCGGGTGCATTTTGATCCGGAGCAGACGGTAGATGCCTGGCTGCTGGGGAATCTTGCCGATTTACGGAATGAACTGACAGAAGGTGAAAATCAATTAGGAATAAAAGTTGCCCACGCTTTTATCGGTCGGGTGCTGTTCCTCTGCTATCTGCTGGACCGGGGGATTGTCTCGCTAGGAAAAACCGGCCCGAAAAAAACCGGAACCATGCTGCTGTCCGAAATATTGGAAAAAAAATCTCCGGAAGAACAGACAGATTTTCTGTATGACGGTCTGTTCAGGGATCTGAAAAAACGCTTTAACGGCAATATGTTTGACCAGGATATTGAAAAGGAAAAATCCCGCATCCGTCCGGAGCATATGAAAAAGCTGATTCTTTTTCTTGGGGGGCATAATGTGGGCAGCGGGCAGGGCAGCCTGGGATTCTGGCCCTATGATTTCAGGATGATCCCTGTGGAAATCATCAGTTTTATTTATCAGGATTTTCTGAGTAGGGAAAATTCTGCAGATCAAAGAAAAAAAGGGGCATTCTATACCCCCCGTTTTCTGGCTGAAATGGTCACGGATGTGGCAATGCAGGATGACCCGGATGCCTATGAGCGATCCTGGCTTGATCCGGCCTGCGGCTCCGGTATTTTTCTGGTAATTCTTTTCAACCGTCTTGCCAATCATTGGCTTTTCCGACAGAAAAATATTTCCTATAAAGACAAGGCCAAAGCCCTGAAAAAAATCCTTTCCAAGCAGATTTGCGGAGTAGATGAATCGGAAACGGCCTGCCGCATTGCCTGCTTCAGTCTCTATCTGGCCTATCTGGATTTTTTCGAGCCTCCGGACATCATAGAACATATGAAAAAAACCGGGGCCCCCCTGCCGAAACTTCTGGATTACGGGAATCATCCAAATCGGCCTGCGGCTGATCTTCCCGTGATTCATCAGGCGGATTTTCTGGCGGAAGAAACCCTTGCCGGAAAAAAATTCGACTGCATTATCGGGAATCCTCCCTGGGAAGGCAGGGGAAGCAAACAGCTTGCCCAGAAATTTATGGGAAAAACTCCGTATCTGCTCCGAAACGGTGGGACAGGATGTTTATTACTGCCCACAAAAATTCTGCAAAACCAGACAGATGCTTTCCAGGCCGGATGGCTTTCCAGAGTGACCCTGGAAAAGGTCATGCAATTAGCGGATTATCGCCATTTGCTTTTTGAAAATGCAAAAACACCTGCCTTTATTGCACGGTTTACCAACAAAATATCCGAAGTCAATCAGCATACAATTGAATATGTTGCGCCAAAATTCAACCGTAACGGTCTTCGCAAAGGGCTCATCATTGTTAATCCCTCTTCACGGACATGGATTCCGTTAAGTGATGTCATTTCCGCCACCCAAACAAAAACAGCTCCACTTGTATGGAAACGCCGTCTGTGGGGAACGCAGAGAGATCAGAAACTTCTTGATCTGCTTCAGTATCTGCCGTTTCTTTCTGACATAGCAGGATCGCCAAAAGAAGGGAAACGATGGATTAAAGGTCAGGGATTTCAACCTTTTTATCCTGAAAAAGCAAAAAATAATCCCAACTATCCTAAACCAAAAAAAAATCCTTGGAACCCTGATTCTCTTTTTTTGCGGGCTGAGCAGAAATTTGGATTTTTTCTCTTCCAGCATGATAGTATCTCTCTCGGAAAAAGATTGGAAGATATTGAGGCATCGAAGGAAAGTTTACGGCGTATTCCAAATCAAAAAATATTTAAATCTCCTATGGTTCTCGTTAGTAATGGTTTTACCAAAATAGCATACTGCAATTTTGATGTGCTTTTCCAACATTCTTTACAGTCAATTGCCGGACCCGAGGAAGATAAAAACCTGTTAATGTTTCTAAGCGTATATTTGCGTTCAAATGTAGCAAAATATTTTCTTTTTCATACTTCGGCCAATTGGGGAAGCGAAAGAGATAAGGTTCATCTTTCGGAACTCCTTCGGGTTCCCTTTCCTCTGCCGGGAAATGAATTCATCTCAGCGGATGCGGAACAGATTATTGAGCAGGTATCAAATAAATTTGAGCAGCTTCGGAATGATCTGCGAAAAATTTATAATGATCTGAAAACAAAAAGCAAAAAACTTTCTTTGTTTGATGACGGTGAAACGGATGAAGCGGCTTTCACAAAAGAATGGCAGAAAAAACGGAAAGAATATACAGACAAGGTACAAAAAGAAATCGAACCCCTGATTTACCGCTATTTCGGCCTTACAGAACAGGAAATCTGTCTTGTGGAAGATACGGTTCGGGTCTTCATCCCCAGTTCAACGCCGAACAGTTGGCAATCTGAAAAAACTGTAACCCTGAATCCTGTAGATTCTGCAAAGATTGAACCCTATGCGGATCAGGGACTGAAAGTATATGCAGATACATTAAGCCGTACATTGAATCAATGGGCAAAAGCAGAAAGTTCAGAGCATTGCGTTTGCGCCGAAGGCGGTACGGATGAACAGACCGGTCTGGCAATGGTGACACTTCGGCTTTCAAAAAAAGAAAGCAGTTTTCAGAAAAAAATCCTGCCCCAAAAACTTATGGAAGTAGTAAATGCTTATTATAAAAATATTTCAAAGAAAAACGGAACTATGTTTTATGAACGGGACATTTTCTTTTTTCAGGGAAATGAAATACATATTGTGCGACCGAATATCCTCCTGAACTGGACCCGAACGGCTGCCCTGAATGATGCTGCAAGAATCTACGGGGATATTGCTATAGCCGGAAAGGAATTCGCATGAGTGGTGATGCCGGGTATTTCAAAAAGTTATTTCCACAAAAATATATCCCTGTCATACTGTCTTCCGTTCTTGATATTGGCAGTACCGTACATAGGGAAACAGACTATGAAAGAGAAGATCGGATTAGCACAAAAATATGTGGCCGTTTGCAATGGATTCCTCCGTTTCGGGACGGTCCCTTGGCCATTCACCCCCAACAGGAAATAATTGATGGGGATGTTGTGGTTGGCAGAATTGAAATTCTTATATCCTGCGGTGAGGGGTCCCATGTGTATTTTGCCATTGAAGCCAAAAGACTTCGGTTTTACAATTCAGGTGGAAAAATCAGGGCCGGAAATGACGCGTATGTCAATGCAGGAATGATGCGTTTTGTAAGCGGGCAGTACGCTCCTCTCATGGAAACCGGGGCTATGATGGGCTATGTTTTTGACGGAGAAACAGGCAAAGCCCGCTCCGGAGTTGCCAAATATATCCGGAAAAAAGAAAAATATCTTCGGCTCAAAGAACCGAAAGGGCTTATGAAGTCCGAAATATTAACGGACAGGCAGGTGGATGAAACCCTGCATGACCTGGGAGAACGGCAGTTTACCATTTATCATCTTATTGTGGCTGTATGACAGGATGAAAAAAGATAATATACAAGGCATCAGCAACCTGGATCTCTCGGATGTGGACTTTCTTTCCATTCTTTCGGATCTGGATGACGGGATTATTATTGCGGACTGCTCCGGCACTATTGTTTTCTATAACCGGCAGCAGGCCCGGATGGACGGATTTGAAATCCGGGAAGTGATGGGCCGGAAGGTGACGGAAATATACAATCTGGATGCGGATACCAGTAAAATCATGCAGTGCCTGGGAAGCCGGAAAGCCATTATCGGGCATCTCTTTTTCTACCAGACCGCAAACGGCCGGGTGGTGAATACCATCCACAGTGTATTTCCCCTGATGAAAAACGGACAACTGATCGGGGCCATCTGCATTGTCAAAGACTATAATATTCTGGATAAAACCATTGCATCCTCTTCCCGTCTCATCAGCCACGACCGGCCGGAGCTGGGCAACGGAACCCGCTTTACCTTTGCTGATATGGTCAGCGGAAACGAAAAATTTCTGCACTGCCTCAAAACCGCGCGCATGGCCGCCAATTCCCCTTCCCCGGTCATGCTCTACGGGGAAACCGGGACAGGCAAAGAAATGTTTGCCCAGTCCATCCACAATTACAGCTCCCGCAAGGAACGGAAATTCATGGCCGTCAACTGTGCGGCCATTCCGGAGAATCTGCTGGAAGGTATTCTGTTCGGCACTTCCAAAGGGGCCTTTACCAGCGCGCTGGACCGGCCCGGTCTGCTGGAGCAGACCAACGGGGGGACTTTATTCCTCGACGAAGTGGATTCCATGCCTGTGAACCTGCAATCCAAATTACTGCGGGTATTACAGGAAAAGAAAGTCCGCCGGGTCGGTTCCCTGAACGAGCTGCGCATCAATCTGAAAATCATCAGCACCATCAACCGGGAACCCCGGCAGGCCATTGCAGACGGTATTCTGCGCATGGATATCTTTTACCGGCTGGGGGTGGTATTCATCCATATCCCGCCCCTGTTTGAAAGACCCGATGATATTGATGTGCTTACCCGGCATTTTATCAGCAAACTCAACTTTATTCTGGAAAGAAAGGTGAAGGCTCTTTCTCCGGAGGTGGAAAAACTTTTCAAAGATTACCACTGGCCGGGAAATGTGCGGGAGCTGGAGCATGTGATCGAAGGGGCCATGAATATGGTGGGGGATGAAAAAATCATCCATATCCGGCATATGCCCCCTTATTTTATCCATGCACTGGATGCCGGGAAAACAGGAGAGGGCAGGAGCAGGAAAGTGGCATATCCGCGGGAAATTCCGGAATCTGCCCCATCCGCTCCGGAACCCGGGATGCTGCCGGAACCGGATACACTGATTTCCCGGACAAAGGAAATTGTCAGAGAGGAAAAGGAGATGATCTGTGATTCACTGAGGGAATTCCGGGGGAATATTTCCCGCTCCGCCCGGAAACTGGGCATCTCCCGCCAGCTGCTTCATTATAAAATGAAAAAATACAATATAAATCGGAAAGATTACCAATAGAGAAAAATTACGTTTCTCCGGAAATTTGGTTTGTGTCCTGCGGTAATTGAAAAAACCTTACCGCCCGTTTCTTAATGCACTGATTCCGAAACAGATTACAGAATTTTCAGAATCACCTGCAAAAGCA
>JAABRU010000185.1 GCA_011390755.1 Desulfobacteraceae bacterium | reverse complement strand
ATCAGGGCATCCGGTGTTTATAAACTGTGTACGTATTTACGCCGTGGTGTACTAGTGCTTTGTCAGAGCTAAAAATCAGGGCCGGGCATCGCATAATTTATTTACACAGTTATAAACTGAAATCCGTTTATCCTAAAATTAAGCTATGACAATGCACTAGACTGACGGCATAGGAGCAAAAAGCGGGAACCGAAAGGTTCCCGCTCTTGCAGTACTTTTTGAATCTGTTACATATTTTCTACAATTTTATACACGGCATCCAAAGCCTCATCCAGCTTCTCCGGTTTTGATCCGCCTGCCTGGGCCATATCCGGACGTCCTCCTCCGCCGCCGCCGACAATGGCGGCCACCTGTTTTACGATATTACCGGCATGATACTGCTTTGTCAGATCCTTTGTGACCACAACGGTAATCATGGCTTTGTCGCCCGCCGCACTGCCCAGCACCACGATGCCGGAAGCAATTTTGTCCCGGAATTTATCGGCGGCATCCCGCAAAGATGCAGGATTGTCTGCTGTCACCTTTTGGGCCAGCACCCTGATACCCTTTTATTTCCCGGATATCCGAATCCGCACCGGCAGCGGACATGGTGGCCATCTGTGCCTGGAGTTTTTCCACTTCTTTTTCCAGTGCTTTCTGGTCTGCCAGGTTTTTCTCCAGCCTCGGCACCAGGGCATCGGGTTTTTCTTTGAGCATGGACGCTGCCTGACGCAGGATGCCGTCTGTTTTCTGTATATACTTCACAGCCCCTGCCCCGCTTACAGCCTCAATTCTCCGGACACCGGCAGCAATGCCGGACTCGCTGATAATTTTGAAAAGCCCGATGTCTCCGGTAAAACGGCAGTGTGTTCCGCCGCAGAGTTCCCTGCTGAAGGTGTCCAGGGAAATGACCCGCACCCTGTCCCCGTATTTTTCTTCAAACAGGGCAGTGGCACCGGACTGAAAGGCTTTTTCCGCATCCATTTCTTCAATATCCACAGGCACGTTTTGGCGGATACGTTCATTGACCAGTGTTTCGATCTGATCCAGTGTTTCCGCATCCACCTGGGAAAAATGGGTGAAGTCAAAACGCAGACGGTCAGAAGAAACCAGGGAACCGGCCTGTTTGACATGATCGCCCAGCACCTTGCGGAGCATGGCATGGAGTATATGGGTGGCGGTATGATTCCGTGCTGTTGCAAACCGGGTATCCGTATCCACTGCAAGGATAACCCGATCCCCTTTGGCCGCGCTTCCGGAAATCACTTCACCTTTGTGGATAATCAGACCGGTGGGATCTTTGACCGTATCTTTGACCTTTATTTCAAAAGCATTGGCGCTGATGGTGCCGCGATCTCCTGTCTGTCCGCCGGATTCCGCGTAGAAAGGTGTTTTTTTCGTAACAATTTCAATCTCTCCTGCCAAAGCCTTTTCCACTTCCCGGCCCTGCTGCACCATAAGCAGGATTTCGGATTCCGCGGCTGTGTGCCGGTAGCCGGCAAATTCTGTTTTTACTCCCCGGGCCGAAAGATTTTTATAGGCTTCACTGATAGAGGAAAAGGTGGTAACCGAGCGGGATCTTTCCCGCTGCTCGGCCATATGCCGGTCAAAGGTCCTCATATCCAGAGACATCTGACGATCCCGCACCACATCCCGCACAATATCCACAGGAAAACCGTAGGTATCGTACAGTTTGAAGATCAGGTCCCCCGGCACTTCCCTCTCCCCTTTGCTTTCCATTTCTCCCAGTGTGTCATTGAGCAGCAGCAGACCCTTGTCCAGGGTTTCGGAAAAACGGAGCTCTTCATTCCGGATAACATTGGTGATAAATGCTTCGGCCTCGGAAAGTTCGGGATACGCGGGTTTCATAATGTCGAAAACCGTTTTGGCGGTTTCATGGAGAAAAGGTTTGATCAGACCGATATTTCTGCCGTAGCGGATGGCCCGGCGCATGATGCGGCGCAGCACATATCCCCTTCCCTCGTTGGCGGGCAGCACACCGTCCCCGATGAGAAAGGACATGGCCCGGCTGTGGTCTGCAATGACTTTCATGGCCACATCCGAATCCTTTGCCTCTCCCAGGTTTTTCCCCGAAAGTTCCGCGGTCTTTTCCATAAGGGGCAGTATGAGGTCCGTATCATAATTGGTGGGAGCATTCTGAAGAATGGAAACAATGCGCTCCAGCCCCATGCCCGTATCAATGCTGGGTTTGGGAAGCGGAGTCATGTTACCCGAAGCATCCCGGTTGAACTGCATGAACACCAGGTTCCAGATTTCCAGAAAACGGTCGCATTCACAGCCGAGTTTACAATCCGGGCCGCAGGCCATATGCGCGCCCCGGTCAATATGGATTTCCGAACAGGGGCCGCAGGGGCCGGTATCGCCCATGGCCCAGAAATTGTCTTTTTCACCAAAACGGACAATGCGGTCTGCCGAAACCCCGGCCACTTTCTGCCAGAGATCATGGGCATCGTCATCATCCAGGTAGATGGAAACCCATAAATCCTCTTTTTTCAGTCCGTATCCCTCCGTCAGCAGTTCCCATGCAAAGGCAATGGCTTTTTCCTTAAAATAGTCGCCAAAGGAAAAATTGCCCAGCATCTCGAAAAAGGTATGATGCCGGGCCGTATATCCCACATTTTCCAGATCATTATGTTTTCCCCCGGCCCGTACACATTTCTGGGAAGTGGCGGCCCGTACATAATCCCGTTTTTCTTCGCCCAGAAAGGTGCGTTTGAACTGCACCATCCCGGCATTTACAAAAAGCAGGGTCGGGTCATCCCGCGGCACCAGGGAAGAGCTGCGGACCTGCTGATGCCCGTGCTTTTTAAAATAATCCAAAAACTGTCTGCGTATTTCGTTGCCTGTCATGCTTTCTCCTAAAAAATATTATTCACTTTCTTCCGGTACCGAATCTTCCGGGGCACTGCTCGGGCTTTTGGAAATGCCCAGACTGCTTCTGACTTTTTCCAGGGCTTCCCGGTAGAGTTCCGGATTATCCGCAAAAAATTTCTTTACATTTTCACGCCCCTGACCGATGCGTTCGGAATTATAGGAATACCAGGAACCGCTTTTGTCAATCACACTGGTTTCCACTCCCATATCCAAAAGGTCGCCGGTGCGGGAAATGCCTTCTCCGTATGTAATATCAAATTCCGCTTCTTTAAAAGGAGCGGCCATTTTATTTTTTACCACACGCACTTTGGTGCGGTTTCCGATAACTTCCTGCCCGTCTTTGATGGATGCGGTACGCCGGATATCCAGACGCACGGAAGAATAAAATTTCAATGCATTCCCGCCTGTTGTGGTTTCCGGATTTCCGAAAACAATACCGATTTTCATTCGGATCTGGTTGATAAAAACCACCGATGTCATGGTTTTTCCAATGGTTGCCGTCAGTTTCCGCAGTGCCTGGGACATGAGACGGGCCTGGAGTCCCATATGGGCATCTCCCATTTCCCCTTCAATCTCGGCACGGGGAACCAGTGCTGCAACGGAATCAATCACCAGAATATCCACGCCCCCGCTGCGGACCAGCATATCCGATATTTCCAGGGCCTGTTCCCCGGTATCGGGCTGGGACACCAGCAGATCATCACAGTTGACCCCCAGTTTTCTGGCATAGACCGTATCCAGGGCATGTTCCGCGTCCACAAAGGCAGCAATTCCTCCCTGTTTCTGGGCTTCGGCAACAGCATGAAGGGCCAGGGTTGTTTTGCCCGAAGATTCGGGGCCGAAAATTTCAATCACCCGGCCCCTGGGATATCCTCCGATTCCCAAAGCCCTGTCCAGGGCCAGTGAACCCGAAGGAATGACGGGAACATCTATGGTTTCTTTGGTTCCCAGTTTCATAATCGCCCCCTTGCCGAACTGACGCTCGATCTGGGACATGGCACTTTCAACAGCCTTCTGCTTTTCCGCTGAATTACTCATCTTATCCTCCTGGAATATAAAAATCTGTTTCATAAAAATATGGCAGTGGTTTCAGTATCTGTTTGTAAACCCGATTGTCTGTAATCTGCTGTACACAGGGCCTGAGGGCCGCAGACGGCTCTGCCAGAGAATCATTTCATCCGCGCAGAAAGGGGAAGAAAAAAGGTTTGCGGATTCTTCCATTGCTTTGCGCAGATGCTGCGGATTCGGACTTTCTTTCATACGGGCAATGGTCATATGGGCTTTGAAAGGACGTTTTTCTTTTTCAAATCCCGATGCTTCCAAATGATTCTCCAGGTTTTTCTGCAGGCGTATCAGTTCATGGGTATCCCCCTTCAGACCGCACCACAAAATCCTGGGTTTGCGGATATTGGGAAACACACCGATCCCTCCGGCAGAAAGATGCAGGGGAAGGAAATCTTTCATGCTTTCTGTCATTGCACCGGCAATTGTTTCTATATGTTTTTTTTCAATATCTCCCAGAAATTTCAGGGTCAGGTGGATATTTTCCGACCGCACCCGGCGCATCCGGACCCCCCGATCGAGAAAACTGTTCTGTATTTTTTCTATATGTTCCCGCACATCAGGGGGCAGATGAAATGCAATAAAGGCTCTGATTTTTTCCATTGCGCATCCGTATTACACAGGCTCAGTAGCTCGAAAAGTTTCCCCCGGATACGGTTTTAGGGCTGTCCCGGAGTGCGGAAACTGTATTTCTGCACCGCCGCATCTCCCGGCTGACCCATGCAGAAATACAGTTTCTGCACTCCTCCGTAAAACTTTTCGATCTGCTGAGGATTATAAAAATTTGCAGACCGGGCCGGACCGCCGGGCTTGGAACCTGTCCGAAAACCTGTTTACCGGTATTCCACCCCCCTGTTTTAAGAAGATTCAAAAGTTGGTTTCGGAGGTTTTCGGGGTAGTGGGGCAAACCGGGAATTTCAAGTCAGCCGGTTTGACCCACTGCCGTTTTCAGACAGACTCTTCATCCGGCATTGTCTGTCATAAAAAGTAACACTGCTCAGACTTTCGTATCATACGCCAAAACCGGATGAAAGTAAATACAGTCTTCCGGATAATCAGTAGATCGAAAAGTTTCCCCCGGATACGGTTTTACAGCTGCCCCGGAGTGCAAAAACTGTATTTCTGCACCGCCGCATCTCCCGGTTACCCCATGCAAAAATACAGTTTTTGCACTCCTCCGGAAACGTTTCGATCTACTGATAATCATTTACGCAAAACATTCCTGACCGCAAATCTGCATAATAAAAGCACGGGCTTCCGGAGGAACTGCGGTGAAATGGATATAAAAGCGGGAAGAACTGTCGGAAAAGGTGCGTGTGATTTTGGCATAGAGATCGGAAGTGATCTCATTCCCTTTTCCGTCTTCCAGAAAAATCCGCAGATTTCTCATCCGTTCGGCCTGTATCTCCGAACGGATTTCGGCCGTATTTTCCCCCATGCGGAGGAAAGAACCTGCATGGATATCCCCGGTGGCATATTTGCCCTCCAGGATGGTAAAACGGAGGGGCAGCGGCGGGTTCATCTCCCTGAGTTTTGCATCGCTTTTTTCCGGAAGATACAGATGATAGGGGGCTCCGATGCCTCCGAGTTCGTATATGGGAACCGGGCGGGTAAATCCTTTGGGCATAATTTCAACGGTGTCATCAATCCGCAGTTCTGCCGCGCATTCTTCCCGTGTTTCCCGTGAAATCAGTATCTGCCCTCCGACCGTATAGGATTCGATGCGGGCTGTCAGGTTGACATTCCGCCCCACCACACCGTATTTGGATCGTTTTTCCGATCCGATATTGCCGACCACGGCCTCACCTGTATGAATACCGATTCCCTGGGCCACGGGCGGATAACCCGCTTTCCGGTTTTTGGTATTGACCTCCGCCATTGCCAGCTGCATTTCAACCGCACAGGCCAGGGCGCGCTGTGCGTCATCTTCCCGGAAAACCGGCGCGCCGAAAATAACCAGAATGGCATCCCCGATAAATTCATCAATGGTTCCCTGGTATTTGAGGATGATCCGGGTCATGCTTTCCAGATAATGATTGATCATTCTGACCACATCCTCGGCTTCCAGGCGTTCACTGACCGAAGTAAAGCCCCGGAGATCGGTCATCATGATGGTAATCTGCCGTTTTTCCCCGCCCAGTTTTGTGCCTTCCGGAGATTCCAGAATATTGTCCACCACATCATCAGACAGATAACGGCCGAAGGTTTTTTTGATAAATTCATTGCGGATCCGCAGCTGCTCCTGGCTTTTGAGCAGGGCATTATAGGCCTCGTTGCGTTCCAGCAGGTTGATATATCCTTTGGAATGATAACGGATACGGGCAATAACTTCCAGGCGGTCCGGCAGTTTGACCATATAATCATTGGCCCCCAGGGCAAAGGCCTCGGCTTTGGTGCGGGGATCCTCCTCGCCGGACAGGACAATCAGGGGGACTTCGCGGGTCAGGGGATTGGCCCGGAAATAGCGCACCAGACGCAGTCCCTCAATTTCCGGCATAAAGAGATCCTGCAGTATCACCGTGGGACCGATTTCACTGGCCATGCGCACAGAAAGGGTGGGATCCTGGCAGTAATGAAAATCTATATCCTTTTCCGCCAGCAGCATACGGCGCAGTGATTCTCCGATCATGGACTGATCATCCACCAGCAGGACACAGATGCGGTGCTGTGTCAGCCTGAGCTTTTCATACATGGAAATCAGCTTTTCCCGTAAATGCGGCTGAGAATTGCCGGTGCGATTTTTCCCAGCGGAAGAATTTCCGCAGCCGCCCCCAGTTTTCGGGCCGCTTTGGGCATACCGTAGACCGCACTGCTGTGCTCATCCTGTGCCAGAGTATAGCATCCGGCCCGGCGCAGGGCCAGCAGTCCCTCGGCCCCGTCCTTTCCCATCCCGGTGAGCAGGATTCCCATGCTTTTTTTTCTTTCGGGTCTGCCGCAGTAATAACGGGCCATGCTGTGAAAAAAAACATCAATGGAAGGCCGGAAGGGATTGTCACGGGGGCCGGGAATATAGGAAAAGGTGAAATCCGGGCGAAGGATCAGGTGTTCATCGGTTCCCGCGACAAAAACCGTTCCCTTTTCCGGTCTGCCCCCGTCCGGTGCAATGCGGACCCGCAGGGCGGTCTGCAGATTCAGCCACCGGGCCAGTCCCGCGGAAAATTCTTTGTTGACATGCTGCACAATGAGCAGAAAGGCAGGCAGGTCTCCGGGCAGAAGGGACAGTATTTCGGCCAGGGCATGGGGGCCTCCGGCAGAAGCTCCGATAGCGATAATCTGCATAAAAAGAACCGTCCTATGCCAGCTTAAAACGGGATACTTCATTCTGGAGTCCCCTTGCGGCTTTGTTCAGCTGCTCAATGGCCAGAAAGGATTCCTTTAAAGAATCCAGGGTCTGCTGCATTTCCGTGCCCAGTTTGAGCATAGCTTTGTTGATATTTCTTGCTTTTTCCGACTGAAACTGCATGGACTCATTGACATTTTCAAAACGGGGGCTTAAGGCCTGCACCTGTCCGATAATCCGGGATAACTGGGTGCTGATCCGTCCCACATCCTCTGCACTGTGGCGGACTTCTTTGATAAACGCGTCCATTTCCATTACCCCGGCAGATACGGCTTTCTGCATTTCCTCCACCATCTGCTCAATATCCAGGGTGGCTACGGCCGTCTGATCCGCCAGACGGCGGATTTCCCGTGCCACCACTGTAAATCCCCTGCCGTATTCCCCGGCTTTTTCCGCTTCAATGGCTGCGTTCAGAGACAAAAGGTTGGTCTGATCCGCAACTTTGGTGATGGTGGTCACCACCGATGTGATATTGGCGGCTTTTTCATTGATGGCCTCCAGTTTTCCGGAAATGGATTTGGAGGCATCTTCCATGGTGCCGATGGCCTCTTCCATGCGGGCCAGATCATTCTGCCCGCTGCTGGCAAAGCGGGCCGTATCTTCGGACATGGCCGCCACTTCCTGCATGGTTTCCACCAGTTCGCCGGAAACTTTGGAAATTTCCCCGACCGAATCAATTACATAATTGGTGGATTCCGCCTGATTGGCCATCACGGTTTCCTGCTGTTTGGCTGTGGCCGCCAGCTCCGTGGCCGAAGAGGTCACCTGCACACCCGCATGCTGCACCTGCCCGATCAGGGAATTCAGATTCAGGGCCATGTCACTGAGTTTGGAGATCAGATTTGCCAGCTCATCATGACGGCCCATGCGGAACCGGGACATAAAATTTCCCTGGGCTATTTGTATCTTCGCGGTCAGATCGCCTTTTGCAATGGTATCGGCAAAAGAAACGGCCTGATTAATGGGGCCGATGAGCCAGCGGAGGGTTACGCGGCCGATGAGAATCATGAAAAGAACAGCAATCATTGCCGCTCCGATAACAAAACGGCGGGTGAGGGCCGTAATGTTTTCGGCTTTCTGCTCGGCGGATTCCCGGATAGTTCTTGCATGTATCTTGATACTGTCCAGACTTTCCGTAATACCGGTGCGGTTATCTTTCAGGGAGGCCCGAAGTTCGCTCATGACTTTCTGCTGGGCAATCTGCCGGGTACGCAGTTTGCCCACTTCTGTCAAAGTACGGCTGAGTATGTTGAAATCATTTTCAATATTTTTTGCCAGATTCATCAGTTCTTCTGAATCGCTTACCCCGCTTTTGAGCATTGCCAAAGATACGGATACCAGGTCCGCGGCCGGAGTAATCCGTTTTTCCTGAATGTGACTGATACTCTCCTCCTGTTTTTCCAAAAGGATCTGCCTGCCGTAAGTTGCCAGTGCCGAAACCCCCAGGCGGAGATCATTACAGGCTTTCTGGGTTTTGGTCAGATCGCCCTGTAAAAGTTCCCGGACCGCATTGTGCAGTTCATCGCTTTTCTCTTCGGCATCCATATATTCCCGCAGGGCGATTTTTTCCCGCATGGCTGCGAAATTGACCCGGCCCGATACGGCTTCCGCATTTTTCTGCAGCTCTGCCCCGGTTTTGTCCATCACCTCAATCTGTTTATCAATATCGGCCCCCAGCTGCAGACTGCTGCGCACAGTTTCCAGCAGGGCCGCATCTTTTTCCAGAAAGGCAGTGAACAGTTCCGACAGGTTTTCAATTACTTTGCTTGCATCCTGCTTTTCCTGCAAAAGTTTACTTAATTCTGCCCGGCTTTTTTCAAACTCCTGTTCCAGGTACGCCCGCCGGGTCAGTTTATCCAGTTCCTCAACAGAATCCGCACCGATAATTTTTCCCTGGCGTTCAATAAAATCAGCCATCGCTCCCCGGATCTGCTGATTGGCCCTGTCCAGGGGAATCACAATGCCGGTCAGCCGGTTCTGGCTGTCAATGAGTTTGTTATTGGATAAATAATTCACAAGGGCCAGGGCGATAATAATAAAAACGCCCAGAAAAACCAGCCCGTACAACATATTTTTTACTGTCAGATTGAATTTCATAACTTTTCCTGAATTTTTAAATAGTTATTTCCAAAGATTCCCGGATTCCGCAGATTTTCCGGTGGGCCTCCCGGATTCATATCTGCACAATCCTTTGGGGGAATCTGCGGTTCAGACCATTTGTCCGGAACCCTGATTTGTCTGATTATTGTAATTTATCTGATTAAGACAGGAGCAGTCGGAATAATCAGATAAATCAGACGAATCAGAGTTCAGACAATTTCAGTAGATCGAAAAGTTTTCCGCCAACCGGTTTCAGAATGGTTCCCGGAGTGCAAAAATTGTATTTTTGCATGGGGTAACCGGGAGATGCCGGGAGATGCGGCGGTGCAGAAATACAGTTTTTGCACTCCGGGGCAGCCGTAAAACCGTATCCGGGGGAAACTTTTCGATCTACTGATTCTTCCCGAATGATACGATGTCCCTTCCATGCACGTCTGAAAGTTGCAATCATTTCGGCATAGGTAACCGCTGCTCCCGAAAAAATATTATCTCCTGACAGGGCATGTTCAAGCATAAATTTCTGGATATGTACTGTACCTTGTTCAAAAATAAAAAATTTGACCCACGCGGAAGTGTCAATAAAGATAATCATAAATATTCAAATCCTGTCCTGAATGACCATTTCTGCTGCTGTCGGTCCCTTCCCCCGCATGGAAACCGCTTCAAAGGGCCTGAAATGTGCCCGGTGCTTTTGTCCCGGTTCCGAAGATTTGCCGGATTCATCATCTCCCCTGCTGCTCAGCGGCAGGATAATGATTTCAACATCTTTCCCCAAAAACTGCCCAAGATCGGAAATAACAATGTTATCCGATTCTATCTTTCTGATATACTTCAATGCTTCCATAAACTGCTCCTTTCATACTGCCAGAACCGCAGATGAACAAAAATTCCCGGATTCCCCGGATTTTCCGCTGAGTCTGCCGGATTCATATCTGCGGAATCTTTTCGTCTGCGTGAACCTGCGGTTCGGACAATATAAAATCCTGCCCATCCTGTAAAATTGTGCATAATCATGTTCAGACAAGCATAATCCCGGTCAATCCCTTCATCCTGTGAATCCGGGTTCAGACAATCTCCGTTTGCACTGTGATTACGGTTTGTGCGATTCGTGCAGATTCGTGTCATTCGTGGCTGATTTTAATAATACAAGCATGTTATTTTTTTGTCCTGTACAGTGCTCATTTCCAATATTCACATAGCGTGATGAAGCAGAACATGTGAACAAGAGGTGCCTGCTTTTTCCTATTCAGTACTATCAACTGTCTCCCATGCCCGCTGAATTCTGTACTCAATCAGGGCTTTTTTATCATACGGCATAAAATTTACCCTCTTTACTGACAGATTCAAGGAAAGGGGTCTGAAAATCATCTATTTCTTTTTGTGAATAATACTTCCCGTCTATTACCATGTCGTATTCCACTTCTTTATGATAAACAAATTCACGGATCTGTTCCTTTTTTTTCCAGTCCGGTTTTGTTCTGAACACAAACACCATATCATAATCGCTGTATTCCCGGTTATCACCGCGGCTGCGTGATCCGAAATAATACAGCCCTGTATAATCCGGAAACACAGATTTGAGATCGGAGTTTATCTCTTTTATAAAATTTACAATTTTCATTTACAGATCTCCGTAGTGCTTTGTCAAATTTGAAATTATGGGTTAAAACACCGGATTTTACCAAAAATTCAGGTGTTTCAGTGCAACTGAAGTCACAGATTCAAAGTTGACAATGCAGTAGGAAGAAAATGCAATATTGATGAATATGTAAAAAGTCCGAAATCCGGGTGTTTCAGCAGTTTAACATGCTGATTTTACTAAGGCTGAATTCTGGAAAAATGACTTTTTACCGGTTCATCAATATTAATTTCCGATAAAACCTGTTCACCAGCCAGTCTGTTACCCCGGAACCTCCTCCCCCCACAGCCGTTCAAATCCCAATGCCACGACCGCATATTGGCGCAGGCGCAGGTTCCCGCATTTTTTTCTTAGCACAGGCCCGTATTTCTGAACCTGTTTCCGGGCCTCTTCCATTCGGGATTTCATAATCGGCAGATTCCTAAGGGCTTCCGGACTGATTTCCTCTGCCTGGGAACCGCTCATTCCCGCATCTTTTAAAGAAACATACTTGAATTCGATCAGCACATCGGAAATGGTATATTGCCGCATATCCGGCCGGATAATCATGGTCAGATCCGCATAGCCCCGTTCTGCGGCAGCTTCCGAATCCATAATATACAAAGCTTCATTGTAGAGCAGGCTCAGGAAGGCGGTTTTCACTGTCAGCTCATTGGCCCAGCGGTAATCCCGGTTGTTCAGTACTTTGAAATAGCGGGTTTCCACGAATTCGCACAGAGGGGCAATATCGCCTTCGGCATACAGAGACCGGGCGGCCTGAATCCCGGAATCCCGAAGCTCAGGTTCCGGCAGCAGCATCCGCTGAATCCGGTCCGCATACAGTCCCCGCATGACCAGATTGGGGACATTCAGTCTCAGTTCTCCGGCCCCGGTGCGGCCGCCGTGGGTCAGCACTCCGAAATAATAGAGAAATGATGCCAGAAAACGATTATCCCTGCTGATATCGGAAAGCATCTCGCGGATACCGAAACGGTCGGACAGCAGGGAATTCAGAATGATGCTGTGATGATTGGCAATATCCAGAATCATCTGCGCTCCCTTGTGAATCCGGGAAATATATTCCAGTTTGGCCTGATCCATGGACAGGTTGGCATCCAGCATATTGGCGGGATAGGCACAGGATTTCTGAAAATGCCGGAGAAAATAGAGAACCAGGGTGGGATTATAAACCTTTTCTTCTGTATTCAGGGCAAAGCAGTAACCATTATACCATATGCGCATCTGATTGACGGCTTCCTGTGCTTTGGTTTTGGAAAGTCCGCAGTTTTCGGCCACCGTATATACGGCATTTTCGCATTCTTCCTGCGTGAATCCGCACAGACTGTTGAATTCAGGTTCCAGATACATATTCACGGCAATATTGTATCCGGAGGTGAGATCACTCATCACCACCGGGGACACCCCCGTAATAAAGGTTTTATCAATTCCGAAACTGCCGGAAAGGGATTTTACAGCCTTGAACAGGGTTTTCAGGGGGCCTTCCTCATATACCAGAGCCTCGTAACTGTCTTTTCCGGATTTCAGATTCATCATGATTTCATTGGCGAAGTTATCGTATTCGTCAATGAGAAGATAGAGCCGGTGGTCGGTTTTCTGAACAAGAGTCAGCAATGACTGAAGGGAAGAAACCGCATTTTCCATCAGGGCAATGCCGCCAGGGAGAAAAGATTCATAATACGACAGAAAGAAAGCGATGCGCCCATTGATATGCTCATGCAGGGATTTCTGAATATCCAGAGCGGTTCCCATGGGATTTACACAGGAAAAATCCCATTTCAGAATAAAATAGCGGTTGTGCAGCGGGGTCGGATTTTTTCCGATGGCCAGTTTTCCGAACAGGCGGTCAAATTCCTCTTTCCGGGCCACATCATAATAGTTTTCCAGCATGGAAAGCAGCAGGCTTTTGCCGAAGCGCCGGGGACGGATGAAAAGAAGGGCCTCTCCGCTCTCTTCAATGGTCGGTATCATACCGCTCCGGTCACAGTAAAAATATCCATTTGAAATTATTTTGTAAAAATCTGAAATGCCGTATGGAAATTTCATGACAGGTTCTCCGTTCCGGGTACTGGGTGCTGGGTACTGGGTTCCGGGTACTGGGTTCTTGGTTCCGGGTACTGGGTTCCGGGTACTGGGTTCTTGGTTCCGGGTACTGGGTTCTTGGTTCTGGGTTCTTGGTTCTTGGTTCTGGGTTCTGGGTTCTGGGTTCTGGGTTCTTGGTTCTTGGTTCTGGGTTCTGGGTTCTGGGTTCTGGGTTCTGGGTTCTGGGTTCTGGGTTCTGGGTTCCGGGTGCTGCTTGGTTCTGGGTTCTGGGTTGGGGGTGGTGCT
>JAABRU010000054.1 GCA_011390755.1 Desulfobacteraceae bacterium | reverse complement strand
GTGGCAGGTGTCAGGGGTTCGGTGTCAGGGGTCAGGTGTTCGGTGGCAGGGGTCAGGTGTTCGGTGGCAGGGGGGGCGGTGCCGGGGGATCGGTGTCAGGTGGCAGGTGGAATGTATTAAACTCCGCAGGGTGCGTTAGGTCGCAGGTCCTAAGGCACTGACCGGAGGGCAGGGGGAGGGGAAAAACGTCATTTTTCCAAAATCATACATCCAGCACCACTTCCGCCACCCATTCCGAATTTTTCTGCTCTACAGACAGGCAGTGATAGGTCACGGCCTTTATTTCCTCTTTTATGCGGTGGTGTGCCGGATTGTAATGCGCAAGGCGGACAGTTGCCTGCAGTTCCTGTGCTGAGATGGCAGAGATTCTGCTGCCGCACAGGAGAAACCCCCTGCCGTTCCACAGATATAAAAGCTCCCGCAGCCAGTGGAACATGAGATCCGGCATGTCTTCCCCGCTGACGCGGATTTCCATTTCCTTTTCCCCCTGCGGGCTGCTGTCCGTGATCATGTCAAAAAGGGCAAAAGCCGCATTGGAAAAGAGTTCTGCCGGATCTTTGCCGAATATGCGGAGGGCCAAATCCGCGGTATGATTAATAAGGATATATTTTTTCATCACAATTACTGTCATTCGGGGTCATTAGCCTGAATTATTCACAAATCAGTTTTTTGCAGTAAATACAGGAAGACACAAAAAACTGAGTTTTGAAGCCGTATTTTCGTATACGCAGAATAATCAGCAGCTTATCTGCCAGGGACTAAACGTGTGAATAATGCAGGTCAGGGACTCGGCAGTATTTCCTGTGCCGCAATATAACTTCTGGCATTTCCCAGCACAGAGTCCATTTTATTTACCACGGAAAAAAGCAGTTCCTTCTGTCCGTCATTGTCAATATCCGCCAGGGCATAATCACTGATATAACCGGAAATCTGCCGGGTCATCCATTTGGGGTAAAGACCGAAATCATCCCAGGCCAGACAGTGAATCTGCCCGCCCTTAAAGAGGCGGAGACGGGCAAAAAGTCTGCGGGCCATATCTTTGCCCCGGTTGACAAGTACTTCGTTTTTGCCGTCATTATCCGCATCTGCAATCAGAATGCGCTGGGGCAGATAATAATGATCCTGTTCTTTGTGCGAGCCGATGGAAGAGGAGGCCGCCATGGGATATTCAATATAAAGTGCGCTGCCGCCAAAAGGTTCGGGACTTTTCCAGTCCTCCTTCCCTTCCGGATCGCTCAGTTTCAGGTAGGTTTCCTCATCAAATGAAAGAATATCTTCTTTGCCGTTGTGAATAACATCCCCGTAATTAAATGCAAAGACATTGACTTTGCGCGGCAGCATCTGCGGAGATGCCGGGGTATAGCGCGCACCGTCCCAGTTCAGTTCATCAATTCCGGGCAGAAATATTTTGTCCACTCCCCGCTGCTGCGACATAAGGAGAGGCCCTCTGCCCGGCACATCAATCACGCGGAAGTAGGAACGCACATCACTGACAATTTTTTGAAAACGGTTTCCGTCCCACTCCAGCACAAAGGAACGCAGTACGCGGCTGTCCCGGTTGAGATTGCTGACAAAAATTTCCGCTTTCCCGTTTCCGTTTATATCCGCCGCATCCACACTGAGCAGACTGTCATTGACTTCCCCCTCAATTTCGGCGATTTTGATAAACCCCTCTTTCATCTGCCGGTAAACATGGACATTCTTTTCGTCAATAAATACCACTTCCTGATTTCCGTCATTGTCTGTGTCTCCCGCGGACAGTCCGATAATGGCGGTTTTGAAATTCCGGCTTTTCCACACATCACCCAGGCGGCCTGCTTCCTGTCCCCTGCCCGCGGGGCTTTTTCCTTCTGCCTCAATCCGGCCTGTCCAGAGGGTATCCGGATGTTTTCTGCTCTCATCCGCAACCGTCTCCTCTTTTTTCGGAAGCGGTTTTGCAACTTTCGGACTGCCGAACAGTTCATCATGCACAGCGGCCGCAAAACGGTCAATATGGGAAATAACATCTCCGTTACTCCTGCCGCTTTCATTGAAGGTCAGCAGGGTTTTGTTCTGCGAAACATCCAAAAGGCGCGCATCAGTGCTGATGCTGTCGCCGAAAACCGTCAGACTGCCAAAGACAGCATAATCGGCCGGATACTGCTTTGCGGCGGCATATGCTGTTTTTTCATTGATTTCTGTAAGATTCTCCGCGGCCCGGCGCACGGTTTCCCGATCCAGGGGCCGCATTTTTCCGTCCCTGCTGAGCCGGGTTGTGAGCATGTCCTGAATCCCGTTTTTCAGGAAATCCAGATCATTTTCAGAATGAATCTGAAAAGGCAGGATCAGCACGGTATAGCTTTCTTCTGCCGCAGTCTCCGGGATTTCAGCAAAAAAGCCTGTGCAGAGCAGTAATGTAATCAGTATTTTCTTATAATCTGTTTTTTTCAATTCTGATATTCTCCTTGTCTGATGATTTCGGTATATTCTCCAAGTAAAATTTTCCCCTGTGCCGCATTCGGCAATATAAGCTCAGTGCCGTTTCCTTAATACTCCCCTCCCTCAGGGGCCAATGCTGCTGCCTTAACACTCCCCTCCCTTGAGGGAGGGGCAGGGGAGGGTGAAAACTGTCATTATTTTCAGGATGCTGTTTTCTTCCCCCTCCGGGCCTCCCCCGCCGGGGGAGGGGGATTTTCTGCTTAGGAAAACGGCATTGAATATAACTTTTTATGATAGATAAGTAAATATGATATGTCAATTGCAAATGATCTGAAAAAAAAGAATAAGGGCATACAAATATTTCCCATTGATTTTGTATGAAGAAAAAGATACATCCGGAGAAAGGGGGCAAGGGGGTGAGGGGTGGGGTGTCAGGTGTTGAGGTGTGAGGTGTCAGGTGTTCAGGTGTCAGGTGTTCAGGTGTCAGGTGTTCAGGTGTCAGGTGTTCAGGTGTCAGGTGTCAGGTGTTCAGGTGTCAGGTGTTCAGGTGTCAGGTGTTCAGGTGTTCAGGTGTCAGGTGTTGAGGTGTCAGGTGTTCAGGTGTCAGGTGTTCAGGTGTCAGGTGTTGAGGTGTCAGGTGTTCAGGTGTTGAGGTGTGAGGTGTCAGGTGTTCAGGTGTCAGGTGTTCAGGTGTCAGGTGTTGAGGTGTCAGGTGTTCAGGTGTCAGGTGTTCAGGTGTCAGGTGTTGAGGTGTCAGGTGTTCAGGTGTCAGGTGTTCAGGTGTCAGGTGTTCAGGTGTCAGGTGTCAGGTGTTCAGGTGTCAGGTGTTCAGGTGTTCAGGTGTTCAGGTGTTCAGGTGTCAGGTGTTCAGGTGTTCAGGTGCGTAAAACAGGCAAAGTTCCGCTTATCGGATATTCAGCCGGTTTGTCTGAAAAATACCGCTCAATTTAGGTCAGAGTCTGTCCGAAAACCTCCGAAACCGATTTTTAAACCCGGTAAAAGCAAGGGGACCGAACATCGGGAAACAGCTTTCCGGATAGGCTTTTAATGCGCAGGGGCCTATTGCATAAAGATGTCAGGCAGAATGCACCACTCCGCACTTAATCAGGGGATTTGCCCCGTTGCCGATTCTTCATCGGTATATACAATAAGGATATAAAATGAAAACAGATATGGACAAGGTCAGTTATGTTCTGGGTCAGAGTATCGGTATGGATTTCCGCCGTCAGAATTTTGAGATTAATACGGAAATTTTCAAGAAATCCTTTCAGGATGCTTTTGACGGTGTTCCCGGCAGTATGCCGCCCGGAGAAATGCAGCAGATTATGGTGTCTTTTAAAAACGAAGTGCAGGAAAAGCAGCAGATGCAGCATATGCAGTATATGCAGGCCCGAATTGAACAGGGAAAGGCTTTTCTGGCAGAAAACCGCAAAATAGAAGGGGTAAGGGAAACAGGCAGCGGTCTGCAGTACCGGGTTATCCGGGAAGGGGAAGGCAGATGTCCCGGCCCCAAAGACCGGGTGGAAACCCATTATGAGGGCCGCACCCCTGACGGCAATGTTTTTGACAGTTCCCGCCAGCGGGGAAAAAGCGCACGTTTCCGCCTCGGCGGTGTTATCAAAGGCTGGCAGGAGGGGCTGCAGCTGATGAAAGAAGGGGCCCGGTATGAATTTGTGATTCCTTCGGAGCTGGCCTACGGGGAATCGGGAAGCGGCAGGGCCATCGGGCCCCATGAAACCCTGATATTTGATGTGGAGCTGCTGCAGGTTGAATAAATCCCCCTTTGCCGGAGAAGCGGAAAAGCGTTTTCCGGCAGCCGGGGGGCTTTAAAACCTATCCGAAAACCTTTGAAACCGATTTTTAAACCCGGTAAAAATAAGAATTCCGAACATCGGGAAACAGGTTTTCGGATAGGTTCTCAGGGCCTGTGCCGAGGGCTTCCTGCCGGATTCCTTAGGTCAGCAGCACTGCCCCTCCGGCAAAGGGGGGGATTTTTTCAGACATCTGGAAAATTCCCCTGAATCCCCTTTTACAAAAAGGGGGGTTTACACCAGTGCCTTGGACACGATTTCATACACATGCACAGATAAATCCGGTGCCTTACTGATTCTGTCCAGCTGTTCTTTCATCTTTTCCTTCCGGCCGCTTTCATATTTTTTCCAGTGATTGAAAACCCCGGCCAGGCGGGCCGCAATCTGGGGATTCAGGCGGTTGAGTTCCAGAATCCGGTCTGCGATAAAGGCATATCCCGCACCGGAGGGATCATGAAAACTGCGGGGATTGTTTCCGCAGAACGCGCCGATAAGTGCACGGACTTTGTTGGGATTTCTGATGGAAAAAGCCGGATGTTTCAGCAGACTGTTCACTGTTTCCAAAACCCCGGGCACACGGGAGCCTGCCTGTATGGAAAACCATTTGTCCAGTACCAGTATGTCGGATTTCCATTTTTCATAAAATGCATCTATGGCCGCCCCTCTTTCTTTACAGTCAATATGGGAAAGAACAGAAAGCGCGGCAAGTTCATCACTCATATTGTCTGCGGATTTAAACTGCCCGTAAATCATGGGCAGAAATTCATCTGTTCCCAGTTTGCCCAGATAGGCCAGGGCCAGATTTTTCAGGTTTCTTCGGCCCACGGACAGGGGATCGGGGCTGTAGGGGCCTTCATCCTGATTCTGTTCATAGATGTGCAGGAATTCATCCCGCAGTCTTCGGGCAATTTCCCTGCCGATAAAGGTGCGCACCTGAAAAACAGCTTCCGGATCAATGGGCGATGTTTCACTCATAAGAATCCCCAGTTCTGATTCCGTGGGCAGGGTCAGTGCCTGGGAAATAAAGGATTTGTCCATTTTCTTATCCAGGAGGGTTTTCCGGAAAGGGGAAATAAGGGATTCATCCGTTTTCAGCTCTTTTCCTTTCTGATAATCACGGGCCAGACGCAGCATGATTTTGGAAAAAAGGCACTGCCCCGCGTCCCAGCGGTTGAATTCATCCGGATCATGGGCAAAGAGGAAAGCCTGTTCCTCATCACTGTATCCGGCCCGGAGTTTCACCGGTGCGGAAAAACCCCGGAGAAGGGAGGGAACCGGTTCTTCCGCCACATTGAGGAATGCATATGTCTGCTCCGCTTTCCACAGTTCCAGCATCCGTGTTCCCCCTTCTGCCGCGGTTTCTCCCTGCAGCTGCAGGGGCATTTCCCGTCCCTTTCTGTCCAGCAGTCCCACAGCAAGGGGGATGTGCATGGGCAGTTTTTCCCGCATATCCGGTGTGGGCGGGCAGTGCTGGCGGAAGGTCAGCCGGTAGATTTTTTTCCCGGCATCATACTGCCGATCCACCTGCACCTGGGGGGTGCCGGCCTGGGAATACCAAAGCATAAACTGCTTCAGATCCGCATTATTGGCATCTTCCATGGCAGAGATAAAATCCTCAATGCATACGGCCTGACCGTCATGTCGCTGGAAATACAGATCCATTCCGCTGCGGAATCCCTCTTTTCCCAAAAGCTGCTGTATCATGCGGATGACTTCCGCTCCTTTTTCATACACGGTCATGGTGTAAAAATTGTTCATTTCCATATAGGAGGCGGGGCGAACCGGATGGGCCATGGGCCCGGCATCTTCGGGAAACTGGTATGAACGCAGTCCCCGGACATCGGAGATGCGTTTCACGGGCCGGGAGGTCAGGTCCGAAGAAAACTCCTGATCCCGGAAAACCGTCAGCCCTTCTTTCAGACTGAGCTGAAACCAGTTTTTCAGGGTGACACGGTTTCCTGTCCAGTTGTGGAAGTATTCATGGGCAATCACCCGGTCTATGTTCCAGAAATCCGTATCCGTGGCCGTGCGGGGATCCGCCAGCACATATTTGGAATTAAAAACATTCAGCCCCTTGTTTTCCATGGCACCCATATTAAAATCATTGACGGCCACTATCATATAAATATCCAGATCATATTCCAGACCGAAAACCTCCTCATCCCATTTCATGGATTTTTTCAGGGCTTCCATTGCATATCCGCATTTGTCCCTGTTTTCATGCTCTGCATAAATGCGAAGGACAATATCCCGGCCCGAGGCTGCGCGGAAACTGTCTTCCAGGCAGAAAAGATCCCCGGCCACCAGGGCAAAAAGATAGGAGGGTTTTTTAAAAGGATCCTGCCAGCGGGCCCAGTGCCGTCCTCCTTCGGATTCGCCGGAATCCATGAGATTGCCGTTGGAGAGCAGTACCGGGTATTTTTCCTTATCCGCCGTAATGGTGCAGGTATAGCGGGACATGACATCGGGGCGATCCGGAAACCAGGTGATTTTGCGGAATCCCTCGGCTTCGCACTGGGTGCAGAACAGGCCACCGGCGTTATAGAGTCCGTCCAAAGATGTATTTTCCCGGGGCTGGATTCTGCATTCGGTCGTCAGGACAAATGTTTCGGGAACTGCGCGGATTGTCATGGATTTTTCTGTAATTTCATAGGCATCCGAAGGCAGGGGGCTGCCGTTCATTTCCACAGAAACGGTTTCCAGCTGCTGACCGTCCAGGATCAGCGGGGTATTTTCACCTGCCTTTTCCCGGTTTCGGCATATTTGCAGCCGGGAGCGGACAAGGGTATCTTTTTCGTGCAGGTCAACATGCAGGTCGGTCTCCTCCACCCGGTATGCGGGCGGACGGTAATCTTTGAGATATTTTACACTCGGTGCTGTCATAAAATCTCCTTTGGATTCTGCTCTGATAGTTATAATCAATGCCGTTTCCTTAAGACTCCCCTCCCCTGAGGGAGGGGCAGGGGAGGGTGAAAACGGAGGATAAATTCAGACAGTTGCTGTCCCCCTCCCTCCGGGGGAGGGGATCTTTTTGCTTAAGGAAACGACATTGTAGTTATAATAGGTATCTTTCATTTTCATCCCCGCCTCCGTCACCCTGTCAACTTTGCACCGGCTGCGCCGTCCGGCAGGGAATTTTTCTGAAATAAAGGCAGGTACACAGAAAATTCACTGCCTTTGCCCGGTTTGCTGCTCACGCGGATGCAGCCCCGGTGCTTTTTTACAATCCCCCGTACAATGGAAAGTCCCAGACCGTTGCCTTTTCCGGGTTCTCTGGTGCTGAAAAAAGGATCAAATATCTGATCCGTCAGTTCCGGGACTATGCCCTGCCCGGAATCAGTGACAGTCAGTCTGACATATGAATCTGTCCGGGAATCCTGCGGCGGTCTTCCTGTGTTTTCTGCCTGCCGGATCTTTTTAACATTCCCTGCTTCCTTATCACTGACATCCGATAATTCCAGTTTCAGCATCCCCCCTTTTTCCCGCATGGCATAAACTGCGTTATTGCACAAATGCACAATCATCTGGCATATCTGATGATGACTTGCGAGTATCTCCGGATCTGAATGATACATTTTACTTATGCGGATATCTTCCGGCAGGGAATGGCGGATGATCATCAGGGCCTCTTTGATAACCGGCAGAATCCGTATTGCTTTTTTTTCATCCAGACTTTGTCTGCTGAAGATCATAATCTCCTGTATCAGTTTCTTTGCCTGTATGCAAACCTGCATTACCTCATTCAGGTTCTGATACTGCAATGAATTTTTTGCAGCATCCTCGGCCGCCATTTCTGTATTGCCGATGATGGTAAAAAGTATATTGTTGAATTTATGGGCAATGCCTCCTGCCATGGTTGCAACAGCCTCAGACTTCATGGTCTGGAGGATGTGTTTTTCCAGTATTTTCCGCTCTTCCTGCGCTTTTTTTAAACCGCTGACATCCCTTGAAATACCTTCCATACCGCAGATACTGCCATTTTCATCTGTCAGTAATCTGGCATTGACGGACATCCATACACTGTGACCGTCTTTATGCCGCAGTTCCGCCTCAAAATTTTCTGTATTTCCCTGTAAAGATAACTGCCGGACAAATGTTTCTCTTTCTGCCGGTCGGACATAAAGCCCGGCTGCCTTCCGTCCGATTATTTCCTCCTGTGAATATCCCAGCACTCTTCGCACCGAAGGGGAAAGCATGGTGACTATGCCCCTTTCATCCGTCCGGTAATATACATCATAAAGATTTTCAAAAAGATGCCGGTATTTCTGCTCACTTGTCCGCAGTTCACAGGTGCGCTCTTTTACCCGTTCCTCCAGTTTTCTGTTGCTGGCAAGGAGCTGCTGACGTGCCAGTTTCAGATGCTCAATTCTCAGTACGGTATCGGATTCATCCCGAATCTGAATCATTGCAAAAACCTCTGCCTTTTTTGCACTGCATACGGGATTCAGCAGGCAGGTCTGGCGCATCTGCCTGTCTGCAAAACGTTTATCCGGTAAAGGAATCAGCCAGGAATGAAAAGCAGGGGAAAATATACGGACAGATTTATAAAGGATGGTACGCAGAATTTCCTTACGGATTTCTGCAGTGTCCCTGTTTCCGAACAGAGAAAGCAGATTTTCCGGTTTTTTCTGCCAACCTGCCAGTTTTTGTTTTACCCAGTCATTCATAAAACGGATATTCAGATCCCGATCGGTGATCAGAATACCCGTCATCAGATTATCATAATTGACCGAATGCATAAATATATCTGAATGTATCATTCCGGCCTCCTTCCTTTTGGGCATTTCCCCCCTTTGGAAAAGGGGGATGGGAGAATTTTATACTTAACTTATTGATATATCAAATAAATTTTTTACACTTTAAAAAGTCCGGACCGGGGAGTCCAAACTTTCAGTTCGGCACTCCTCCGCAGCTTTTCTGAGTATGCAGAAATATATTTGACAGTCCGCTAAGGCTCAAATCAATCCCGAAGGGATGATATGATTACAGAGAGTTATTGCATCCGATTTTTCGGGTATGCAAAAAAATGCTGAAAAACCGGTTTTATTTTCAACGGCTTACAAAGGCAGACAAAATGCGGGGCAGACAGGATTTTGCATATTTTCCGGCTGTCACCTTTGATGAACCCGTAAAAAGTCCGAAAATCAGGTTTTGATACACATTAACAGTCTGATTTTATTTACAGCATTTTTTGGGAATCTGACTTTTTACCGGTTCATCACCTTTTTCTTTCCAGATTTTTCAGGGATTCTGAAATTTTTTCAAAACCTTCCTTCAGAAGATTTTCGGAAATCCCGTAGGAAATGCGAACATGCCCGGCCCGGCCGAATGCCCGGCCCGGAACCACGGCAACCCCGGTATTTTCCAGAATATATGTGCAAAAATCTTCATCTGTGTCTGTTTTTGCAAGATATTCGGATATATCCGGAAAAAGATAAAATGCACCCCCGGGCCGGATGCAGGGAAAAAGTCCGGCCGTATATGCGCAGGCAATTTCTCTCTTTTTTTCCATCTCCCTTTTCCGTTCCGAAAGAATTCGCTGATCCAGAGACAGGGCTGCGAGCGCGCCGTACTGGGCAAAGGTGCATACATTGCCCGTGGAATGGCTTTGGAGTTTGGCCATCGCTGCAATCACTTCTTCGGGGCCTGCCGCATAACCGATCCGAAAACCGGTCATGCTGAAACTTTTGGAAAAACTCCGGATCACAATCAGTCTGTCCCGGATATTTTCAAAGGAAAAAGGACTTACAAAAGGCAGACCGTCATAAACAAAATATTCATATGCTTCGTCTGAAATTATACAGAAATCATGTTTTTCTGCCAGATCGGCAATGATTTTCAAATCAGACGCGGGATATACCGCGCCTGTGGGATTATTGGGGCTGTTGATAAGAATGGCAGCGGTTTCGGGCGTGACGGCCTTCTCAATGGCCGCACAGTCCAGCTGGTGATTTTTTGTATTTACCAAAACCGGTTTTCCTCCGGCCAGAATGACCTGCTGGGAAAAACTCACCCAGTAAGGGGAAGGAATCAGCACCTCTGCCCCCGGATTGCAGATCACCTGAAAGAGGGAATACAGCACCTGTTTGGAGCCGTTGGAGACAATGATATTCTCCGGCCCGTATCCTGCAAACTGCCGGGCCAGGGCGGACCGGAGTTCGTGAATCCCCCCCACCGGCCCGTAGCGGGTTTCTCCCGCGTCCAGGGCTTCTTTTACGGCCTGCCGGACAGATTCTGGTGTTTCAAATTCCGGTTCGCCAATGGCAAAATTGATAATGTTTTTTCCTTCTCTTTTCATCTGATCAATAAGAGTGGAAAAACGGACAGTCCGGGATGCTTCCGTCTGACAGATACGCTGGGACAGTTTCATATTTTTTTTCCTTCCATTCCTGATAATCCTGCAAAACATCGGAAAATCAGGTTCTGATACACATTCATCTGCTGATTTTACTGACAGCGGTTTTCAAAAATCTGACTTTTTACGGCTTCATCATTCTTCGCTGCCGGAGAACAAAATCCGCCAGCACCAGAGCGGCCATACCTTCCACAATGGGAACCGCGCGGGGAACAACACAGGGATCATGCCTGCCTTTGGCTTCCAGTATGACTTCATTGCCTTCAAAATCAGCGGTTTTCTGGGGCAGACCGATGGTGGCCACCGGTTTGAATGCCACCCGGAAAAAAACGGTTTCGCCGTTGGAAATGCCGCCCTGCACCCCGCCGCTGCGGTTGCCTTTTGTTCCCAGACCATCCCCTTTCCGGACAAAAGGATCATTATGTTCGGAACCGTACATGCGGCTTCCGGCAAAGCCCGAACCGATTTCAAATCCTTTGGTGGCCGGAATGGAAAGCATGGCCTGGGCCAGTTTTGCTTCCAGTTTGTCAAAAACCGGTTCCCCCAGCCCGGGGGGAACATTGCGGCAGACACAGGACACAATACCGCCGATGGAATCTTTGGCTTCTTTGGCCCGGAGAATGGCCTGCTCCATCTGCACAGCACTTTCGGGATGGGGGCAGCGCACCGGGGACTGATCCACCTGCTCCCGACTGACTGTCTCTGTATCTGTTCCGTAAGCATCCACACTGCCAGCGGCACTGACCCAGGCCACAATTTCCATACCGTAATTTTCTTTCAGAAATTTTTCGGCAACAGCACCCGCCGCCACCCGTGCAATGCTTTCCCTGGCACTGGCCCGTCCGCCTCCGCTGGCGGCCCGGATACCGTATTTCATCTGATAGGTGTAATCCGCGTGGGAAGGGCGGGGAATGCCGGACATTTTCTGATAATCGCCGGGACGCTGGTCTTTATTGGGAACAAAAAGGGCCACCGGGGTTCCCAGGGTCAGCCCCTTTTCCACACCGGAGAGGATGGACACCCGATCCTCTTCTTTGCGTTCTGTGCTGAACCTGCTCTGCCCCGGTTTTCTCCGATCCAGCTGTTTCTGTATATCCGCCTCTGTCAGGGGCATACGCGGAGGGCAGCCGTCCACAATCGCTCCCACGCCTCTGCAATGGGATTCGCCGAAAGTGCTTACACTGAATATTTTTCCGAATTTACTGGACATATCACTCCTTATGACTGATTTTCGATAATGGATCAGGCAGTGGATCAAAAAGGCTGATGCATTACTGCATACGCCCGGCATGGGCGGCTTCGGGGCGTATGCAGTAGTGCCCCTGTCAACGTTTAAATGACGGGTTAAACCACTCATGCAGGGGCGTACTGCACAGGCCCCGGATCTGCGCCTGGCGGGCGTATGCAATACGCCCCTGCAGATAATGTCACCCGTCATTTTAATGTTGACAAAGCAGGATGCCCTGCAGAAAAAAATCAACTGATTTGACCCACCGCCAATGGATCAAACACCTGTGTCCGGATATAACCCTTCATTCGCATTTTTATAAGGGATTCCCCAAAAACCGGAGAGGCGGGATTTTTGATTTTTTACAGAATCATCAGACTTCTGATAATATATCTCAGCCTGATTTTCAATCTTTTCCTCTGTATTACGGCAGATTTGATGCCCGTGTCCCGGAGAAAAATGCCCGATACCGCTCAGATTCCGATGCGTCCTTCCGTATCTGTCTTTTTGCCCAGTTTTTTCAGCCATGCGTGAAAAATAACCAGGTTTGCATTCAGCAGTTCGGTCAGCACCAGTGCTTCCCGGGATGTGTATTTTTCCACAATAAAATGACTCAGTTCCAGCTGTGATCGCTGCGGATTGTACAGTTCCAGCATGATTTTCAGGTGGGAACGGTCTGCCGCCTTTTTTTCTTCTTTTTTGGAAAATTTCCAAAATTTTTCCTTTTCCGCAATCAGATTGCCCAGTCCTGTCTGTCCCCGCTGGCGGACAGCCCAGATATAAAGAATATCCAGCATGGCCGTTAAACGGGTTTCCTTGTCCCGTGAGCGGAGCAGGGGCAGGATTTCGGCCAGATCTCTTTTGCGCAGTACAATTTTCTGATGGAATTTTCCGGTTCCCTCAATGACAGCAGCAACCATATCCGACCAGAATTTTGCCTGGACAATACTGGGAATCAGGAAAAGATTTCCCACCGGCGCGAAAAGCGCGGAAAAAGGCCAGGCCAGAATGCTCCGGAAAAAATTGGCCCGGATGATCCGGCTGTCAAACTGCCGGATTTTATTATGGGTGGATATATAGATACCGTTGGCAATGCAGATGAAAAAAAACTTTGACCATTCAAAAAAAAGCGTATGCAGGGCAAAAGGCCAGGCATAATCAAAGCCCTGTTTCACCATGCCCAGCACCGGGACGGAAAAACCGGTCCAGAAAAGGGACTGGGCAGTATTGTCAAAATTGATATTCCGGATGGTCCACCGTTTGGGAACCGGGCCGGAAAAGGCCACCAGATCCACAAAAATATTCCGGAAAAAAGTAATGGCAAACCAGATAAGGGCATAGGTCGGGCCGATCCACAGCCAGGCCGGAATGATTCCGGTGCCGACACGCAGGAGGTTTTTGCAGGCCGGGTTCAGATACCGCCATAAACGCGGGATACTGATGCGCTCAAAACCTTTTTCATCTCCCACGGGATTGGGTTTGAAATTCCCGCTTTTCCCCAGGCAGTAAATGTCCGTGTATTTTTTTCGGAAATCCCGCGCCCTTTCCCCGCAATCAGTGCGGATACCGGCCGGGGGAGCCGGTAATGCGTCCGGGTGAAATATTTGCGGGATTTGGGGGGAATACTGCTTTCCCGGATAAAACCCATACCCGGAACACGGGGAACCCAGCCCGTGGATGCACTGGCCGCCAGAGGAATGAGGGCATCCTGATGGTATTTTTCAAATGCACGGCGCATCAGATTTTCATCATATTCCTCCCTGTACCAGTCTTCCAGAAACTGCCTGATTTCTTCCACACCTCCGTTGTTTATCAGGTATACGAACCGGGTCAGCAGACTGATTTCCGAGGGGTCCCTTTCCATGCTGTCATGCATATTCATGACTTCGATTTTATCAATAAAGGCGTGGTTGGCAATGACTGTGGAAACGGCCCCTTTCAGCCCGCGCTCCAGAGGGCGGGCGAAAACAATTGTGCCCCCGGTTTTTTTCAGTTCCGGCATAAGATCTTCTTCCGAAAGGAAGGCCGAATCATAATCCGTTATGTCTTTTCCGGAAAAATAGGTCTGTGCAATATCCGCGGGGGTCATGCGGGTGTAAAAATTCCGTGTATTCCGATAAAGTTCGGCTATTCTTTCCATTTCCCACTCGCTGACCGCATCTTCCCGGATTTGCTGGGAAGCCACTGTATATTGCACTTTCAGGGCCATAACCCGTCTCCGCAGTTTTTCTTTCAGCCGGGAATAAAGCAGCTCGCTCAGGTGGTTGCGGGAATACTGACCATGGGGCACAATCCGCTCCAAATCTTCAAAAAGCAGCGGTTTCAGCGCAAAAATACTGTCTTCCCCATAACCCTGATTCAGGGTGATCCGGTAGGTACCGTTGAAATTATCCAGTATTTCACTGATGACCTTTTTCCGCCGTTTCCGGTTTTCTTCCAGTCCGTCCACAAAGGGGGAGAGTTTTTTGCAGTTCCGGTTAAAAAAGTCCAGATAGGACTGATAATCCTTTGTGGGCGGAACAAAAAGAAAATGCCTGCGCTGCGAGCGGCTGCCCACACTGAATTCTATGGCCACGGATACATCAGTTCCCAGTATCCGGCCCGCCTTCATGGATTCATAGATAATATCCCGGTGCGGCAGATCGTAATATGCCAAAGTTACACGGGAAAGCCCTTTGATAAAGGCATCCAGAATCAGCTGACTGGGGGTTTTCCGGCCTGCGGAAAGATTGTCATGGACATGGGAATCCCAGCCCATGTCCATTTCCCGGAGTGTTCTGCCGTTTTCCGGCACTTCCACCCGTTTCAGTTCCCGGAGAAAACGGCGGATTACGGCTTCATGCCCGTAGGAGACCAAAGAAAAATCCGCTATCATTTCCATCTGCCGCCGCCGGTCATGGAGATTTTTCACCGCCTCTTTCATAATCTCAGTCTGCACCCGTGCGGTATTCAGGGGCATACTCACGGTTTTGGCATGAAAGGAAAGCTGCATAAGGATTTTCAGGGCATGGAGTCTTTCCTGCACATTGTTCCGATCCAAATCCTGGGCAATGCGGATATAGGATTCGGCCATGCCCATGCGCCGTTTGCGGAAAGCACGGGTAAAACCGCCCGGATGAGAAAGCAGATCCGCTGTAAACTCTTCGGAATGCCCGGCTTTCCGGTTGAGCATATCGGTGAGATCCCGGATATTGCTGTTGAAACTGATAAGATCAATGCATTTGTAAAAAAATTCCCTGCAGCGGGAAGAAAATCTTTCGGACATCTGTTTTCACTCCCGCAGCAGTTCTTTCATCATGGCAATGCCTTCACAGTCCGGAAATCGGACGCACAGCATACAGTCCGCCCATATTTTCAGGGGCAGTTCCGAGCGGTCAATACGCGTAAAACCGAATTTCCCGAAAAAATCCGCTTTAAATGTAAGGCAGAACAACTGCCGCAGATCATACCGCAGGGCCTCTTCCAGGCAGGTTTGCAGGAGCCGTGAAGCCAGTCCGGATCTGCGGAATTCCTCATCTACAACAAGGGAACGGATTTCCGCCAGGTCTTCCCAGCAGAACTGCAGGGCGCAGCATCCCAGCAGGTGTCCGGTTTCCGTATCCGCTGCCACCGTAAAATCCCGGATGTGATCATATAAATCCGTCAGGGGGCGGGGAATCAGATCCCCCTGATGACTGTATTTGTGCAGCAGGGCGTGGATATGGCGGATATCCCCTATCTCTGCCTTGCGTGTAATCAGTTTCTGATTCATTCATTTGCCTTTTTATTCATGTTGATTCATACTCATTCAACCCATCTGCCCCACTGCCGTTTATTCTCTGCTGCCGGAATTCAGCCGGGAATTATCTTTTTCCGAATTTCTTGGGTCAGCAGCATTGAGCCGGATCCGGGGATAGTCTGAACCCTTTATCTGATTTCCATGCCGGGAATCAAGTAAAAAGACATCCGCTTCCTGTTGCCACTTACTTTTCCCTGAATAAATCCGCATATTCCCCGTACCCCTCTTTTTCCAGTTCCTCTTTGGGGATAAAACGCAGAGATGCGGAATTGATGCAATAGCGAAGACCGGTGGGTTCAGGGCCGTCCGGGAAGACATGCCCCAGGTGCGAATCTCCGTAGCGGCTTCTTACCTCGGTTCTGACCATAAACAGACTGCTGTCTTTTTTTTCCACAATATGCCCTGCTTCCAGAGGGCGGCTGAAGCTGGGCCAGCCCGTACCCGAATCAAATTTATCCGCAGAACTGAACAAAGGTTCCCCGGAAACCGTGTCCACATAAATGCCTTCTTTTTTATTATCCCACAGTGCATTCTGAAAAGGCGGTTCGGTTCCCTTTTCCTGACTTACTTTATACTGCAGGGGAGTCAGTGTTCTGCGCAGCACTTCTTCCGGAGGTTTTTGATACGGGGCTTCGTTTTTACTGCTTTCAGGTTTTCCCCAGACTTTTTTCAAAAACTGATCCCGTCCGGAATTATAGCGGTAAAAATGATAACGCACCGGATTTTTTTTATAATAATCCTGGTGATATTCTTCAGCCGCATAAAATGATTTGAATTCCCGCAGCGCTGTTGCTATGGCCCTGTCAAACCGTCCCGATGCTGCCAGGGCTTTTTTGCTTTCTTCTGCCGCGTTCTTCTGTTCTTCATTATGATAAAAAACAGCTGCCCGATACTGTCTGCCCCGATCAGTGAACTGACCTCCGGCATCAGTGGGATCAATATGTTTCCAGAATATATCCAGCAGGTTTTTATAACTGATGCGCTCTGCATCATAAAAAATCTGCACCGCTTCCACATGACCCGTTTTACCGGAGGAAACTTCTTCATACGAGGGATTTTTTTCTTCTCCGCCCGTATATCCGGAAATTACCCGGATAACCCCGTCCTGCTTTTCAAAATCCGATTCCGAACACCAGAAACATCCCCCCGCAAAGGTGGCTGTCTGTATATCTCTGCTTTCCTTTTTCATATTTTTATCCTCCCCGTTTTCCTGATTTCCGGCAGACAGCGGCAGCAGACTGATACTGCCGACCATCATCAGGATGCTTATAAAAAATATATGCATATGTCTCATCGCCATTCTCCTTTTCCGCCCGCTGTTTTTTTCAGGTGTGGATCGGAAAGGTTGATTTCCCTCTCTGCATGGACGTGCTGCATACGCCCATGCAGCCATAAATCCGATTCATCAACCCATTTGCCCCACTACCTTTTTCCGGCAGGTATTCAGAATTTTTTTCAGAACCGAAACTTCCATTAGTGTCCTGCCCTTATTGAAAAGCCTTATCCGCCGGGCTTTTGCAAATGATTCAGAAAATTATCCGATCCGTTTCAGAATCAGTGCATTAACAGACGGACGCAGGGTCTTTTCAATTATCACAGGACACAATCAAACTTCCGAAATACCGGAAATTTCAGAAAGCGGCCACGCATCAGTCATCATATGAGAAAAATAATACAGTACGCGAAAATACGCAATTTTTATTTAAAATCAAAATAATATAATTTTATTCCCCGTTCTGCCAAATTTATTTTTCCGGAACAGCTTTATATTTATCGGTTGACTATCTGGGGATTTATCACCTATAACATGATAAAATAAAATGGACTCGGAAATTTTCCGTTTTTTTTTGACTGTGCGGAAAATTATTGTGCCCTGCGATAACTGAGGTGATTTCCGGAAAAGATGTTACCAAAGGAGTGCCGGCCGGAAAGTCCGGCAGTGTCCGGCGGATGACAGTCCCGCTCACAGACTTTCCGCCTGCGACTCCTTCAGATTCGGTACATTCATATTCGGAAATCGCCTGAAACAGACTCTCTGCCCGCTGAGCAGAATCCTGATTCCGGAATGAATTACAGAATATCCGGAATCATCTGCAAAAGCACAGCAGATAGGGTATTTCAGTCAGAACAGGACACCAGCGGAAAAAGAACGGTTTGCTTATTTTAACAATACAGAATCAATTGAAAAGGAGAAAAAAAGATGATAAGAACGGAAATATCCCTGTTTTTAAAAAATGTGCCGGGTGAACTGGGAAAACTGGCCTCCCTGCTTTCTGCCGATGGGATCAATATTGATGCCATCACCATTCAGGATGCATCCAGTTATGTGCAGACACTTTTTCAGGCCAGGGGAAAATCTCTCAAACGCATTGCATCCAGTGCCAGTTATAATTCCATGCGCAAAGATTCGGTAGAATTTGCCCTCATACGCCTGCTGGCGGAACCGCTGGATAAAACAATCGAAATACTGACGCAGCACGATTATCTTTTTGATACGGTACAGGTCATTGCTCTCAAACTGGAAAACAGGCCCGGAGAGCTGGCAAATATTACCACAAAATTCGGGGAAGCCGGTATCAATATCAATTATGTTTACGGATCGGTATCCTCACCCGAGGAAAAATGCCTGTTTGTATTCTGTCCGGAAGATATCCGGCTGGCATCGGAAATCTTTAATGAATAAAGGGTGATGAACCGGTAAAAAGTCATTTTTCCGGAATTCGGCTTTAATAAAATCAGACCGCAGGGTGCGTTAGCGAAGCGTAACGCACCGTTATTTCTGACGGGTTGCACACCTGAATTTTCCCTGGGACGGGGCACATGCTTTTCCGTGTCCGCCGCCTGCACATGCGGCGGGCAGAAATCCGCTTCTGCCCGCCCTGCGGAAAACCAGGGCCGTCATTTAAACCCCGGCAGGCCACCGGGGCGAAAAGTTTATTTATATCCGGACAGACGGAAAACGGACAGGAAACAAGGTGAAATTCGGATGAAAATACAGACCTGGACACTCGGATTCAAACTGCTCGCAGGCGGATTCCTGCTGGTGCTGATCCCTGTGCTGACGGTGGGGATATTCTCGGATATACATTCATCTGACGCACTGTACAGGGTTTCCGGGGAGCAGGTTGTCAATATTGCAAAAAATATGGCAGCACTGGTCCGCATGTCTGTGGAAAAAAACCGGCAGAGCCTTCAGCAGCTTTCCCCTGCGCTCCGGCAGACACTTGCGGATACCCTGGAAAATCCCGATGAAAAGCGGATTCGCAGACTGGATACTGTTTTTTCGGATATTCTGGAAGCATCCGAAGGTGATTTCCGGGTAATTTTTCTCACTGATAAAAACGGAAAAATCCTTTCGGACGGAAACAGCGGACAAAAAGGAAAAGATATTTCCGGACAAAAATATTTCGCTGAAGTGCAGAAAGGCAAAAGCGCACTGGGCTCCCCCTTTTCTTTGGAAAAAGAAAGCATTCCTTTGCTGCCCGTGTCTGTGCCCCTGTATGCAGAAACGGGAGATTTTGCCGGAACCCTTACCGCCTTTGTCAGCCTTGCGTCCGCTGCATCCTCCCTGCTTTCCGTCCGGGTGGGGGACAGCGGCTATCTCTTTATGGCGGACAGAAACGGTATTACCCTGCTCCATCCGGTGCGGGAATATATTTTTCATCTTGATATTACAACTATTCAGGGCATGGAAGACATTATCACCAAAATGCTGGCGCAGCAGACCGGGGTGGAGAAATATGTTTTTAAGGGTGTCCGCAAAATCGCGGGATACGCGCCGGTGGGCATTCACGGCTGGACCGTCGGTGTGACACAGCCGGAAATGGAATTCAGAAAAGAAATTTTTGAAATCCGGAAATTTATGACTGTTTTTCTTTCCCTGTTCCTGGTACTGGGCCTCGGTGCGGTTTATCTTTTTGCCAAAAAAATTATCCGCTCCCTCTGGAAAGTGGTACGGGGGCTGGGTACGGGTGCGGAACAGATTTCCTCGGCATCCATGCAGATTGCCTCTGCCAGTCAGGCGCTGGCCGAAAATGCTTCCGAACAGGCGGCCTCTTTGGAACAGACATCCGCCACACTGGTGGAACTGGCCGAGATGAGCCGGGAAACCTCGGATTTGACCAAAGGCGGCAAAGAGCTGATGAACGCAAATATCCAAAAATCCGGATATTCATTAAAGGCCCTGGTGGATTTAACCCGCCGGATGCAGGGAATTGAAGCAGAAAGTGATAAAATACGGGGGATTATCAGTACAATTGATGAAATTGCCTTTCAGACCAATCTGCTTGCGCTGAATGCCGCGATAGAAGCCGCAAGGGCAGGAGAGGCCGGAAGCGGTTTTGCCGTGGTTGCCGGAGAAGTCAGAAATCTGGCCCTGCGATCTACCGAAGCCGCACGGATTACCCAGGAACTGCTGGCCGCGACCATTCAGGAGCTGAGCGATGCCGCCAAAGATATTAACAGAATCAATAATGACTTTGTTGATATTATTGAATCGGCGACAAAAATGGGAGAGAAAACCGCCGCAATAACAGCAGCCACAAAAGAGCAGAGCGGGGGCATTGAACAAATCAGTCTGGCAACGGGCGAGCTGGAACAGGTGACCCAGCAGATGGCCGCCCATTCCCAGGAAACCGCGGCCGCATCCGAAGAACTGTCGGCCCAGTCGGAAGAAATGAGAGGTTTTGTGCAGGAACTGGTGAAGGTGATTGCAGGACAGAAAAACAGCAAACTGGGAGATAATAATGGATAATGCCCGGCAGCAGTATGTGCTGGTGATTGACGATGATCCGGCCAATATCAGTCTGTTGACAAAACTGCTGTCCATGTCCGCTTACGGTGTATATTCGGCAGACAACGGGCCGGAAGGACTGAAAACCGCTTCCGAAAAAATGCCGGATCTGATCCTTCTGGATGTAATGATGCCGGGCATGGACGGGCATGAAGTCTGCCGGAGACTGAAAGAAAATGAAAAAACAAAAAATATTCCGGTTATTTTTATTACCGGAACCGGAAGCGAAAACAAAGGTCTGCGTCTCGGAGCAGTGGATCATATCCGGAAACCTTTCAGCACCAGCATTATTCAGGCACGGGTAAAAAACCATCTGGAACTGAAGCAGTACCGGGATTATCTGGAAAGACTGGTCAGAGAACGGACACGGGAGCTGGAACAGACCAATGAACATCTGCAGGATGAAATCCGGGTGCGGCGCAGGGCCGAAGAGGAACTGAAAAAATATCAGGATCATCTGGAAGAGCTGGTGGCCCGGCGGACCGCCGAACTCCGGGCCGCCAATCAGCGACTGGAAAAAGAAATTCAGGAACGCAGACAGGCCGAGGAGCAGGTCAGAAAAAGTGAGGAAAAATACCGCAGTGTTTTTGAAAACACGGGGTCGGCCATGCTGATAGTGGAGGAGGACGGCACGGTTTCCATGATTAATGCGGAATGTGAAAAACTCACGGGGTATTCCAAAGCGGAGATTCAGGGAAAAAGAAAATGGACGGAATTCATATTTGCCGAAGATCTGAAGAAAATGGCGGCTTTCCGTAAAAACAGACTTTCCGGCAATCTGGAGATTCCCTCTGAATATGAATGCCGCATTATTGATGCCTACGGAAATATCCGGGATGTTTTTGTAAAGGTGGACAGCATTCCCGGTACCTGCCGGACCATAGCCTCCTGGATTGACATTACCGACCGCAAACGCTCTGAAATGGCGCTGAAAGAAAACGAAGCCTATCTGCGGACCATTATGGCAACAATCCAGACCGGAGTGCTGATTGTGGACCCCCTCAGCCGTGAAATTTTTGATGCCAATCCCTGGGCTGCAAAAATGATCGGTGTAAAACCCGAAGATCTGCCCGGCCGGAAATATACCCGCTATGTCCGCTGTTCCTGCGGTGACGGTAATTGTGAAGATAATTATATCCGTTCCGAATCCTGCCGGAAAGGGGAAAACTGCAACTGCGTTATCCGCACGGAAAAAGGCGAGAATATCCATGTCCGCCGTTCATACGCCAGGGCCGGACTGAAAAACAGAGAATACCTGATCCAGAGTTTTCTGGATATTTCAGATATTATTGATCTCTTAAAACGGCAGGATATCAATATTGATCTTTCCCGCAACGTGCTGAACCTGGTCAACCGGGTTTCCCCCCGTTATACAAAACTGAAAGAAAATATTTTCCTGTTTTTTGAAGGACTGATTACGCCCTGCCATAAACAGGGCGGAGATCACTATTTTATGCGGAATTTTCGCCATAAAACCATTATCACACTCAAAGACCAGTCCGGGCATCAGGTCAGCTGCGTACTCAGAAGCATTATTACCGATCTCATACATCATGCCATTCTCACCAACTATGCCAATCTTTCATTTGAAGAAGTAATATCCCGGCTCAATTATGAAATCTGCCGTTCCGGAACCTTCAGTGAAGATGATTTTTTCACCAGTATCAATGCGGAAATCAATCACGAAAATCTGTGCATGAAATATGTTTCCGCGGGGCATCCCCCCTTTCTGCTCATCCGGGGGCATGAAATCATCCTGCTGCCGGACCCCGGAGACCCGGGCAGCAATATTCCCATCGGCATTCTGAATGAAGAATCCTATACGGCCGGAGAAATACAGCTGCAGGTCGGGGATCGCATTATTTTTTATACAGACGGTCTGACAGAAATGCCTGAAAACAATATGGACAGAACTTTGAAACCGGGTGAACTGGCAGAGATTGTCAGGGACATTCTATATAAAAATCCTGATTTGGGGGTATCGGACATTATGCGGGAACTGCTGGCAAAGGTGGCCCGGGTCAGCGGAGAATCTGTCGAACCTTTATCCCGCAACACCTCCGGAGATGATATTACAATGCTCTGTCTTGAAATTGAAGATGACAGAGAATATAATGAAAGAATACTGATGCCGGAAAATACCCATGATGCTTTGCGTCTCATCAGTGATTTGTACCGGGATATACTGGAAGTTCTGGAAAAATCCGGTTTTGAAAATCCGGACACCCGCATATGGTCTGTTTTGGAAGAAGGGATTCTGAATGCCTGGAAACACGGCAATAAGCAGGATTCGGGAAAAAAAATCAGGGTTCGCTGGCGATACGGAAATGATTTTCATCTGCGGATTCTGGATGAAGGTGCCGGATTCAGTCCGGAGTGTATTGCGGATCCCACCTCTTTTGAAAATCTGACCAAATCATCCGGCAGGGGACTTTTCATGATCCATTATTTCAGCAGTCAGGTGCGGTGGAACCGCTGCGGAAGCGAAATGATAACATATTTTAAAAAACACCCGGATCCGCTGGCAGATGAGCAGATACAGCAGGCGGAAAAATTTATGAAACTGTGGGAGAGCGGGTAAACGGCATTGCGTACAGACTCACTGCCGACTCACAGCGGAATATGAAAATATTGAATCAGAACAATTTTGACGTTCTCGTAAAAAGTCCGAAAATCAGGTTTTGATACATATTAATGCTCTGATTTTATGAATAGCGTTTTTTTGAAATTCGGACTTTTTACCGATTCATCAATTTTAATCAGAAGGAACAGATAATATGGATGTGAATCTCACACAGGAAGGCAGTACAGCCCGTTTTGCAGTGAACGGAAAAATTGACGAAAACGGCGCGGAAGAACTTAAAACACGTTTCATGGGCTTACACCGGAAAAATCTGCAGGAAGTGATTTTCGACTTTCGGAATGTCAGTCATATCGGCAGTGCGGGAATTGGCAAACTGCTTCTTTTTTACAAGGAACTGGCCGTATCCGGCGGAAACATCCGCATTATCAATGCTTCGGAAGCAGTGCGGGATCTGTTCCGTGTGCTGAAACTGGATACCATTTTCAGTATTTCCTGAAATAAATCAGCGCCATCCCTTACAGCAGAAATGCACGGATTCGGGGACAGGACACAGTCCCTCCCCGGATCCTTTTTGCAGCATTGTTCAGGGTTTGTATTTCAGGGTAATACCGTCATCGGATTCCGAAGACCGGGATTCATGAATCTCTTCGGCCGGTTCCGAAGCCGGAGGATGACAGGGAATACTGCCCATTTTTTCTTCATATACGGACAGGAGAAAAATTGTTGCAAGGGGCTGGGTAAACAGAAATCCGATAAAAACCGAACTGCCGATGGTGCTGATTCCGAGAAAAAGGATAGCTGTAATGATATGATCCATAAAATCAGGGCCTTTCACCATATTAAAACTTTCTTTTACAGCATCCGTAATGCTGAAATTCCTATCTGTCATCAGGGGAAGCATATACAGACAGGTATAGGAAACACCGCAGATAATGACAATACCCGGCAGAACCAGAAGAGAAATGCCGATCATGATCAGAACAAACACGGCCACCCCGAATCCCAGCAGGGGCAGAAAAAGCCGCATTTCCGAAAAAAGATCCTGAATCCGGGGTTCACGGCCGCTCCGCAGCATCATGAGTACGGACTGCATATACCCGGCCATCATCACCGGAGCCAGTATTCCCACAGTAAAAAAACCGGCAACGGCCATTACCAGTGTCATGAGTATCATGGGGGCAATATATTTCAGTGTCAAAGACCATGCCCGTTCCAAATGTGATTTAAAATCCATCGTATCCTCCTTGAGAGTCAGTTGTTTTTTTGCGGCATACAGTTTTCGGACAATCATTCCGGCCTTTTCCGAATGACCTGCTGAGAAACTGTCTTTATCAGGGATGAAATTATATAAAAACACAAAGACTGTCAAGAAATCATGCGATTCTTTTCCATTCTTTTCCACTGCATCGTCATTGCAGTTTTGATTACATCTCTTTTTTCTTCTGTGTTTCCGGGGTTTTGCGCAGACTCTCTGCCCAATGAACATCCGGCAGAAAGCAGAATCCGTGAGCTGAGTGCGGAAATCACCCGGCATAATTATCTGTATTATGTGCTGGGAAAACCGGAAATTACAAATGAGGAATATGATGCACTCTTTGCGGAACTGCTCCGGCTGGAACAGGAGTATCCCCAGTGGATTCTGCCGGACAGCCCCGCACAGCGGGTGGGCGCAGTTCCGAAAGGCGGTTTTCCCCGGGCAGCGCATCCGCTTCCCATGCGCAGTCTGGAGAAATGTCACAGTGCCGGGGAAGTTCGAAGGTGGATGGACCAGATCCGGGAAAAAGCAGGGAAAAATACCGGTTTTGTGGCAGAAGAAAAAATTGACGGAAGCGCGCTGGAACTGGTCTATGAAAAAGGAAAGCTGCTGCGGGCTGTAACACGGGGAGACGGGAACACAGGGCTGGATGTAAGCCGCAATGCGCGGAAAATTGTCAATATTCCCCATATTCTTTCAAAACCGCTGTCTGTGGTTGTCCGGGGAGAAATCTTTATCCGGGTGCCGGATTTCCGGCATATCCGCAAAGAGGGGGATACAGAATACAGCAGCCCCAGAAATATGGCAGCGGGAATGCTTCGGAAAAAAATACATCCGCAGGATGCGAAAATGCCTTTGGATATTTTTGTTTTTGAAGCTGTCCGCGGTATTCCCGAAGAGATCAGAACCCACTGGGAAGTGCTGGAATGGCTGAAACATCTGGGTTTTGCTGTCAATCCTCTCAACAGAATCATCCGGAATCCCGAAGAAGCGGATGATTATATCCGGCAGGCGGAATCCCGCCGTAAAGCAGCGGATATATCTTCGGATCATCAGGGGGATCATCAGGGGGATTATCCGACAGACGGACTGGTGTTTAAAGTCAATGAGCTGCATATCCGCAAAGTTCTCGGCAGCACATCCGCTTATCCCCGCTGGGCAATTGCGTATAAATTCGAAGCCCCTGAAGCCATCAGTATTGTGGAGGGCATTGATGTGCGTATCGGCCGTCTGGGGCGCGCCAGTCCTGTGGCCCGTTTTCGTCCGGTGCGGATTCTCGGTGCCCAAATCACACAGGCCCTTTTGCATCACCAGGAAAATATTCAGAAACTGGGGCTGTCCGTGGGAGACACTGTCCGGGTCAGCCGGAGAGGCGATGTCATACCGGCCATTACAGAAGTGCTGCATCGGAAAAATTCCGAAAAACATTGGCAGATGCCCGCGCACTGCCCCTTTTGTAAAAGCATTCTGAAAAAAGACGGAGCCTACCATATCTGCCCGAACCGGAACTGTCCGGAACAGGTACAGGCCCGGCTGCATTATTTTGCCCGGATCATGGGAATCCGGCATATGGGGCCGGAAACTGTCCGTGCTTTGATGGAACAGGGCATCCTCAGAAACCCGGAAGATTTTTATGCAGTGCAGAAAAAAAATCTGAAAAAAATCCGGGGATTCGGCACAGACAGAGCAGACACATTTTCTGTCTCTCTTGCCGAAAGCAGAAAGCGATCTTTTTCCACTGTGATAAGAGCTTTGGGAATTCCGGGGCTGGAAACGCGCAATATCCGCATTCTCACAGAAGCCGGATATGACAGTGTCCGAAAAATCCGGGAAACAACTCCGGAAACACTGGCCGCTATCCGGGGAATCGGGATAAAAACAGCAGAAAAAATTCTCAAAGGATTTCATCCCGTGCTCCGGGAGACGATCCGGGCACTGCAGGCAGAAGGATTGGATTTATAAATACAGCAGATTTCCCGGGGCAGGCAGAAGTGATATTTTATGATTTATCTTGACATCCGGGCCTGACTCCATAATAGAATAGAAACAGAAAAATTAAGGCAGTGCTTCTGTCAAGTTTTGAATGACGGGTTATGCTGCTCTGCAGAGGCGTATTGCATACGCCCTGCGATAAGTCACACGTCATTTTAATGTTGACAGAACAGTAGTGGGTTACATCCGTTGAAATTTCCTCCCCGGCGGGACAATGCTGCTGACTTACTATGTGCAACACAATGCCATTAACTTAAGACTCCCCTCCCTTGAGGGAGAGGCAGTGGGAGGGTGGAAACTGTCATTATTTTCAGGATGCTGTTTTCTCCCCCTCCCGACCTCCCCCCGCCGGGGGGAGGAGAAAAAGGTTTAAGGCAACAGCATTGCCTCTAACCCCTCCCACCAGGGGAGGGGGATTTTTGGCTTAACTTAATGCCATTGATGTGCGACACAATGTCAGTAGATCGAAAAGTTTCCGGAGGAGTGCAAAAACTGTATTTCTGCATGGGTCAACCGGGAGCTGCTGCCGTGCAAAAATACAATTTTTGCACTCCGGGACAGTCGTAAAACCGTATCCGGGGCAAACTTTTCGATCTGCTGAATGTCATTAACACAGAGCCTGTCCGAAAACCTCTGAAACCGATTTTTGGAACCAGTGAAAACAGGGGTTCAGAATACCGAAAGGCAGGTTTTCGGACAGACTCTTAAGGCGGAAAGAATCTGTCCGGAGTCCCCAACTGAAAGTTTGGAACTCTGAAATAAGCACCTCGTCAAAAATTTTGTAAGATCCGCAGGGCTAACCTTTGCCCGGCAACCACAGGGGATTGCCCCTACAGAAAATGTTACGGAATTTCTGGTAGGTACTTAATTCACAAAAATACTGCCAGACTTTCAGTTTGGCACTCCTCCGGCCTTACGTCAGCAGCATTGTCCCTCAGGGGAGGGGAGACCGTCATCAGGGGATTTCACTGTCAAAAATAAAAACAGGGAGGAGACAAATGAAAAAGCAGAAAATTGTATGCATGGCCTTTTGTGTTTCATTTTTTCTTTTAACAACGGCAGGTGCCGAATATTTTCAGGGAAGATGGGTAAACGGCCAGGGCCTGTTTAATTTTCCCAACGGAGATCGCTATATCGGCATGATGAAAGGGGAAAAATTTTTCGGTAAAGGCACCTTTATTTTTGCAGACGGCAAAAAATATGTGGGCGATTTTGTGGACAGCAAATTTCACGGTCAGGGCATTCTGTATTATCCGGACGGTTCCCGCTATGAAGGGGATTTTGTCAGGGGACGATTTGAGGGACAGGGGATTATGATTTATCAAAGCGGAAGGCGTTATGCAGGTGAATTCAAAGATAATCAGTTCCACGGCCGGGGAGAAATGGTCTGCCCGGACGGACGGGTGTTAAAAGGGCAGTTTGTCTTTGGAAAACCAAATGGTTACGGTGTCTGCCAGTATCCCGGCGGAAAACAGTATGAAGGGCATTTTCAGAACAATCTTTATCACGGAGAGGGATTTCTCCGTTATCCGGACGGCCATACCTATACGGGCCGGTTTGTGCATGGAAAACCCGAGGGCAGGGGAACCCTGGTTTACCCGGACGGCAAGCGTTTTGAAGGAGAATTTAGCGGGGGAAAACCTTTACAGGGGCAGCTGACAATGCCGGATAATACAGGCTATGCCGGACGTTTTAACGGGGACATGTTTGAAGGACATTGAAATATGCTCAACGGCAAAAAAAATATGATTCTGAAGTTCAGTCTCTGGGCAGGATCGGTACTGACCGTTTTTATCATCGGTATTTATTTTTTTCCCAAAGAATACCCGGAACTTTCGCTGCTGGAATCCTTCTATTATACCCTGCGGCTGTTTATTCTGGAACATGATATGCCCCATTTTCCCAAATCATGTCCGCTGATTTTTATCCATTTTTTTGCCCCTCTGGTGGCTATTTCCGCATTGTGGTCTGCTGTTACTTATCTCTTCCGCTTTTCTCCCATCCTGAAAACCAGATGGCAGACAGATCATGTGGTTATCTGCGGTGTGGGCAGAACCGGCAAACTGCTGGCCGAAACCTTTAAAAACAATAATATCTCCGTGGTCGGTGTGGATGCCGGGCAGCCCGAAGCCTTTGACGAATGGCGTTCGGAACATAAAATCCCCATTATTTTCGGCGATTTTCTTTCCAAACCGGTCCTGGAAAAATCCGGAGCATGGAAGGCCCGGGCGGTGGTTTATGCCTCCGGAGACGATCTGCTCAATCTGGAAGGCGTGGTCCGTGCCTACGGATGGATGCGCAGCAATAACGGCCCTGTACGCCTGCTCTGGGCGCATATTGCCAGCGAAAGACTGGCGGATACAGCCCGCATGGCCCTGCGAACCGAAGGACGGGTGGGCATCCGTTTTTTTGACACATATCATATTGCGGCCGCCAAAATGGTGGCAAAACATTTCAACCGGGAAAGCCGGAAAGGGGTGCGGAAATTAATGATCCTGGGATTCGGAAAATTCGGCCGGGATCTCTGCGAAGTGCTAATCCGGGACAGGGCAGAAGATGAGACTTTCTGCCTGCGGGTGGTGGATATTCAGGATCGGAAAAAAGAGGTGGAATCACTGGCCGAAGAATATCATTTTCCGAATCATGTCACCTTTCTGCAGTCGGATATCCGGGATCTGGATCTGCGCAATTCTGATGACAAAGCCTTTTTCCTGTGTACGGATGACGACATCGGCAACCTGGCCGGAGCGCTCATGCTGACCCGTGCGGTAACATGAAGCAATATTTATGTCCGCATGGCCAAATGGCCTATCCCGGCCATTGAGGATCATCTGAGTGAAAACAGCGGTATTACTTTTGTAAATATTAATGATCTTGTTGTGGAGGGAGTGGCGGAACTGCCGGGAATTTTTGCATCTGCCAAAGAAAGTGATCTGAAAAGGACGGCAGCGGAAAAGTGAAACCGGTGAGGAAAAATCAGTATGGCAGAAAATCTGATTTTTTGACTTCATCCGTATTCCTGAAAAAATGAGGACAGTATGATCAGACTTATTACCATTCTGATGGCTGTTGCAGCCATTATATACATGGTCCGCTGGTACCGGGAACAGACCCGTATAAATGAAGTGCAGAAAATGACAACAGACGAACTGGTGGAAGCCGTGATCCGCCGAAAAATTTCCATACTGGAAGTTCCGTCCGAGCACCGGGAGGCTGTCAATGAAATGCTTCAGGAAATTCAGTCCGAACTGGATAAAACATAGAAAGCGGGATAAGGCGATTTCAAAATATGAATGCATCGCTTCTCCTGAAGGAGTCACAAACTGGAAATCTGTGATCGGTCTGCATTTGTCAGCCACTGCCAAACTTTCAGTTTGGCACTCCTCTGGTACATTTTTTTCAGGAAATAACCTAATGGGTCAAATGGGTTGATGAATCAGATGTATGACTGCCGGGGCATATGCAATAGGCCCCGGCAGAGGGAAATCAACCTTTCCGACCCACCGGCAAAACGTTTTACATGACCCCGGCTGCACAGACATGCATCTCTGCGGTGTAAATTCCGGCAGATTCATCCGGGAAATAGGCCGTTCCGGGTTTACCTTTCCTTTCTCACCTCTTCTTTGAGCATACAGCAGGCCACTTTGTATGCAGGACTTCCGTCCTGCAGGTAGCTGAGATTACCCGGCTGAATCAGTTTGTTCATCACGCAGCCTTCGGGAATATTCAGATGGAAAAAGTTCTTTTCTGTGAGGGGGGGGCGTTCCCGTAAAAGATTTTCCTCAAAGTTCAGGGCATGGATGGGAAAATCTTCGCATAAGGGGCAGCGGTAGACCCTGCCGTTGGGGAAGATGAAATAATTGTCCGCGCAGAGTCCCGCGCATTCAAAAACCTCATGGGCTTCCAAAAATACTTTGGGATAAGTGACAGTGATTCCCGTATCCGCCACCCGATCCGCAACTTCGGGAACAACTGCCTGCCATCTGTCATGGGAAACCTGCAGGGTATCATCCGTACCTGCGGATTTGCCCCGGATGCCGATGACCTGGATGAAAAAGCGTTCAATCCCCAGATCCGCCAGCAGCGGGGGCATTCTTTCCAGTTCCCGGATATTGGATTTGCTGACAGTGTAGATGAGACTGGTACCAAAGCCTTTGGCAACCGCTTTCCGGATTCCGCTCAGGCAGGTATCAAACACCCCTTTTCCCCGGATTTGGTCATTGGTGGCAGGGTCCGGGCCGTCCAGACTGAAACTGAAGAAATCCACCTCTTCCGGGCCGACTTTTTCCAGAATATCATGAAAAAGATAACCGTTGCTGTCCACCGTTACCGAGCGCATTCCCATTTTTTTGGCCCTGCGGATGACCGCTGCCAGATCCGGATGCAAAGTGGGTTCACCGCCCAGAAAAATAATATTGCTCCGGGGAGCTTTGGCGGAAAAAGCATCCAGCCATTTTTCTATCTGCGCAGGGGACAGGGTCTGACTTCCGTGCTGCTGCGGGTTGATATAGCAGTGGCGGCAATGCAGATTACAGCGCGTGAGAATATGAAAAAAAATATTACAGGCATCTTTGGAAAAAGATACAGTTTCACGGATATTCATAGGATTTTATCTGTAAGAGTATGGGTCAATGGTAAGGTAATTTTTCTGATTTACAGAGCATAAGGGACTCAGAAAAAGATAATTCCCCCGGTTCATCCCGTCAGCAGAGACGAAACAAAGGTTTGGCATATTTCTGCCGGACAGTTTCAGAGGGTTTATTTTTTGCCGAGTACCCAAAACGATAACTGGCTGAAACCATTAAATCAGATTGTCCTGTATTCGTTTCATAATCTGCTGAAATTATTCAGGCCGGTTTCAAATTTCCAGACAGGCCTTGGAAAGACTTTTATCAAAATGAACCGGATAGCATCCGTCAAAGCAGGCTTTGCAGAAATAATTTTCCGGTTCTTTGACACCTGTGGCATCTAGCAGTCCTTTAAGACTGAGATAATACAGACTGTCCAGTCCGAGATGGTCACTGAGTTCCTTTACGGTTTTGCTGGAAGCGATGAGTTCCCCTTTGGTGGAAAAATCAATGCCGTAATGGCAGGGGAAACGGTGGGGCGGCCCGCTGACGCGCATATGGACACGTTTGACACCAAGCTCCCGCAGGGCCTTGACGCGGGTTCTCACCGTTGTACCCCGTATAATGGAATCCTCTATAATAATAATATCTTTTCCTTTTAACAGACTTTTGACGGGGTTGAGCTTGACCCGTACTCCGAAATCCCGCATACTCTGGGTGGGCTGGATAAAGGTGCGTCCCACATAATGATTGCGGATCATCGCCATCTCAAAGGGAATGCCCGATGCTTCGGAATAACCCAGGGCCGCATAGGTTCCGGAATCCGGAAAAGGCATGACCAGATCCGCATCCACATGGGATTCCCGGGCCAGTTGCCTGCCGTGGGCTTTGCGCACTTCATAGACATTCATATCCGAAATGGTGCTGTCGGGTCTGGCAAAATAGATGAACTCGAAAATGCAGAAACTGCTGTTTTTCGGTGTGGGGCTGCGCAGGCTTTTGATACCGTTTTCATTGATGATAACAATTTCCCCCGGATCCAGCTCCCGGATCAGTTCGGCCTCCACCAGATCCAGCGCGCAGGATTCCGAAGCCAGCACATAACGGCCGTTGAGTTTTCCCAGGCATAAGGGACGGAATCCGTTGGGATCCTTAATGCCGATCAGCTCACCTTTGCTGGTCAGCAGGATAAAGGAAAATGCCCCTTTTAAACGGGAAACCGTATAACTGAGGGCCTGTTCAAATCCGTATTTGAGATTGCTGACAAAAAAGTGCAAAAACACTTCACTGTCCATGGTGGTCTGAAAAATGGAACCGCTTTCCTCCAGTTCCGATTTCAGACTGTGCGCGTTGACCAGGTTTCCGTTATGGGCAACCGCGTAGGATTTATGCCGGTGATGCACGACAAAGGGCTGCGCGTTGGAAAGGATGGAACTGCCGGTGGTGGAATAGCGCACATGACCGACGGCACTGCTGCCGTGCAATTCTTCAAAATGGGACATCTCAAAAACATCGGGAACCAGTCCCATACCCTTATGGGATACAATGGTATTGTCGCGCGCGGCTGCAATTCCCGAACTTTCCTGACCCCGGTGCTGCAGGGCGTAAAGACCGAAATAGGTGAGACGGGCCGAGTCGGGATGCCCGTGAATGCCGAATAATCCGCACGCTTCGCGTGGTTTGTCGTCTGTCATTGTATTATTTCTCTTTCAAAATTTCATGAAGATTGATTTCAATGTTCTCCATACTGGGAACCGCTTCTTTCCAATCCACCGTAATCCATCTGCTGCCTGCGGAAGCAATCACGGCTTTCCGGGAGCCGGTAAAAAACCAGCGCACTCTTTTCACACCGAATCCCAGGAGAGCATCGGTTTTTTCATACACATAATCCATCGCCGTGGTAAAATTGCCGGTGCCGGCCCTGATATCAATTTCAGTGGCAATTTCGGAATGTCGGAATATTCTTCTACTGCCTGCATGTCATTTCCGATTTATAATCCTGAATCGCTTTCACAGAAATCTGATCTTTTATCAAAGCCGCAATCCCCTGCCCCATGGCCCCGGCCCCCGCAATAGTGGTGGTATAGGGAATGCAGAATTTAATGGCCGCACGCCGGAGATGATAACCGTCCCCCCTGCTCTGGTCTCCCACACCGGTATTGACAACCAGTTGAATATCCCCGTTTTTGATGGCATCCACCACATGGGGCTGTCCGTAGGAAACCTTGTTGACCACTTTGGCCGGAATGCCCTTTTTTGTGAGAAAATCACAGGTGCCGTGGGTGGCCATGATGGAAAAACCGATGTCGTGGAACTGCTTTGCCACCGGCAGCACGGATTCTTTGTCCCGGTCATGCACACTGATAAACACTGTACCCGAAGCGGGCATTTTCTGTCCCGCTCCCAGCTGGGCCTTGGCATATGCCTGACCGAAATCGCAGTCAATGCCCATGACTTCCCCTGTGGATTTCATTTCCGGTCCCAGCAGGGTGTCCACATCCGGGAAACGGTCAAAAGGAAGCACAGCTTCTTTGACAGACACATGGGGCGGAATAACTTCTTTCCTCAGTCCCAGTTCTTCCAGACTTATCCCCATCATGACTTTGGTGGCCAGTTTGGCCAGGGGAACCCCTGTGGCCTTGCTGACAAAGGGAACTGTCCGGGATGCCCTGGGATTGACTTCAATCACATATAACTGCTCGTCCTTGATGGCATACTGCACATTCATCAGACCGATGACGCTGAGCTCCGCGGCCATGGCTTTGGTGGCCTGCATGATTTCTTCCAGAATCCGGGAGGACAGGCTGCGGGGCGGCAGGATGCAGGCCGAGTCGCCGGAATGCACCCCTGCGGCTTCAATATGTTCCATAATACCGCCGATAACCGTTGTTTTGCCGTCGGAGATGGCATCGGTATCCACTTCCACCGCATCTTCCAGAAATTTGTCAATAAGCACCGGATGCCCGGGGGATGCCTGAATGGCCAGACGGGTAAAATTTTCCAGTTCTTTGGGATCATAAACGATTTTCATGGCCCGTCCGCCCAAAACATAGGAAGGCCGGACAATGACCGGGTATCCGATTTCTTCCGCCACCACAGCGGCCTCCTTTATGGTCATGGCGGTTCCGTTGGCCGGCTGCACCAGGCCCAGTTTTTTCAGCATGGTCTGGAAAAGTTCCCGGTCTTCGGCCCGGTCTATACTTTCGGGCTGAGTTCCCAGAATGGGAACACCGGCTTTTGCCAGGGGAACAGCAAGATTGAGCGGTGTCTGGCCCCCGAACTGCACAATCACGCCAAAGGGTTTTTCCGTTTCCACAATATGGAGCACATCTTCCCGTGTCAGGGGTTCAAAGTAGAGTTTGTCCGAAGTGTCATAATCGGTGCTCACGGTTTCCGGGTTGCTGTTGACCATAATGCTTTCCACCCCGATTTCCCGCAGGGCAAAGGAGGCATGGACGCAGCAGTAATCAAATTCAATGCCCTGGCCGATGCGGTTGGGGCCGCCGCCCAGAATCATCACTTTTTTCCTGTCGGAAACCCGCGCTTCGTTTTCCGTTTCATAGGTGGAATAATAATAGGGGGTGGAAGCACGGAATTCGGCCGCACAGGTATCCACCAGTTTGTACACAGGCCGTATTCCCAGAGATTTGCGGTATTTTTCCACGCTGATTTCGTCGGAATCCAAAAGATGGGCAAGCTGTATGTCGGAAAAACCCCAGCTTTTTGCCTGCCGCAGCAAATCTTCCGAAATACGGTTTTCTGCATTCTGAGCTGCTGTGCAGACATCTTTTTCTCCGGCAATTTTCTGCTCCAGGTCAACTATCTGTTTTATCTGAAAGAGAAACCAGGGATCAATGCCGGTGATTTCATAAATTTCCTCTATCTTCATACCGGCCTGCAGGGCATACCGCAGATAAAAAATCCGCTGGGAATTGGGGGTTGCCAGATTTTGTTCAATTTCCCGGACAGAAATACTGCGTTCTTCCGTATCCCCAATATCCTTTCCATCCGCGCCCAGTCCGTAGCGTCCGATTTCCAAAGAACGCATGGCCTTCTGCAGGGCCTCTTTAAAGGTTCTGCCGATGGACATGGTTTCCCCCACGGATTTCATGGCCGTGGTCAGATAATCCCGTGTTTCCGGAAATTTTTCAAATGTCCAGCGGGGGACCTTGATAACGCAGTAATCCAGAGTGGGTTCAAAAGATGCCGCGGTGCCGCCGGTAATATCATTGGGCAGTTCATCCAGGGTATAGCCCACGGCCAGTTTGGCTGCAATTTTGGCAATGGGATAGCCGGTGGCTTTGGAGGCCAGGGCAGAGCTGCGGGATACACGGGGATTCATTTCCACCACAATCATTTCCCCGTTTTGGGGATTGATGGCAAACTATACGTTGGAACCGCCTGTTTCCACACCGATTTCCCGCATAATATCAATGGATGCGTTGCGCAGTACCTGAAATTCCCGATCTGTCAGGGTCTGGGCCGGGGCCACGGTGATGCTGTCCCCGGTATGGACACCCATGGGGTCCAGGTTTTCAATGGAGCAGATAATGACCACATTATCATTTTTATCCCGCATGACCTCCAGTTCATATTCTTTCCAGCCCAGTACGGACTGTTCCAGCATGACCTGGGTAATCAGACTGGCATCCAGCCCGGCTTTGGCCATAAGTTCCAGATCTTCGGGATTATAGGCCACGCCCCCGCCCGTGCCGCCCAAAGTAAAGGCCGGACGGACAATAATGGGAAAACCGATTTCCGCAGCAATTTCCCTGGCTTCTTTCATGTTTATGGCAATACCGCTTCGGGGGATGCGCAGACCGATGCGGTTCATGGCTTTGCGGAAAAGGTCCCGATCTTCGGCCTTGTTGATGGAATCCACATTGGCCCCGATCATTTCCACATTGTATTTTTCCAGCACCCCCATTTCGGCCACACTGATGGCCGTATTCAGGCCGGTCTGGCCGCCCAGGGTGGGCAGCAGGGCATCCGGGCGTTCTTTTTCAATAATGCGGGCCACGGCATCCGGTGTTACCGGCTCAATATAGGTGCGGTGGGCAGTTTCGGGATCAGTCATGATGGTGGCCGGATTGCTGTTGACCAGCACCACTTCATATCCCTCTTCTTTCAGGGCTTTACATGCCTGAGTCCCGGAATAGTCAAATTCACATGCCTGGCTGATAATAATCGGCCCGGCTCCGATGATCAGAATTTTATTGATGTCAGTTCGTTTGGGCATTGTATCAATGAATACAGAGCTCAGCGGCAAAGGGGAAGGCAAGATAGCGGTCCCCCCTTTGTCCGCAATGAGCCGGGTTAGGCTCCCGGTTGCTCCGGGAACGGGGTTACTGTTTGGCTTTTTTTCTGACCGGAAATTTTCGGGTATAAAGTTTTCAGAAAAACCGGTTTTTTTCGGAAAAATCCGTTTTTTTTATATCTGAAAACTTTCGGCCGGGTATTTAGGAACCGGTACGAAATAATTTTCCCGTCTGAAAATCGGAACAGTCGTCTTTCAGGGGGTCTGCAGAAAGAAATGCGCAACTTATTTCAGACTCGTTCCTTAGGCGATTTCCGAATATGAATGTACCGAATCTGAAGGAGTCACAGACGGAAAGACTTCGGCGATCTCAGTCGGGTCGTCTGTGAGCGGGACTGTCATCCGCCGGACACTGCCAAACGACTCGACTGAGCCCGCCGAAGTCTTTCAGGCCCCGACGTGAGCTCCGCCGAACGTTCGGCACTCCTCCGGTATCATCTTTTCCGGAAATCACCTTAGGAATGAAAATTCAATAACATGATTTTCCCCAAACCGTAGAGACAAGGCATGCCTTGTCTCTACAGATTCAGAATGGGATGTTATTTAATTTTCTTTCCTAGTTCAATCCCGGAAACCCGCATAAGCCCTTTCTTCAATCAGACTATTGATATGATCCCGGGGCAATTCATTCACGGATTGCATTACATAAAAAATTCCTGCTTTGTCCATAGCCATTTTGGGATAAAATCCCAAATTATTACCTGTTACATATTTACAATCTTTGACTATTTCTGCAATATCCTTATAAATCTGAAATTCCTCATCCGAAATTGTTTCTCCCATACCCGTCGGCATGGGATATTTTGTTTTTACGATTTCAGCGTGGGGATTTTTACGGTATTCTTCAAATATAATTTCCTTCCGGTTTTTCAGATCAATTATCAGGAATTTATCCGAATGCGAAAAAATATTCGGAATTTCATCTCTGTCTGCCATTACCCCGAATCCAAATCGTTCAATAACGTCTTCTTTCATTTTTCTCCTTATCTGATCTTTTTACAAGCTATAATTGATGATCTCGTAAAAATTCGGAAAATCAGGTTTTGATACATATTAATCTGCTGATTTTATTAACAGCAATTTTTGAAATTTGGACTTTTTACCGATTCATCATAATTATTTTGGGGCAGATCGGGGTGAACGCAGTGAACCCCGGCATCCTGAATCTGCCGGGGTTCGTTTTTCCCCCCAACCTGCAGAAAACCCCAAAAATATTTTCTTACCCCAGGTTGCCACCTATCGGGGCAGCAACCAAAAATCAGGCAGTGCTTTGTTTCACTTAAAATTGCAGGTCGGGTTGGCGAAGCGTAAGCCGGCATCAGGATGCTTTTCCCGAAATACATACACAATTTTAAATAAAACAGTGCACTATTTATTCTCATAATTTCTGACGGTTTTAGCGAAATTCTTCATCCGCACTTTTCCGTTGAGAAACTGTATGGAAATCTCTGTACTGCCTTTTAACCATTTTGCCGATGTGCCGGAAATCCCCACCATGCTTCCGCTGCTGGATTCTGTGGGTTCTCCCAGAATTGTGTAAACTTCCGCCTGGGTCATTCCGTTTTGAATTTTATTAAAATTTTCTTCCGAAATTTTGGAACAGGACAATAATACAGAACCGATAAAAAAAAGAACCAGTACAGCGATGATCCCGAAACGTCTCATTTTCATGGTTTCCCTCCTTTGAAATGGAAAAATATTTATTTGTGAATCTGATGGTTTACCCGGTATTTTTAAAAACGGATTCTGTACCGGTCAAAAAATCCGGAACTGCGGATACAGTAGTGTTTAAGATAAGGTGATTTCCTGAAAAAATGTACCACAGGAGTGCCAGACTGAAAACCGGCAGTGTCTGACAGCTGACAGCCCGGTCACAAATATTCAGTTTGTGACTCCTTCAGGAAGCGGTACATTCATATTTGGAAATCGCCTATAGTTCATTTCATATGACTTGATAATTTCATTCTGAGTAGTGCTTTGTCAAGTTTTAAATGACGGGTTAAGCTGCTCCTGCAGGGACGTATTTCATACGCCCGGTATGAGGGGCTTCAGAGCCTATGCAGTGCGCCCCTGCAGGAGTGACATACCCCGTCAGTTTAACTTTGACAAAGCAGTAGTATACAATAAACATCTATGCTATGTTACTCAAAATTATGACTTTTTAAAACTATAGTACTCCAATTTTGGCTTTTCCGGGCACAGTTTTTGCCCTTGAATCGGATTGCTGAAAAACGGCTGTTTCTGACTCCGAAAACATGAAAACAGGTCAAAAAAGGTATGTTTTTGGGCTTAGCAATTTTTGTGCCCGGAAAAACCAAAATTGGAACAGTATACAATGTCAATTGTAAAATATCAAGTCATATGAAATAGACCATAAGAAAAATTTTTAAATAACCCTTTTGGATCAATAAAATTCACAGGATTCCCCTCCACATAGGCATAGAGGTTAATCCCGCCTTCCAGTCCGATGGGGTCCTGTGTCCGGATCATAGTATCGTTGGTAATTGTAATGCAGTCCGGTTTCGCTGTCGTAATACCGGCCCGGAAAGCACTGGCTGTTTTCAATATCGGCCAGTTTTATGCGGGCTTCGCCGAAGGGCATGTATCCGGCTTCCCATACCACGGTTCCGGAGGCATTTACAATTTTCTGCGGGGTTCCCAGATGGTCATTGATAAACCAGTAAATCCCGGCCTGATCTCCGTACAGTTTCATGGCCGCAGGTTCGCTGTTCAGGTAAATATAATCCCGGATTGGTGAACCGCTTCCGTCTGTTTCGGATATCAGTTTTCCGTCATAATCGTAATGAAACCGGGTGATTTCACTTCCGACTGTCTTCTTCACCCTTCTGCCGAATCCGTCACAGGTGTATTCGGCGATAACCGGTGTTTGTCAAGACAGTTGTCGCATTTTTTGTTTTTTACAATTATAGTCGAGCGTTCTTAATCTCATAATGATTAGGATCGAAGTTCTTTTCCAAATTCCCAGTCCAAGT
>JAABRU010000184.1 GCA_011390755.1 Desulfobacteraceae bacterium | reverse complement strand
TATCCACGGCAATGCTGCCTGTATGCGCTGTTTTGCCGAATGTTCCCGCTCGCTGTGGCCCATTCCGGAAGTTTTCAAAGAACGTCCCACATCCGCGGATCTCGGCCCCGAAGAAATCCGCCTTCTCACCTGCCCGGAATGCGGTGCCCGTACCCGTCCCCATGTGCTCTGGTTTGATGAAATCTATAACGAGCATTTTTTCCGCTTTGATAGTTCCCTCCGGGTAGCGTGGAAAACAGACCTGCTCATCATTGTGGGAACCTCCGGTGTTACCAATCTGCCCAATCAGGTGGTGGCGGAAGTGGGTCGGCATGGCGGCCTGCTCATTGACATCAATATTGCGGAAAATCCTTTTTCACAATATGCGCGCAAATGCAAGGGATATTTTCTGCAAAAGTCCGCAGCAGGTGCCCTGCCGGAAATATTAAATATTTTCCGGAAGTAGGGTGGGCAGAAGCGTACTTCGGCAGGCTCAGTAACCGAATCGCTGCCCACCTTTTCCGCACGCAGGTGGGCACGGAAAAGCATGTGCCCACCCTACTCCTGACTGACACCGAACACCGAACACCTACCACCGAACACCGAACACCTACCACCGAACACCTACCACCGAACACCGAACACCGAACACCGAACACCGAACACCGAACACCGAACACCGAACACCGAACACCGAACACCGAACACCTACCACCCTAACACTTATCCTTTTTCAACAGTTCAAATACCGCATCTGCCGCTCGACCGCTTTCATCAATATCCTCTTCGGAATGGGCAATGGAAACAAAGGAAGCCTCAAACTGGGAAGGGGCCAGATAAACTCCCCTTTCCCGCATGGCCGTATAAAATTTGGCAAAAAAAGCCGTATCCGATGTTTTGGCATCATCGAAATTTTTCACTGCCTGATCCGTAAAGAACATACTCAGCATGGAGCCCACACGGGTAAAGGTGGCTTTGATTCCTCTGACCACTGCGGCTCCCTGCAGACCCACGGCCAGACGGTTGGATATTTTTTCCAGTCTGTCATAAAAACCGGGTTCTTTGAGAATTTTCAGGGTGGCCACACCGCCTGCTGTGGCCAGGGGATTGCCGGACAGGGTTCCGGCCTGGTACATGGGGCCCTGTGGTGCCACTTTCTCCATAATATCCCTGCGTCCGCCATAGGCTCCGACGGGCAGACCGCCGCCGATGATTTTTCCCAGACAGGTCAGGTCCGGCGTAATGCCGTATAATTCCTGCGCACCGCCGCGGGCCACCCGGAAACCGGTCATGACCTCGTCAAAAATCAGGATGGCCCCGTGTTTTTCCGTCTCTGAGCACAGGGTTTCCAGAAAACCCGGTTCCGGGGGGACACATCCCATATTTCCGGCCACCGGTTCCACGATGATGCAGGCAATTTTATCCCCCTGTCTGTCCATAAGGGATTTCACGGCTTCGGGATCATTATAGGGAAGGGAAAGCGTATGCGCCACAAAGGATTTGGGAACGCCGGGACTGCCCGGAATTCCCAGCGTGGCCACACCGGACCCGGCTTCCACCAGCAGGGAATCGGCATGACCGTGATAACATCCGTCAAATTTCACAATGGTATCCCGGCCTGTATAAGCACGGGCGAGACGGATGGCGCTCATGGTGGCTTCTGTGCCGGAATTCACCAGCCGCACCATTTCCACAGAGGGCACGGCCTCGATAATCATTTCCGCCAGACGGATTTCCATCACCGTGGGCGCGCCGAAACTGGTTCCCTGCGTCAGCACATGTTCCAGCAGGCGGATGACCTCTTTGTTCCGGTGCCCCAGAATCATCGGCCCCCAGGATCCCACATAATCAATATAAATATTACCGTCCGCATCCACAAGTTTGCTTCCCTGCGCGTGATCAATAAACAGCGGTTCTGCCCCCACGGATTTGCATGCCCGCACCGGACTGTTTACACCGCCGGGGATTACCTGCTGTGCTTCTTCAAAAAGTTTTCGGGAATAATCGAGTTTCATATATTGCACATCCTTTCCATTCAAATCATATTTCAAAGGGCCGGGTTATTTCTTATCCATTCCGAAACAATCCGATTACCGATCCACCATATTTTCAATATGCGGATGCCGGTGTCTCGTGTCTGCTGCACTTCTTTTAACGGACTTTTGCACTGCTTTCAATATATTTTTCGCCCCCTTTCATAAAGGGGGTTACATATTCTCCTCATAAATCAGCAGTATTGGGGGATGCCCCGGAAATTCGGCTGTTTTTTGCATATACTGCCCACAGACATAAACTGTGCTTTCTGAAAAATTCCGAATTTCGGAGACAGACTGAAATGATTCTCCATCACCGGCAGATTTCAGCACAGGGAAAACAGAGTCTGAAATTCAGCAGCCCGGTTTATTCCGGTGCTGAGTATACATACAAAAAAATTCATGGTTTTCTGTACTTGCCAAATGCTTTTTCCCGCAATGTATGTTATAATTTTTTTGCCAACAGGCGGATGAACCGGTAAAATGTCCGGTTTTCAATTTTTCCTTTATTCGGACAAAGGCCGGAATTCTGGAATTTCAGGCAATTACAGACTCAGACCCTTGCCGGAATGACGGGATTTTTGATTTTTTACGGGTTCATCAGTGTTAAAAAAGCCTTTAAAAAACAGGGTAGTGGGTCAAAAAGGCTGATACATTAAATATCCGGCTGTAAGGGCGCACTGCACAGGCCCGGCATGGGCGGCTCCGGGGCCTGTGCAGTACGCCCTTACAGAAAAAATCAGGGGATTTGACCCACCCGCCACAAAACAAACCAATCAAAGGCCGGTATATCGAAACCGGATATTTATCCGCCGCACAAAAACAAATTGCAGGGAGGAAAATCATGGCAGAAAACAGTGCTGTAAATACCGAAAAACTACTCAGGCATCCGCTTGTTCAGACCATTACCGGCAATATCAACCGGGAATCCGAATTCAGGATGAAGTTTTCACCGCCGGAATGCGGTGTTTTTTCCCGTCCCTTTGTTACACTGGAAGATGATGATTCATACACTTTCACCATTGATCGGGAAGCCCGGAAAGAACTGCCCCATATTATCGGCAACAAAGTGCAGAAATTATTGTGGGATCCCTATCCCCCGCAGGATATCCGGGACAGTTACCGGCAGTCCCGTAAAATCGGCATTGTTTTTTCCGGCGGGCCTGCCCCGGGGGGGCATAATGTCATTGCAGGACTTTATGATGCGGCCAAAAAGGCCAACCCGGAAAACCGGATTTACGGTTTTCTGCTGGGCCCGGACGGCATTATTGAAAATGAGGCCGTGGAACTCAATGATGAGATGGTGAACAAATACCGTAACCGGGGCGGATTTACCATGATCAAAACCGGACGGACCAAGATTGATTCGGCTGATAAAATGCGCCTTTCACGGGAAACCTGCAGGTCCCTGGGGCTCAATGCCCTGGTTGTTGTGGGCGGGGATGACTCCAATACCAACGCGGCCTTTCTTGCCCAGGAAATGTTTGAAGACGGTGTTCAGGTCATCGGCGTGCCCAAAACCATTGACGGCGATATTCAGGTGCGGGATGATGAAGGGAAAATTTTATGCGCCATGTCTTTCGGATTTCACAGTGCGGCCCGTGCCTTTGCCAATGCGGTCAGCAACCTTTGCACAGACAGCAGCTCGGATGTAAAATACTGGCATATCTGCAAGGTCATGGGCCGGGTGGCCAGTCATCTGGCCCTGGAAGTGGGACTGCAGACCCATGCCAACCTTACCCTTGTGGGCGAAGAGCTGGCCGAATATGTGAGTGAGGAAAAAATACGCAAAGCCGAGACCGAAGGAACCGTGGATTATTCGGCCTACGGCATGACCCTGCGCCACCTTTCCCGGCGGATATGTGACAGCATTATCCGCCGGGCAGCAGTGGGCAAAAATTACGGTGTGCTGGTCATTCCCGAAGGCATACTGGAATTTATCAATGAAATCCAGATTTTTATCATCAAACTCAATGCCATTATCGGTGAATACAATCATACCCACGACAGCACTTTCCATGAGGATTTTCCCTATCTGCGGGACAAACTGGAGCATCTGCGGAAAATGGCGCAGATTTCCAGAGATCAGAAAGGCATTTCCGTCTGGAATGCACGGGATGATGAACTTTTTAATGACATTCCGGATTTTTTTCAGGAAGGTCTGCTCATGGAGCGGGACAGCCACGGCAACTTCCCCTTCTCCCAGGTCAAAACAGAGGATGTGCTTTTGGGACTGGTAAGAGAATACCTGAAAATTTTGCAGGATCAGGGAAAATACAAAATCGGGATTCAGAGGGATTATTATCACAAAACATTGAAAAACGAAGGCATTGATCCCCAAAAATACGGCCCGGTTCTTTTCCGCAATTATCCGGATGCCGAATACCTGCTTTTCAATACAGGGATTATCTCTTTAAAAACACTGAAAAATGAGCTGGTGAAAAACAATTTCATGGGAGAAGATGACACTATCCCCGTTTCTGTGGAAAAAATATTCAGGAAATCCCTGCCCAATTTTAAAACCCAGACCTATTTTTACGGTTACGACGGGAGGGGCAGTGATCCCACTCTTTTTGACTGCTACTATACTTATAATCTGGGCCTGACGGTTTTCAGCCTCATTGCCAACGGTGCCACCGGGCAGATGGCGGCCATTAAAAATCTGGAACATGGTTTCAGTGAATGGGAACCCATCGGTATTCCCATTGCCCCCCTCATGCATCTGGAAGAAAGAAAAGGCAAACTGGCCCTGGTGCTGGAAAAAAGCGTGGTGGATATAGATTCTCCGGCTTTCCGGGTATTTAAGGAAATGCGGGAAAAATGGCTGGCCGCGGAACCGGGAGAAGACAATTTCCGCAGACCGGCCCCCATCTCCCTGTTTACCCACGGAGAAGAAGACCGGCCCATCACCCTGGAATTAAATGCCCTGCGGAATGCGGGATAATTTGGCGCAGGTCAAATTCGCTGATTTTTTCTGCAGGGTTCGTATTGCATACACCCTTCATGCAGTCGGGGGGGGGGGGGTTATCGTCTTGCTTTTTATAAAAC
>JAABRU010000183.1 GCA_011390755.1 Desulfobacteraceae bacterium | reverse complement strand
GTGTACTAATTGGAATGTCAAATAAATTTTTTACCCTTTTAAAAAGTCCGGACCGGGGAGTCCGGACTGAAAGTCCGGAAGTCTGCCGGGCTTTCAGTCCGGCACTCCTCCGCAGCTTTTCTGAGTGTACAGAAATATATTTGACATTCCGCTAATGCCTGTGCGAGCTGTGGGGATGGGCATGAACATAGCGGCGCAGATCAATATCTGTGCGGATTTTTCCCTTTTCCATCATGAACATCATATCGGTAATCTTTGCCATAAATTCGCTTTCATGGGAAATGAGAATATAGGACAGGTCCAGGCGGTTCAGCACTTCAATAAGGGTGTTTTTTGTTTTTTCATCCAGACCGGTGCTGGGTTCATCCAGCAGCAGAACTTCCGGTTCCATTGCCAGCACCGTAGCCAGGGCCACCAGCCGTTTTTCACCGCCGGAAAGTTTATGGGTGATCCGCTCCTCAAATCCGGAAAGACCCAGATCCGCCAGTGTTTTCCGGGCAATCTCCCTGACCTCCTCTTTGGATTTTCCCAGATTCAGGGGGCCGAAAGCCACATCTTCCAAAACAGTGGGGCTGAACAGCTGATCATCCGCATCCTGAAAAAGCAGTCCGACTTTGCTGTAGATTTCCCGGAAATCTTTGTCGGACTGCAGTGTTTTACCGAACATTTTTATGTTTCCGGCCGTGGGTTTCAGCAGCCCCATAATAATATGAAAAAGGGTGGTTTTGCCGCTGCCGTTGGGGCCGATCAGTCCGATACGGTCGCCTTTCATAATTTCCAGACTGACATGATCCAGCACCATGCCGCGCCCCGGATAGCTGAAGCAGATATTTTTCAGGCGGATGAGGGGAGCCGCAGGATTTTCATGAGATGATACATTCATTTCTTTAATTATTCCTTTCTGTCGTTTTTTTCATTATATGGATAATGAGAAACTGTCAAGGTGAAAAAGCAGCACTGTTTCGTCAATACTCAAAAGGCATAAGCCGGATGATTCATAAATGCAGACAGGTCCCCGAATCACAATGCTTCATCTGAAAACTGTGTTGCAAATCCGGTTTTCAATCCTCAGCGATTCTGAGTGATATGCCGCTGAGCACAATCATATATTCTGTGAATATACCATTGACGTATGGAAAAAGTCCGGTTAATCTGTGTCAGTTGGATAAATAAAGTTCTTCTTTGCTGGAGGTCAAATCCGTTGATGAATGAGATTTCTTGGGGGCCGGGGGGGCAATGCTGTTGCCTTAAGGTCGGAGGAGTGTCAAACTTACAGTTTGACATGCTGAAATTATTTAGAAAAAGACGTGCTAAGCTGCAAGTTTGGCACTCCGGAGTTTCTTGCGTCAACAGCATTGGGGTCGGAGACTGGTGAATGATGAATGGCGGGTAATGGGTTCAAATGGGTTGATGAATCAGATGTATGACTGCAGGAGTGTACTGCATACGCCCGTCCGCCGGTCCCCGGGCCTATGCCATAGGCCCCGGCAGAAAAAAATTACTGATGCATGTCAAAATCAGTAGATCAAAAAGTTTCCGGAGGAGTGCAGAAATTGTATTTCTGCATGGGGTAACCGGGAGATGCGGCGGTGCAGAAATACAGTTTCTGCACTCCGGGACAGCCGTAAAACCGTATCCGGGGAAAACTTTTCGATCTACTGAAAATGGAAAAAACACCTGTGAGTTTAAAATGCAAACCATACCGTCTGCTGCTGCCCTATGAATAAAAAACCGCTGATACTTATTGTGGATGACAGTCGGGCCAATATCAGTCTGCTGGCCAACATACTGTGGCGGAAAGGTTATGCCATCGCGTTTGCGGAAAAAGGGGAACAGGCACTGAAAATGATTGAAAGGGCAATGCCTGACCTGGTGCTGCTGGATATACAGATGCCCCGGATGAACGGTTATGAAGTCTGCCGGAATATCCGGCGATCTCCGGCAACACGGCATATACCGGTGATCTTTATCACGGCCTTCCGCACCGGTGACGAGGATGTTGTTAAGGGATTTGAAGCCGGTGCATCGGATTATATCACAAAACCCTTTCAGGCTTCGGTTCTGCTGGCAAGAGTCCGGACCCATATTTCTCTGCAGCAGGCCCATGCGGATTTGCAGTCACAGATTACCGCCCTGCGGAAAAGCGAACTCCGCTACCGGGCCGTGGTAGAAGATCAGACCGAACTGATCTGGCGGTATCTGCCGGATCGCAGCCTCACATTTGTCAACCGGGCTTTCTGCCGCTATATGGAAAAAAGCGCGGAAGAACTGCTCACAGGCCGCCCTTTTTACCTGCCCATTCATCCGGATGACAGGGAAAATACAGAAAAAATACTGTCTTCCATCAGCTCCCTGACCTCCGTATGCTCATGTGAACACCGGATACTGCTGCCCGGAAACCGCATCTGCTGGATAGAAAGAAGCGACCGGATCCTCTGGGATGAAGTCGGTGATCAGGCCGAATACCAGGCTGTTGCCCGAGATATTTCCGACCGGAAAAAACTGGAAAAAATCCAAAAAAAACTGCGGGAACAGGAAATGGAGAAACTCATGAAAGCCGGAGACCGCATGAGTTCCCTGGGCCGTGTTTCGGCAGGAATTGCCCATGAAATCCGCAATCCCCTCTCCACCATCAATGTATACCTGAAAATACTGGGAAATCTTTTGGATCGGCCCGATATGCGGGATGAAAAACATATCGGCGGAATTCTTTCCGAGCTCGAATTTGCATCCGGACGCATTGAAAAAATTGTCAAAAGAGTGGTGGATTTTGCCCGGCCCTGCTCCCCGCAGCTCTGCCCTGCTTCGGTCAATACCTGCATCCGGGAGGCCCTGGCTCTTTCTGCCGCCACTTTGCGGAAAGAGGAAATCTGCCTGGAGGAAAAACTGGATGATACCCTGCCGGAATGTATGCTCGAATCCCAATCCGTATCCCAGGTGCTGCTGAATCTGATTTCCAATGCAGCCGAAGCTATGAAAAAACAGATCGGCAATAAGTGTATCACCGTTTCTTCCGAACGGGAAGAAAAGTATATTCTCGTAAAAGTGGCGGATTCCGGTCCCGGCATTGATTTCCGGGATACGGACAGGATTTTCAATCCCTTTTACAGCACCAAACCCGGAGGGTTGGGGATCGGGCTCAGTATTACCCGCCGGATTATCCGGGATCACAGCGGCACACTGGAAGTCGGTAAAAGCGACCGGGGCGGTGCGGAATTACGCATCCGTTTCCCCCTGGCAGAAAAAGTGCCGGAGGAGAAGGACAGTGTCTGAATTTTCCTTATATATTGTGGATGACGAAACGTCTTTGGCAAAAGGAATCGCCCTGATACTGGGGAACCGTTACCGCACCCGGATTTTTTTCTCCGCGCATACCGTGCTGAATGCCCTGGAAAAAAAATGCTGCGATCTGCTGCTGCTGGATATCGGTCTGCCGGATATGAACGGTATTGAAGTCCTGAAAATTGTGAAAAAAAAATATCCGGATACTGCAGTGATTATGATTACGGCTTTTGACCAGGTGCAGACCGTGGTGTCGGCCATGAAAGCCGGGGCCCAGGATTATGTTGTCAAACCGGTGCAGCCCGACAGTCTTTCACTGACAGTGGAAAATGCCATTGATACCATCCGCCTGCGTAAGGAAATCCGTGATCTGCAGGAAAAGTATCTCCGGGAAAATCTGCCTTTTTTTATCGGGGAAAGCCGGAAAACACAGAATATTATGGAACTTGTGCAAAAAGTGGCCGCCAGCCCGGATACCCCGGTGCTGATTCTGGGGGAATCCGGAACCGGAAAAGAACTGATTGCCGGAGCCATTCATTACAGAAGTCCCCGTTTCAAAGGCCCCCTGGTTTCCATCAACTGCGCGGCCATCCCGGAGAATCTTGTGGAAAGTGAACTCTTCGGATATGAAAAAGGCGCGTTCAGCGGTGCATCTGCCAAAGGGAAAAAAGGTCTGATGGAACAGGCAGACGGCGGCACCCTGTTTCTGGATGAAATCGCGGATATGAGTCCGGGGGCACAGGCAAAATTTTTGCGTTTTCTGGAAAGCGGCAAATTTTATAAAATCGGCGGCACCAAAGAAATCGCAGTCAATACCCGCATTGTATCTGCCACCAATAAAGATCCGGAAAGCATGATCGCCAAAGGAAGTTTCAGAGAAGACCTCTGGTACCGGATCAGTGTGGTAAAAATCGAGGTGCCTTCCCTGAATGAACGGCCGGAAGATATTCTGCTCATTGCCGGGCATTTCCTTCTGGCCTATGCAGAAAAATTTGGGAAAAAAATCAAAGGATTTTCAAAGGATGCACAAAAAGCCCTTCTGTCTCACCAGTGGCGGGGGAATGTCAGGGAATTAAAAAATGCTGTGGAAAGAGCTGTTCTCATGGGAAACGGGGCGGAACCGGGCCCGGCAGACCTCGGGATTCTCCCGCCGCCTGACTGCAGCGAAGACAGTGACAGTGTTTTTCTGTCTAAAAACAGAATATTGCATATTCCGGAAGAAGGTGTTGATCTTGCGGAAGTGCTGAGGGATGTAGAAAAAAAATACTTCCGGGCGGTGCTGGATAAAACCGGCGGCAATGAAACCCGCGCTGCCGAACTGCTGCATATCAAATATTCCACATTCCGCTACCGCCGCAAAAAACTGGGCAAGGACTGACCTTTCCTCCCCGGACACAATTCTGTATGCAGTTTTTTGCAATGTTATATACTGAATAATTTCAATTATATAAATGCACAGATGGTTCTTTTTACAGATTTGTGTACAAAAATGTAATCAAAGCAGCAAAATTTGTACCGTTTCGTAAGGGGGAGTCTGATAAGTATTTGATTTTTTTTATATGTGCATCCTGGCATATTTTGTGCTGTAAATACTGTAATATCAACACTCCTCCGCCTTACGTCAGCAGCACTGCCCTGAGGGAGGGGGAATTTCAGGTATTTAATAAATGGCAATGAGATATGAATATACCAGCACCTTCCTCCATATTGATTATAGACGATGATAAAGATCTGAGTCGGGCCTTATCGCTGTTTTTCCATGTACAGGGAAAAAATATCCGTCTGACATCTTTTGGAAGTGCAGAAGAAGCATTTGAAATGCTTAAAATAAATGAATATGATATTATTATCTGTGATTACTGGCTTCCCGGAATGAACGGAATGGATTTTTTCAAAACAATCGGGAAAACGCAGCCGCGTGCCAGAAAAATTCTGCTGACATCTTATAAAAATGATTATATCAATCAGAAAACTGCCGCGGCCGACATTCACCGAATTGTCCCCAAACCTTTTACAAAAAAAGAACTGGAAATACTGCTGTCATCTGAAAGCATATAATCAATGCTGCTGCCTTACGTTCGGAGGCGTGTCAAGCTTACAGTTTGACACACTGAAATTATTTAGAAAAACCGGAGTGCCAAAATCTACGTCCGGGACTCCGGTTTTTTTTAAGGCAACAGCATTGAGCATATAATGCTGATGATGATTTTACAGTAATGTAATACAGAGTCTATCCGAAAACCTCCGAAACCAATTTTTAAATCCTCTTAAAACGAGGGGTTGGGATACCGGTAAACAGGTTTTCGGATAGGCTCACAGTCTTTGGGAAAGGAGTGCGAAAAACCGCTCCGCCAACTTTCGCACTCCGGATTTCTCTGAATAAAATACTGAATATAATCAATATGAAACAATTTTATCAAAGACTATTGCATTGTCATAGCTTAATTTTAGGGTAAACGGATTTCAGTTTATAACTGTGTAAATAAATAATGCGATGCCCAACCCTGATTTTTAGCTCTGACAAAGCACTATAGATTTTCAGAAAAATAATTGCAGTTTTTCAAAATGGTATTCATCATAATTTCAGATAGATAAAAACACCATTTTATGCAATTAATTATCTGAAAAACTATATGCTACATTACACCTTAACCCGCATTATCATAAAACGGATGATAAAATGAAGATGAAATCAGTGATTATCGGGGTAATGGGCGGGGGAAGCGCCGGTGCCGAAGATTTGGAAAATGCCCGGGAACTGGGGAGAGGAATTGCAAAACAGGGCTGGATTCTTTTAAACGGCGGCAGGAATTCGGGGATTATGGATGCTTCCGCGCAGGGCGCGTTTGAAGAAGGCGGAATGACAGTCGGCATCCTGCCCGATGATCATGCTGACCGGGTATCGGACTATATCCGTATCCCGGTGCTTACGGGTATGGGAAGTGCCAGAAATGCCATCAACGTGCTTTCCGCGCATATAATCGTGGCCTGTCCGGGCGGATGCGGAACGGTTTCGGAAATTGCTTTGGCCCTGAAAAGCAGGTGTCCGGTGATCCTTTTCCGTTTTGATGCGGGAAATATATTTGATTCCTATGCGCAGCATGGCCTGCTCTTCCGGGAGGAAAGCGTGGATGCGGTGCTTGAAAGGATTCGGAAGACAGTTTCAGTAGTTTGAAAACTTCCTGAATTTCCCCCTCTCCCGTGACGGGGGAGAGGGGGAAAGGCTGATTTTCACCTTCCCCCAGGGAGGGGGGTCTGAAAGGGATGCGCTGCCGGCCGGAAACAGAATCTTTTCGATCTGCTGAGTTTTGCAGAATGGGGAATAAGGAATCGGGATACGGAAATCAGACAAAGGAGGTCTTTCATGCGGATCGGTTTGGGATATGACGTACATCAGCTGGTGAAAGGGCGGAAACTGATTCTGGGCGGTGTTTCCATCCCTTTTGACAGGGGACTGCTGGGACATTCGGATGCGGATGTGCTGCTGCATGGCTCTTCCGATCTCCTGCTGGGCGCTGCGGGACTGGGGGATATCGGCTTTCATTTTCCGGATACGGACCCGCAGTATAAAAACATTGACAGCATGAAACTGCTGCTGCGCTCTGATGAACTTATTCGGGAAAAGAATTTTCAGGTGGTGAATCTGGATACAACCCTTTTTGCCCAGGCACCGAAAATATCCCCCTACCGGGAGGAGATGCGGAAAAATATTGCTGCTGCCCTCCGCATTGCAGAAAACTGTGTCAATATCAAAGCCACCACAACCGAAGGACTGGGTATGATCGGAGAAGGGGAGGGCATTGCCGCCATGTGTGTGGTGCTGTTACAATAAATAAGGAGGTGCAGAATGCAGGATTTAACCAGAGCGCAGAGAGCCAGACTGGCAGTGCAGTCTTTCCGGACCATTGCCCATGCACTGGCACTGCGGGGATATTACCGCCCTTCGGAAAAACTGGGACAGTCCATTGCCGAGCAGTTAATCAGTCTCAGTCCTGAAATTTACGGGAGTATGAATGACCCGCGGGTGGTGGAACTCAGGGGACTGGAATATGTCATTGACAGACTGCCCAGGGGCATAGAGGAATGCACCCGTATCATCCTGACCGAAGAGGAAAATTTCGGCCACGGTGCTTTTGAAAAAATTATCCCCCTGAAAAGACGGAGAACCTGCTACCGCATCAGCAAAAAAGAGATTTGCTTTACCATCACACGGGGACTGACAGAGATTTATGATATTCTGACCCATCTGACCTTCCTGAATATTGAAGCCGGAAAAATCCGGAAACGCATTCGGGACAGTGCGGGAAACAGTACCGCGGAATGGACAGAACTGGAAAATACCGTGCAGAAAAAAGAAATGCTGACCAGTCCGGCGCTGGAACAGGCCGTATGGAATCTGAGCCTTATTCTGGGCAGACCTTTTCAGTTTTCTTTGATATCCTATCTGCATTTTGAAAAATACCGGCAGGAGCATCAAAGCAATGAAGGGCTGTTTTCCCTGATTTACTATCTGGGAAAACGCATGGACGAAGAGCAGGCATCCCCTGCCAATGCCATTATTGTTCACCTGACCCCTTCCCTGATGAATATCATCGGTCATCAGAAATACGGTGCAAAATGGGCCGCGGATATCAAAGAAAAACTGAAAGAACTGCATCTGGACAAACGCCCCATGCACATCATCAGCGCCAACATGCACAGTGTGGTGAATCTGCTTTACGGATATGCGGCCATCAGGGCCGACCGGCGGGGAGAGGGTATTTCGGATTTATTTGATCTGGTCCGGCTCATCCGGGAACGCAGTGATGTGGTTTTCCGCTTTGCCGAAAAAAAAGGAATGTATCTGCTGCCGGATCGCTCCGGAACCCATATTGACTGCCAGATCATTGATACGGTATATCTGAAAAACCTGAAATTCCACCCGGAACTGACCATCGGACTGCCGTCGGACAACGCGCAGTTTCCGGTGATTCTGGTGATGGATTATGCTTTCGGAACCCAGGCATTTGAGGTCATGGACAATCTGCTGAATCCCTGCACTGAAGACGGATACAGTGAGCAGATGAATGTGCATTCTGTTTCTGTTATGGGAAAGGCCGGTATCCTTCCGGGCAAAAAAGGCGATATTATG
>JAABRU010000053.1 GCA_011390755.1 Desulfobacteraceae bacterium | reverse complement strand
CTTCTGTGTATTGGTTCACTGTATCCCGGCATTAAAATGCCGGGCTATTATCTGACACCCCTGCGGGGTTAAGAAATACCGAATGTTATTTCCGATAATGTCTATTACTGAAAATCTGCCTGAATGAAGGCTGCATAATCAAAAGATTTTGTAAAATAAAAATAATATGCCGGGATTTGTCTGACCAGATCCGCGGCCGTATCAAAGGTCTGCCCCGCCTGCTCTGCCGGGAAATAGCGGAAAAAATGAATATGATGATGCAGGATTTCACACAGGGCGGCTTCAGGAGAAAGAGAGCGGGAATATGTGGATGAATGCTGCACGGGAAAGAATATTTTTTTCAAAGGAATCCCTTTTTCTGTCTGAAAAGGGGAAATGTTCTGCGTAAAGGGTGTGGGGAACAGGCGGTATCCCGCCCCTGTGCAGCGGCAGCATATCCCGTCATCGGCAAGGCGGGATTTCTGCGGAAAGGAAGATACCAGGGTGCTTTTGCCCGCTCCGGAAATACCGGGAAACAGGTATGCATTTTTATTCCATTGTACTGCAGCGGCATGAAACATGATGCAGCGGTAAGAGGAGACCGTCAGACTGAATGCGGCCTGAAGTGCAAGAATGAACGCATGTTCATATTCCCGCGGACTGCTGCCGAAAATCAGAACTGCTCCCGAAAAATTTTCCGGATCCAGGGCCATGAGAAAATATTTATGGGGAATGACGGATATTTTCCCCTTTTCAAATGCATTCAGATAAGGGGCAAACAGGGATTCCGGTCCCTTATCTGTTCTTTCGCAAGCAGCGGATCCGCTCCCTGCGGGCAGGGGGATTTTGCCAAAAGGGAATCTGCCTTCCAGCATTTTCACGATTTTTTTTAAATCCCGGATATCATTTTTCCCCAGAAGTGCCTGCAGGGGAAGACGTGCAGCAGGATAGACTTTGAGACGGAAATCAGCGGAGGGTTCCCCGGACAGAAAGGAAGGAAAATGTCTGCGGATTCCCTGTTTCAGCTGTTCCAGATACGGCCCCTGTATTTCCGCCCTGATGCGGATTCCTGCAATGCGGATAATCATTTTATGCTTATGGTATGCTTACGCGCATTCCAGCATACGCGTTTTTGGAAAAAGCCCCTGTTCATACGCCTCCTGGCATATCCAGTAGGGTGCGGCAAGATCACCGGACATGACAAAAGCGTGTGCCCGGCATGTTCCCAGACACAGTCCTTTGAGGATGCACCGTCCGCAGATGCCTTTCAGTTTTCCGGGGATATTTTCCCGAAGGTATGTGAGAAGCGGATGTCCGGCCCACAGAACCGCCAGATCATCCTCCCGGATATTTCCCATGATCAGCCGGGGTTCTGCTTTTCCGATGCCGCATATGGAAATCTGCCCGGTGTGCAGGATGCCCAGAATGTTGAGAATACGGCATTCGGAATGCGCATGGCGGATAAATGAGCGGATGGGAGTGAATGCGGACGGCAGGGAAAAAATCCCCTGAATCCCGTATTGGGAACTCAGTTCCTTTTCCACCCATGATGCCAGTCCGAGCAGTTTCGGCAGGGGCAGGGTTTTCCCCTGTTCCCGCAGTTTCTGCCCCCGTCCCACAGGCATGACCGGATTGATTTTCAGCGAAGCCGCCCCGGATTCTCCGGCCAGCCGGATCATGTTTTCCAAATCCCCGGCATTGTCGGCAAGCAGACTCATGATGATCTGCACATTTATTCCCCCGGCAGTCATCAGACGGATTCCCCCAAGGGCCTTTTCCCACGCACCTTTGACTCCGCGGAACCGGTCGTGATACTCCGGCCGGGAACTGTCGAGACTGATACTGACCTGCTCCACCCTCATTTCCCCGAGAAAGCGCGCAGTGCCCCTGTCAATCAGGGTTCCGTTGCTTTCTATATCCATGGGGATTTCCGCATCCGAGATTTCCCGGATAATGGGCAGGATATCCGGGTTGAGAAAAGGCTCTCCTCCGCTCAGTTTGATGCGGCCCAGTCCCAGAGGGCGCGCCTGACGGATCAGTTTTTTCACATCCTCCGCGCGGATTTCCCCTGTCTGATCCCTTTCCCGATCCGGTTTCCGGGAAATATGCTCCGGGGACAGCCAGCAGTGCGCGCAGCGCAGATTGCAGCCCCCGCTCAGATAAAGATACAGGGAGCGCAAAGGATAGACAGGAAGCGGAGTTTCATCCCTCATTTACATCTTTCCTCATATTCATTTTGGAAATTTCTGTAACAGCAGGTGGGGTCCGCTGCCAGCAATGAACCGTAAACCGGCCATGCGGAAGCCGGGCATCCGCCGGTGCAGAAGGGAATATATTCACAGGAGCGGCAGGTATCCAGATCCGAAAGATGCGTGGAAAACCGTTTGCGGAACTCCTGCAATTTCACGGATTCCCGCCATATTCTGTCCAAAGGGGTGCGGAGAATATGCCCCGCGATGAATTCCGGAAGCCGGTCGCAGGGAGTCACCCGGCCGTCGGGACCTATGGCGCATTCCTGCAAAAGGGCACCGCAGCCCGAAAGACAGGATTCGGCATAAAAACTGTCCCCCTGTTTCTGCTGCATTCTGCTCCGGATATTGCTGAAAATTTCTTCTGTCTGTAAAAGTGTGCCGGAAATAAAGGGGTATTCCCGCTGCATTTCTTTCAGTTCTCCCATTATCCGGATCTTTTCCTTTTTGTTCAGCCCGAGTTCGGCATAATATTTCTGCCCCCGGCCCCCTTTGAGCAGTTCATTGAATTTCAGGCTTCCGATACCCGTGTCCTTTGCCAGCCGGGCAATTTTTTCCAGTTTCCGGCAGTTATAACGGTTTACCGTGCAGTAGGCGCAGATTTTTCCCACATGGCAGACCAGCTCACGGATTCCCCCCATGGCCCGGTCAAATGTTCCTTTCCCCCGCAAAGCCTCATAGGTCGGGGCATCTGCCCCGTCCAGACTGACCATAATATCATCCAGTTTATCCAAATATCCGGCAAGCCGCCGGGCTTTGGGGGCATCAATGAATATGGCGTTGGTATTGATGGAAAAACGGACAGGTTTCCCATAGATGGCATCCAGAATATCAAATATATCCTCCCGCGCAAAGGGTTCGCCCCCGCTGATTTTGACCCTGAAAATTTTCAGGCGGGCAATCTCATCAATAAATCCGAGCCACTGTTCTGCTGTCAGATCCGGGCCGTAGTCCAGACGGTCGGAATATACGGAGCAGTGACGGCAGTGCAGATTGCATTTTGAGGTAATGGAAATAAAAAGGGAAATGGGAACCCGGGGAATTTTCGGAAAACGCGCATCAGTCATTTTCTGTCAGACCTCTTTCCGCAAGTGCGTCCCAAAAAGAAATCAGGTCTTGCCGCAGCCCCTCTGTGTCCTTTCGGGAGTATGCTTTTTCCAGTTTCCGGAGTATATCCCCAACGCAGTGCCGCCCGTCCAGCAGGGGGAATATGAGGGACGCGCTTTGGTTCAGGCAGCGGAGTTCATCTGTGAGGGGGTCGAAGAGAAAGGCCCCCTCATCTTCTTCCCGGAAAACAATATGTTTTTTCACTCTGGGTTTCCATGTATCATCTTTTTTCATGAAGGAGAATTCCTTTCTTTACAAACTGCGTCAGTATTTTTTCCATATCGTTTCGTAGCGTTTCTTTGTCTGTTCCGTACATTTCCGCGATGATAGCGGCTGTATCCTCTGCTGTGTTTTCTCCGTCGCTGAGAAGAAAAATCTGCCAGGCTGTTTTATTCAGAAGATATGCCCTTCTGTCGGAGATATTAAACAAAACAGCCCCTCCGCTTTCAAATGCAGTGGATAAAATATCGGGATTTCTGATCAGCATTGTATTCAGGGACATGGTATAATTAAAATATCCGGTAGCGGGTCAAACCCTGATGAATGAGAGTTCTCTGGTATCAGCAGATCGAAAAGTTTCCGGAGGAGTGCAAAAATTGTATTTTTGCATGGGGTTACCGGGAGATGCTGCCGTGCAGAAATACAATTTTTGCACTCCCGGACAGTCGTAAAACCGTATCCGGGGGAAACTTTCCGATCTGCTGACAAACGGAAAGTCTGTAAGCGGACTGCCGTCTGTCAGACACTGCCAAACGACTCGACTGGGCCCGCCGAAGTCTTTCCTGCCCCGACGTGAGCTCCGCCGAACGTTTGGCACTCCTCCGGTACATTTTTTTCAGGAAATCACCTTAGGGGATTTGCCCTCCTCTGTTTTCCGTTATTTTCCATATGCACCGTAAGCTGGGGGAAGGGAATCATCCAGCCGTTGGCTGTGCAGGTTTCTATGCAGATTGTTTGTATATTCCTTCTCACTCTGTAATAGTATTTTGCAATTTTCCCGTGAAAATGACCGATAATCAGCAGGTTCAGACTGGATTCCCCGGCTTCTTCCGCGCCGACAATCAGCTCTGTCACCGCGCCTTCATAACCTTCTGCCTTCAGCCCCGCCTCCAGGGAAATTTTCAGTTTTTCCGGTATCTCCCTTGTAATATGGGCCTGATGTCTGTAATCAATACCAAAACTGACCCGCAGGCAGAATTCTTTTGTAATGTTCTGGGGTGTCATCGCCAGGTAATCCGGAGTGGTGTATGTTTTCCATCCGTCCCTGCGGAGTTTGATCTGCACCATTTCCGGACTTTGGGAAATCACCCTGCCCAGAGTCCCGTCCGAAAGCAGCACCCAGTCTTTCACACGGCTGGGGAACCAGGGTTCGTTTTCCTGAAAGGGGCGGGAATGAAGTTCCATTATTTTGCTGAGCGGAAGCCGGATTATGCCGGTAGAAAGGGCCGGGTTTTCCAGAAGGGCATAAATATGCAGGGAAATGACCTTCCAGGGAATTCCCTGATATACCAGAAGCTCATTTTCCCGCACCATGCCCAGGTTCAGCATCAGCTGGATCTGCTTCCAGAAAAGGGGCAGTCCGGTTTTGGCTGTCCAGGCCAGACCCAGCATAAAAATAATTGCCAGACTCAGCAGCAGCCAGTCACCTGAAACATATAAAACCGCCAGCAGCGCGCAGACAGAACCGATGATGGTAAACAGATGGTATAATACATCCAGCAGTCGGATAATAAAAAGATGTCTTCCCCTCCGGTGCAGCGGACTGGCAGCATGAATGAAACGGTGAATCAGGCGGAGGGATATAAATAATGCGGCAAAGCTCAGCACTGCCAGTACCATATTTTTTCCGCGGGATTTAAAAAAAGAGCGGAGAAGGGATTGGACAGAAAACCATAATGACTGTTTTTCGTTGAGTATTTCATCCAGCTGATAGCGGTTGACTTTGATCTGATTGATGATCTGTATTTCTTTGTCTGCCCAGTTTTTTTTCCATTTTTCCAGACGATTTTTGAGAATTTTATCCTCTTTTTCCGCCTGTTTGAGCAGTTCCTCAATATTTCCCACTGCTTTGGCAACCGAACGAAGCTGCTGTTCGTAATAGGCTGTTTCACTGCGCAGTTTTTCTATCTTCCGGGGCCGTTCCGTCATTTTTTTCACTTCATGGAGCAGGGGGCCCACCAGATTCAGAATTTCATCTTTCCAGTTAAATGAATCTGCTTCTTTTTCCGCGTCAAATGTACCGGATTCGGTGCTGGTGACAATCTGTTCCAGATTTTTGTCCAGCTCTTTTCTGATTCGCTGAAGTTCTGCAATTTCTCCCTCCATCCGTTTTTTTTCTTCCGGGTTTTTGGCCGAAAGCTGTTCTTTCTTTTTTTCTTTCAGCTTTTTTTCCGTATTTTCTGCGGCCCGGATCAGGTCCCTGAGGGTGGTCATGATCGTATTTTCCCCTTCTGTTTCCTCTTTTTCCGAATCCGGGAATTTTTTTTGCAGGACACTGCTGTCTTCCGTGTTTCCGGGCACATCAGAGGCAGTTGCACTCTGTTCCGGAGACTTCGCTTTTCCCCCTGTGCTGTTTTGTCCGGAAACCGGCACAATTCCGGAAACTGTGCAGAGAACAAGGGTGATGATGAAATAAAAAAAGCGTATTTTCATGGGATTTGTTTCAAAGAGAAGCATGTATATCTCAATTCTTTCAATATTTTTGGTGGTGGGTCAAATCCGTTAATGACGGTCTCCCTCCCTCAGGGAGGGGGGGGGTTAAGACACCGGACACCGAACACCCGACACCGAACACCTGACACCGAACACCTGACACCCGACACCGAACACCTGACACCGAACACCCGACACCGAACACCGGACACCCGACACCGAACACCTGACACCGAACACCCGACACCGAACACCGAACACCGGACACCGAACACCCGACACCGAACACCTGACACCGAACACCGGACACCGAACACCTGACACCGAACACCGAACACCTGACACCGAACACCTGACACCGAACACCTGACACCGAACACCTTACACCGAACACCTGACACCCGACACCGGACACCCGACACCGAACACCTGACACCGGACACCCGACACTTTTTTATTAATTCGCCCTTTCAGGGCTTTCAACTCGTTCCCAGGCTCTGCCTGGGAACGCAGGGGGGCGAGGCTCTGCCTCGTACACTAAAACTCCCCTCCCTCAGGGAGGGCAGGGGGAGGGTGGATGCTGCTTTCTCCCCCCTCCCGACCTCCCCCCGCCGGGGAAGAGGAGAAAAAGGCTTAAGACAACAGCATTGTCCCTGAGGGAGGGTGAAAACATATTGTTATAACAGTGCAGTAGTTTTTCCGGTTTTCCGGAAAAATTCTGTTTACTTTTGCTGATTTTTGAACTATGATAGTCAGTTTGTTAAAAACAGAATACTGAATAATCCCTAATGATAAGGAGAAATGATTATGTCCAGAATGTGTGAGTTTTGCGGAAAAAAACCCATGGTCGGCTGCCATGTCAGTCATGCCCACAATGTGAACAAACGCCGTTTCAATCCCAATCTGCAGCGGGTGCGCGCACTGCATAACGGCAGAGTGAAAAAAATGCTTGCCTGTACCAGCTGTATTAAAAAAGGCCGGGTGGTCAAGTCCGCATAAGTTCCGGCCCGGGTTCCGGAAGGATGTTTTATGAAGCATCCAGGCGGCTTACCCGTGTTATCAACCGAACCTTTCTGATGGCCGTTAAGACCTTTTTCAAATGCCGGGTGTCCTTAACGGCCAGCGTAAATGTACTCTCCACTGTATTATCTTCCCGGATTTCCGAATGCGCATTGACAATATTGGCACCGCTTTTACTGATATTGGCGGTCAGATCTGCCAGAAGACCGACCCTGTCGTAAGATTCAATATAAATGCGCACCGGATAATTTTCCGATTCCTTCGGATGATCACTCCAGCTGACTTCTATCTGCAGTTCCGGATTTAATGTCGAAGTGTTTACGCAGTTTTTCCTGTGGACGGTAACCCCGCGCCCGCGGGTAATGAATCCGGTAATGGCATCGCCGGGAACCGGCTGGCAGCATTTTGCGAATCTGATGAGGATATCATCCATTCCCTTCACACTGACACCGGTTCTGTCTTTTTTCCTCCGCACCCGTTCAATGATACGGTTTAAGATGGTCTGCTGATGCCCGTCTTCTTCTTTGGGTTGCAGTTTCCGGATGATCTGCAGGGGGGTGATTTTGCCGTAACCCACATTGGCAATGAGGTCTTCCAAAGATTTGAAGCCGAAATCCGATATGATTTTTTCCATTTCCCCGGATTTTACACTTTCATTATAATTCAGCTTATGCTTGCGGAATGCCTTTTCACACATTTCCCGTCCCAGACTGATGCTTCGCTCTTTTTCCTGGGTTCTGACCCACTGGCGGATACGGGTGCGCGCTTTGACGCTTTTGACAAAACTGAGCCAGTCTTTGCTGGGATTGTGATTGACTGCGGTCATGATTTCCACACGATCCCCGGTTTTGAGTTCGTAACTTAAAGGGACAATATGACCGTTCACCTTGGCCCCCACGCACTGATTGCCGATTTCTGTATGGATCAGATAGGCAAAATCCACGGGGGTGGAACCTTTGACCAGGGATTTGATTTCTCCCAGGGGGGTAAACACATAAACCTCATCCGGAAACAGATCAATGCGGACGCTTTCCATAAATTCTTCCGGATCTTTGATGCCCGCCTGATTTTCCACCAGATTCTGAATCCATGCAAATTTCTGACTGACATTTTCATCCGGCTGTGTGCCTTCCTTATAGCCCCAGTGTGCGGCAATACCGGAATTGGCCACCTGATCCATTTCATTTGTCCGGATCTGGATTTCCACTCTTTCCCCCAAAGGCCCTGTGACAGTGGTGTGCAGAGACTGGTACATATTGGGTTTGGGGCGGCCGATATAATCTTTGAATTTATTGTCAATGGGCTTCCACATGGTATGAAGAATTCCCAGTGCCTCATAGCACTGGGGCTTGGTATCCAGTATAATCCGGAAAGCCATGATGTCATATACATCTTTAAATTCCAGGTTCTGTGTGCGCATTTTCTGGTATATGCTGTAGAAATGCTTATAACGTCCCAGCACTTCGCATTTCAGTCCGGCCGCATCCATTGCCTCCCGGATCATTTTTTTTACATCTTCAATAAATCCTTCCCTGTTGCCCAGGTCTTTGCTGACCATTCCTTCGATTTCTGCATATTCTTCCGGATGGACAAATCTGAAAGCCGTATCCTCCAGCTCCCTTTTGATCCAGTATATTCCCAGCCGGGAGGCCAGGGGGGCATAAATATCCAGGGTTTCCTGGGATATTTTTACTTTTTTCTCTTCTTTCCGGTGATACTGCAGTGTCCGCATATTGTGCAGACGGTCTGCCAGTTTGATGAGAATCACCCGCAGATCATCGGCCATGGCCAGCAGCATTTTCCGGATGCTCTCGGCCTGCCGGGCCTGCGCGCTGATGGCATCCACCTCGCTCAGTTTGGTAACCCCTGAAACAATGTGGGCCACCTCCGGACCGAACATTTGCTCAATTTCTTCCACTGTGGCGTGGGTATCCTCCACCACATCGTGGAGAAGTCCTGCCGCGATACTGACAGAATCCAGGCGCATATCTGCCAGAATTCCGGCAACTTCCAGCGGATGGGAAAGATAGGGTTCTCCGGACAGGCGCACCATGCCGTCATGTACCCTGGCGGAATACACATAGGCCCGATCAATAATATCCAGGTCTGCGTCCGGGTTGTTTTCCAACATCCTGTCAATAATTTCACTGATGCGGATCATGATCTGTTTATCTTTCGGTTATAAGATATGTTTTTATTACTATAGTTTCGCATTTTTTTATCCTGCATTATTCACACGTTTTAGCCTCTGGCAGATAAACTGCTGATTATTTTGCTTATACGAAAATACGGCTGCAAAACTCAGTTTTTTGTGTCTTCCTGTATTTACTGTAAAAAACTGATTTATGAATAATTCAGGTTATAAGCATTTGATTTAATTTTATTTTCTGCCAATCTGCAAATCATTGTATGCTGAAGATAATATTCTGATCTTCATTCAAACGTTTTCCTTAACTGTCTTTTGGCTTCGGTCCGGTCAATTATATTTTCCTCCCCGTTTTCCAGTCTTTTTTCTGTTTCGGCCAAAGCATTCCTATGCCATTCAGGAGATTCAAATTCATTGTTATCTTCAGACAGATTTTCCCACAGATATTCCATAATCAGCAGTTTTTCATTTTTGGGGAGTTTCTGAATACTTTGTAATAATTCCATAATGTAATTCACTTTCGCTGATAAAAAATCTTAATTTTTTATTGGCAAAGCTCTGTCCGCAGGTCGGATTGGCAAAGTCTGATCCGACCTGCATCCTATTCTCCGCCCCCTAATACGCCTTTGCAAACACCACCCGTTCTGTGCCGGGATTTCCGCAGCAGATACAGTTTTTTCCTTTGGATACGCTGTCAAAGGGGATGCAGCGGATGGTCACCTGCAGTTCCTCTTTGATTTTTGTCTCGCAGTCTGCGGAACCGCACCAGTGGGAAAGGGCAAATCCGCCGTGGATTTCCGGTTTTTCGCTGTTTACAGGCGTGAAATACGCATAAAAGTCTTTGGTCTTCCGATCTGACCGGGTGTTTTCCTCCCGGAATTTCACAGCCCGTTCATAGAGGTTCTGCTGAATTTCATCCAGAATGCCGGGCAGTTCTTTTACAAACTGCTCCCGTTTCAGCGAGCGTTTTTCTTTATGCCCCATATCCCGCCGGGCCATGAATACGGAGTTTTCGGCAATGTCCCTGGGCCCGATTTCCACCCGGATCGGAATGCCTTTTTTAATCCAGTCCCATCCCCTTGCCCCGCCGATATCCCGCTCGTCAATATCCACCCGGATGCGGGAATGATGATAATAGGAAGCCCGCAGTTCCTTTGCAAGTCTCCGGGTATATTCCATCACGGTCTGCCGTTCCTCTTCCTTGCGGAAGATGGGCAGCAGTACCACATGGGAGGAGGCCACACGGGGGGGAAGGATAATGCCGTCATCATCCCCGTGGGCCATAATGATACCGCCGATGAGCCGGGTGGATGCGCCCCAGGAGGTGGTCCAGGCATATTCCTCGCTTTCCTGTGCATTCTGGAATTTTATCTGGGAGGCTTTGGCAAAATTCTGCCCCAGAAAGTGGGAGGTTCCGGCCTGCAGGGCTTTGCAGTCCTGCATCATGGCCTCAATACAAAGGGTATCCACCGCACCCGGAAATCGTTCGGAAGCTGTTTTCCGTCCCCGGATGACGGGCAGTGCCAGGTATTCCTCGGCCAGCTGCGCGTAGATGTCCAGCATGAGCCGGGTACGGGCGATGGCCTCTTCGGCAGTGGAATGGACGGTATGGCCTTCCTGCCACAGGAATTCACTGGTCCGTAAAAAAATCCGGGTGCGCATTTCCCAGCGTACCACATTGCACCACTGGTTGATGAGCAGGGGCAGATCCCGGTAACTGCTGACCCATTTGGAAAAGGAATCCCCGATAATGGTTTCGGATGTGGGACGCACCACCAGGGGTTCTGTGAGTTCCCCGGCCGGAATCAGTCTGCCCTGGGAATTTTTTTCCAGCCGGTGATGGGTGACCACCGCGCATTCCTTGGCGAATCCTTCCACATGCTCGGCTTCTTTTTCCAGAAAACTTAAGGGGATGAAAAGCGGGAAATAGGCGTTTTTCACGCCGGTTTCCTTGAAAAGATCATCCAGTTCCCGCTGGATATTTTCCCAAAGGGAATATCCCCAGGGTTTGATGACCATACATCCCCGCACCGGCGAACGTTCTGCCAGTTCCGACACCTTTACCACCTGCTGATACCATTCGGAATAATCCTCGGCCCGTGTGGGCGAAATTGCTGTCTGTATCTGTTTTGCCATGATTCTCCTTCAGTAATGTAAAATTGTTGCCGTTGTATATGCTGATAAACTGTATTTCAGAATCCGATAAAAACCGGAAAAATTTTCAGGCACAAAGAAACGCAATGTTTCCGTAAAGAATTTTATTTAGTCGCCGGATTGCCGGGTCAGGCGTACTCCGGGTGAATATTCACCAGTTTTCTGACACGCATTTCGCCGATATGCTGCGCCGCATGATACAGATCATACTGAACCTGCTGATTCATCCAGCTTTCCGCAGTGGTTTCAAAGGCAATGGAAAGACGGACAGCCATATCAGGAGTGACAGGGGCGCGTCCTTTTACAATATCAGACAGTTTTTTCCGGCTTACGCCAAGTGCCCCGGCTGCCTCTGCAATACTCAGTCCGAGAGGTTCGAGACATAAAGATTTCAGAATTTCTCCGGGATGGGGGGGATTGTGCATCATCATAATTGTCCTCAGTGATAATCTTCATAATCAACATTATCGGCATCCTTTTTTTAATGCGCCCTTTCAGGGCTTGGATTATATTTTATTCAATTTTCCCAGGGCTTTGCCCTGGGCTATACCAATGCGCCCTTTCAGGGCTTTCCCAAAATACCTTTTCCTTAACTTCAATGCCATTGAGTTAAGGAAAGCCCCGAAGGGACTTTACAAACATCTCTATGGATATACAGCATCTTCAAAGCCTGTCATAATCCTCAGGCGGCACATCCGGAACCTGGGACAGAACCCCGGATAAACCTTTGCCGGTCGCCCGTATTGCTCTTTCTTCCAGATATGGATCAGGTATCATAAAAGACAGCTTCTGAATCAATGAGGCAGCAATGATTTCATCAATGGGGATATGCTGTTTTTCTGAGAATTCCCACACTTTCTGATGCAGTTTTTCAGGTAGTTTTATTTTCATTTCTATCATGGAATTTCTCCTGTTATTTGCAAAAATTCCGACAAACCCTGCCTGGAACATAACGCGGTGACAAGGACATTTGTATCCGGAATAATTTGATATTTCTTAAGATTCATAAATGATAATTCTGTTTTCTCTGCCGTCCCTACGGGACTCTGAAATATTTTCTCTGTGATTCCCGGCAGTAAACTGCCGGGCTATTATCTGCTGTCCCTCCGGGACAGATTCTGCTGCTTTAACCCCGCAGGGGTGAAAGACAATAGCCCGGCAATTCATTGCTTTAACCCCGCAGGGGTGAAAGACAATAGCCCGGCAATTCATTGCTTTAACCCCGCAGGGGTGAAAGACAATAGCCCGGCAATTCATTGCTTTAACCCCGTAGGGGTGAAAGACAATAGCCCGGCAATTCATTGCCGGGTCCGGGATAAAAAAATATAACAGTCCCGGAGGGACGGCAGAAAAAAACATATCCGGTTTATCCCGTCGGGGGGTCTGCCGTCCCTACGGGACAGATTCTGCTGCGCGGATTTCAATTTTATGTATAACGATGAGGGCTTTGCCCCGGGCTATACCAATGCGCCCTTTCAGGGCTTTCCAAAAATACCTTTTCCGTAACGGCATTGAGGTTGGGGGGAGGAACGAACCCCAACCTCAATGCAATCCCAAAAATATTTTCTTGCACACTGTCATTCATTTCATTGACTCCACGGTTTTTATTTCTTCCGGTGTAAGTCCGTAAAGTTCATATACCATTTTATCAATTTCTTTGTCGGTGCTGTCAATGAGGGATTTTATTTTATGGGCTTTTTCTTTTTGTTCCGTAAAATAATCCTGCCATTCCCTGCGTTCTTTCAGGTTTATTTCCCTGACTTTGCATTTTGTTATTTCTTTTGTAAACTGTTCCGGGTCAAGTTCATTCCAGTTTTGCAGTTTTTTGCTGATTTTTTGAGGGCTTAATTCGCCTGTTAAAAAATTGAGGAAACCGGTTTTCAGTTCATGGAGTTCCCTGTTTTTTGAGAGCATGATGTCGGCTTTTTTGATGAAGGGTTGCTGAACTTCTTTTTTGATTTCTTTGATTGGAATTTCTTTAATCTGATAACCTTTAATTTTTGGAAATAATTGTTTATTATCAGAATAATGATATTGCCAGTATTTTTTCATGAAAGATGAATTTAAGATTGCCAGAAGATATTTATATGAATATTCCTCAGAATACAAAACAATGCAGTACATTGTGTTTAAAGCTGCAATTCCAATGTTGTCAAAGGCAAAAATGGGTTCAGGATTTCCTATCTGCCTTACAACAATCTTCTTTGAATGATGTATGTTCATATCCCATGAACCGCCAGCTTTAACAATGTCAGGCTTATTTTTAAAATATAATTCTGTTTTTTCTAAAAAATATCTGTTTATATTTTTTCCGGTCAAGCATTTTTCCCAATCATCCTCTTTTTTGAATTCTGCAACAAATTCTTTTTTATCTTTTGTTTGAAGGCCAAAAGTTACGCTGGCAATTTCCTTTAAAGGAATAAAACCATCTTTATCAATATTGATAAATTCATCTTTTACATTGAAAATATGATCTTCATTTTTAATCCAATCTATTTGATTTTTATGATTGATTTGAAAAATTAAGCCTTTTTTGCTCATTTTTGAAATGGAAATTTTCCCGCTTAATTTTTCTTTAGATAAAATAATTGCTGAAACATCTACACTTGCATCATGAAAAACACCATCATCAAACAAAACAATATGTTCTATATTGGAATTGTTTAAAATAAAAGTTCTTAGACTTTTGATGTATTTATTTGTTAAAAAAGTGTTTGGTGTAATGAAACCAAGTTTTCCCTTGATTTTCAATAAATTCAATGATTTTTCATAAAATAAATGAAAAAGGTCTATTTTATAACTTGCTGCCTCAAAAGTTTTATAAAATTCAAGAGTTTTCTTTTCTGTGTTTGAAGGCTGACAAAGAACATACGGCGGATTCCCAATCACCACATCAAAGCCCCCGCTTTCCATAATCTCCGGAAACTCCTTTTCCCAATGAAAAGCCTTATCCCCGGCAATTTCCGGATCGTCTATCAAAGAATTTCCGCAGCGGATATTGCTGTTTAAATTGGAAAGTTTCCGCTCTCTGTGTGCTGTTCGCAGCCAAAGGGAGAGTTTTGTAATCTCAACGCTTTCTGCATTAATATCCACCCCGTACAGATTATTTTCCAGAACGGCCTTTTCCACATTAAACATGGAAACCTGCCCTTTTTTCAAATCTGTCTGAATTTCAATAATAAAATTATGCTCTCTGATAAGAAACGATAAAGCCTGGTTTAAAAAAGCCCCGCTGCCGCAGGCAGGATCAAGAATTTTTAAAGACAGCAGCCAGTTTTTGTAATCCTCCGTCTTCTGATAAAGCCCGCTGCCTTTTTTGGACAGATTTCCTTTTTTCGTATAAAAACTGTCATCAACCTCAATCTCCTCCATCTCCAGTTCTTTACGTTTCTCCCGGCAGAGCCTTCCGATGGTATTATCCACAATATACTGGGTAATATACTGGGGAGTGTAAAAAATGCCGTCTTTTTTGCGTCTGCTTTTGGATTTATCCAGATCAATCCCTTTTATCCTTGCGGTTGTCTCCTCAATTTCCGACAGGGAATGCTCAAAAATATGCCCCAGAATATTGACATCCACCTCTGTGTCAAAATCATAGGCGGAAAGTTTCCGCAGGTCTTCAATGAGAATATCATCATCAATTTTCAGATCATACAAAAGTTCATCCGGATAAAACAGACCGCCGTTGTATGCCGGAATATCATCTACGGCCCTTTTTCCCGGTCGTCCGGTATTCATATAACCGAAATACTGTTTATATATTTCATACAGGGGTTTGTAGGCATCCTCTCTTTTTAAGGTATGAAATCTTTCAATAATGCGGTTAATGGAATTGGGCGGAAGCAGCCCCTTGTCTTCTGCAAAAAGAATAAACAGAAACCGGTCAATCAGGGTCTGGGATTTGGAAAAAAGCGTCAGTTTGTCAATTTCCGGATTGTTTCTGACCAGATTTTCAAAAAGTTTTTTCCTGAAAACAGAATAATCCGCGTACAGCTGCTTTGACACCTTTTCTTCATGGCTTACGGACTCTTTTTTCAGTTTTTCAGGTCTGTCATGTAAAATACTGTCTTTGCATAAAATCAGAAACATCCGTTCAAAATCTTCCCGGTCCAGGCGGAAGAGATCAAATTCTTCATATTCATTGGCATAATCAATATAAAAATGCAGTTTCTGAAAATTGGAGGTAATGACATATTTGCAGCCCGGCTGCTTGTTTTTGTAACTGAAAGCCTGCTCTGTAATCATCTTCAGATCTTTTGTTTTTGCTGATTTCAGTTCGATCACTGCAATTGCCTTATCTTTTTTCAGTATCGCGCCGTCCGCTTTTCCGGCATCCGACTGATTTTTGAATTCCCGCACCAGATTAAAACCTTCCTCCGGTTTAAGGGTATAGCCCAGCACATCCGCAAAAATATCCCGTAAAAAACCGTCCTGGTATTCCTCTTCTTTGAGTTTTTTAATGATCTCAATCTTTTCCGGGGAATAATTTTTCTGAAATATCTCATAGGCTTTTTCAGACTGCTCTCTGTCAATGCCTGCCAGGTAATTTTTTATCACTGATTTCTGAAAAATGGACATATGCTAGCCTTTGCTCTTTGGTTTACAATCCGGTTTTGTATCTTTATTTCATTGCCGGACTGCCGGGTCAGGTTTTCTGTGCATAACCCTATGAAGCTGCAATCTGAAAGTTTTACAGAATCGGAAGTCCGTCAGGTTCCGGTGGCATTTTATTTATCCCGTTCCCGCGCAAAGCATGGGAACATGGGAAATTAAGGAAGGTCTTCAATTTTTTTATCTGTATACTTCTTTCCGATGCCTGATTTTGACAAGAATTATCTTTACATTTTCATCTTCAATTTCATAAATGATCCGGTAATCCCCTGCCCTTGCGCGCCAGGCATTCCGTCCTTTCAGTTTTTTGCACCCGGAAGGGCGGGGATTGACTTCAAGCTGATGCAGCAGAAGCAGTACTTTTCTGAATGCGGAATTTGGAAGACGGTCAAGGTCTTTTCTGACAGAATTCGGGATGATAATGGTATAAGCCATCTTTATTTGTCTTTTTCTGCCAGATATTCATTCAAAGTTGAGAAATTCCCTGCCTCAATTTCAGATGCCACCTGTTTCTTTGCTTCATCATATGCCTGAATATCCTCAAATTCCTCACAGGCAGCCAGCATTTTTTCAAACAGATGAATATCAATCTGCACAGCAATCCGCCTGCCATCCGCATCGGTTACATAATGACAGGCTCCCGGTATCATCATGCAGTCCTCATTCTGTTTTGAATCCGGGTGTCCTGAATACGGGTTTTTCAGTGTCATATGGGAATCTGTCATATTCTTCTCCTTTATTTGCAAATAAATTTGTAACATCAGTAGGTTGGGGTGAACGAAGTGAACCCCGGCATCCTGAATCTGCTGGGGTTCGTTCCTCACCCCAACCTGCAGAAAACCCAAAATTTTTTTTCTTAAATACGATTGCTTTGTTTCACTTAAAATTAGACATTATCGGAAATAAGGAGTAATGCTGCGGCAATCTGTTACAGTCCCGTAGGGACAGAAGAAAACAGCCCGGCAGTTTACTGCCGGGCTCGGATAATATATTTTTTTTCAGTCCCGTAGGGACGACAGAACGATTTGAATATACATATTTTTCTTTCGTCCCTACGGGACTCGGATGGGTTTGACCGACATGTCCCGGCAGTAAACTGCCGGGCTATTTTCTTACACCCCTCCGGGGTTAAAAATGCCGGATCTTATTTCCGATAATGTCTATTGTAGGTCGGGTTAGCGAAGCGTAACCCGACATTCGGATATTCTGAACCGAAACACCTGCACAGTTTTAAGTGAAAAAATGCACTATATGTAATGGTACAGATTAACTGCCTGGTATTAAACTTTCACAGCCCATGTGCCTTTGCAATGAGTATTTTCATATTACCCGCCTGTTTTTTCCACTTCCTCCAGCAGCACTTCCACCAGTTTCTCCTGGGGAACTTTTTTCACCACTTCCCCTTTCCGGAACAGAATCCCGAATCCCTCTCCCCCGGCTATGCCGATATCGGCTTCCCTGGCTTCCCCCGGGCCGTTTACCACACAACCCATGATGGCCACCTTTATGGGATGGGGACAGGTCAGCAGGGCCTTTTCCACCTGTTCCGCAATATCAAAAAGGTTGATCCGGCAGCGTCCGCAGGTGGGGCAGGAGATGATTTCCGGGCCGTGCTGGCGGATTCCCAGGGCTTTCAGGATTTCATAACCGACCCGTACCTCTTCCACGGGATCGCGGGTCAGGGAAACCCGGATGGTATCGCCGATGCCTTCGGCCAGCAGCATTCCGATGCCCAGAGAGGATTTGACAATGCCGGAATACAGCCCCCCGGCCTCGGTGACACCCACATGCAGGGGATAATCACATTTTTGGGAAAGCAGACGGTAGGACTGTACCGTGCGCTCCACATCCGAAGCCTTGAGGGAGATTTTGATATTGTGAAAATGCAGGGATTCCAGAATCTGCACATGTCCCAAAGCACTTTCCACCATGCCTTCGGGAGTGGCCCCGCCGTATTTTTTCAGAATCTCTTTTTCCAGGGAACCGGCATTGACTCCGATACGGATGGGAAGATTTCTTTCCCCCGTGCAGTCCACCACTGCCCGCACCTTATCCATACTGCCGATATTTCCCGGATTAATCCGCAGGCCGTCCGCCCCGGCTTTGGCAGAAGCCAGGGCCAGGCGAAAATCAAAATGAATATCGGCTATCAGCGGAATGGAGATTTCTTTTTTGATTTCCGCAATGGCCTGCGCGGCTTCCATATCCGGCACCGCCACCCGGATGATTTCACACCCGGCCTCTTCCAGTCGGAGAATCTGGGCCACGGTGGCGGCAATATCCTGGGTAAAGGTATTGCACATGGACTGCACGGCAATGGGCGCACCATTACCGATATGAACATTTCCCACACGGATGGAGCGGGTCTGTCTGCGGTTCTGAGCAAATGACATGAAAATATCCTGAATATATCCTATGATGAAATTTATGATCTCTTTCTGAGTAGCAGAAATTCACTCATTTTTTCAAGAAAAATCAGGCAAAGAAAAATATCTTTTCAGGAAAAAAAGGTATATCCAAATATAATAATCTGATATAAAAAACAAAATGCCTTATTCTCATATCTCTTCGCTATCATAAAAAAACGCGTGAAAAAAAGGCAAAAATGAATATCCGCTCTGTTTTTTTTCCGCACCGGCACAGAGGCAGCACTCATCCGGCGGATAATAATGACAGTAATTATCTGAATTTCTGCTATAAGAAGTGATTACCATCCATGGGGAAGGCCGCATGTGCGAAGGCTTTCATACAGAACTATCCCCACAGCAGTGGAGAGATTCAGGCATCGGACTTCCTGTAATACCGGAATATGGTACACCGCATCCGGGTAACGGGAAAAAAGGGATTGGGGCAGCCCCGCGGTTTCGGAACCGAAAATCAGAAAGGCCCGCCGGGGCCAGGAAAGGGACCAGAAAGATCGGCTCCCCTTTTTGGCAAAAAGCATGATTTCCTCTTTTTGGGGACGCATCTGCTGCAAAAAAATGTCAAAACTGTCCCATACGGATAATCTGACCCTGGACCAGTAATCCAGTCCGGCCCGGCGGACCTGTTTTTCATTCAGGGAAAAGCCCAAAGGCCGGATCAGATGCAGATATGCACCGGTTCCCAGGCAGGTGCGGCCAATATTGCCGGTGTTCCAATGTACTTCCGGGCGGAAGAGAACCACATGCCGCCGGACATTCATGTTTTTTTTCCGCAGAAAGGACAGTATTGAAAATCCGGATGCAGAAAACGGCCGCAGTGTCTGCAGACAGCATCCTGGTGCTCCAGAAAATCCTGATACTCTTCCCCCATTTCGTGAACCTGTCTTTCACAGCGTTCGCACATCAGAAAGACCTCGCCTTTTTTCACCCGGAACAGGGGAATGAAAAAAATATTCAGATAATGATCCACCCGTTTATAGTAGGCCTGTGCCAGACCGCATACGGGACAGATCACGGCTTTGTCGTCAAGAACCGTAATTTTTGGGGAAATACCGCCGATAAAAATCATAATATATGCTTCATCTTATATCTTCTGCAATATTTGCCAGAATCAGTCCGTAAAAACTGCGTCCGCTGCCGGACAGGTATAACCATCCGAGATGCGCAAAACAGTTGGCGCAAAGGGCAAATCGCCAGGCAAAACCCGGAAACCAGGTAAACTCCATTGTGGGTTCTCCCCGGACCGCACAGCCCGGCGCGGATGAAAAACATCCGATTTCAAATACATAACCTGCGGGATTGTTAAAGACATGCATATGGTGTCCGTCCCTGTCCATCCGCTGCTCCGGGCCGCATATCCGGAATCCGCAGTTTTTGCACCGTATGGCATTTTCATTTTTATCCCCGCTTTCCGCGTGTTCCTCTTTTTTTTCCCTGCCGGTTTTGCCTTTTTTTTCATCCGGAACCCGGAAAAAACAGAAAGGATTGCTTCGGAATCCGGGCGGTACAATTGTATCATACATAATGAGTTCTCCCTTCCGGCTGAAAATTAAACCACAATCACCTTCGGGAATCAATCATTTTCATCAGGATAATGATTCTGATGTTTTTATATTCTGCAATCTTTTCTTGATATTTTTACGCCGATTGTATATTCTTCACCATATCTGAATGTCGGAATAAGCAGAGGCACTGCCGAAACGGCAGGCCGGAATGAATCATAACACTTCAGAGGAGGCGGCATTATGACGCAGTATTTCAGGGATATGAAAAATTTTCGGAGCATTTTTCTTCTGCTGGCCCTTTGCATGTTTTTACCCGCAAAAGGCATGGGGGCAAATCCCGGAGAAAATGTATGGTGGATTATGGGAACTGTGAAAGGACCGAAAACCGGCAGCACCGTAATCACACTTCGCCTGGTTCGGGAAGGGGACTCTCCCGAAAACTATGTTTCCGTCACTTCAACCAACAAATACGGACAGTATGCTTTTTCGGATCCGGGAAAGGGACTTCCCCCTTCTGCTTATAAATTATATGTCTATGTGGGAAATAACAAAGTGACGGATGTGGGGCTTGCCGGAGTGAAACGGGGCGGACGGGTTCCCCCTGTTTCCATCCATTGGTAAAATAATTAAACATTCTCAACTCAATGTCATTGACGTAAGACTCCCCTCCCTGAGGGAGGGTGATCCGAGGGAATATGAGGAATACAAAACTCCCCTCCCTGAGGGAGGGGCAGGGGGAGGGTGAAAACGTCTGATAATTACAGACTGCTGTCTTCCCCCTCCCCTAACCCCTCCCACCGGGGGAATTTTTGGCTTAATTAATGCCATTGGGGCAGAGCCCGGGAACGAGTCAGCATGAAGCATTCAACATTTTCATATCATTTTTTATCGGGGGGAGTTGTATTATGAAAATTGCTTTTCCAACCAGTCAGGAAGGCGGGCAGGGTTCCGGAATGGAAAATCCGGTGCATGACCACTTCGGTTCTGCCGGTTTTTTTGTGATTGTGGATTCGGAAACCGGAGAATCCGAAATGATCCGGAACCGGGACCGGCATCACAAACACGGCGAATGCCAGCCCGGCAGATTTCTCGGTTCTGCAAAAGTGGATGCCATTATTGCGGGCGGTATGGGAAAAGGCGCGCTGAGCAAACTCAGCAAAGAAGGAATTGCCGTCTACCGCGGTATTGAAGGGAGTGTATCGGAAAACCTTGCTCTGTTCAAAAAAGGAAAACTTCCTGCATTTACTATGGATCAGACCTGCACAGATGCAGATCATCATCATTGCTGTTAAAGGAGGAAATCATTATGCCCCTGTTTGACTATCTTTGTCCGGAATGCGGGAAAAGTGCTGAATTCCTGCTCAGTTCGTCAGATCCGGTTCCGCCCTGTCCGGAATGCGGAAACCCGAATATGAAAAAACTGCTGTCGGCCCATGCATCCATTTCGGGTGCTGCAAAACATTCTCTGCCCGGGCCGGGGGACACCGCCTGCTGCGGTTCCTCTCCGCATCAGGCAAACTGCGCGGGGCCCGGCAGCTGCTGCGGGAGAAATGTATAAACGGGCCTGTGTTTATGCTCACAGCGAAACATGAAAGTTTCAACCCGTTCCCGGGCTCCGTCCGGGAACGGGTCAGCATTCAGCATTTTCATAATAAACACACTGCCTGCATCAGCAGAACTGCCGTAACTCGCTCATATTCGGCAAATTGCCCGGGGGAAAAAATGCCCGTCCCTGAGGATAATCATTAAAAAAAGAGTTTCCCAGAATAATGGGACTTTTTATCTTTCCCGCATACCGGCATTTTTTACAGTAAAAGGGATTGATTTTTTTTATGGTGCGGCAGCAGTAAGGGCCGGTGCAGTGCAGTGCTCTTTGTATTTTTGCCTGGGTTTCTTTCCATGTATAACGCGGATAGGGGGCGGACAAACAATGGGAAAGTCTGTCACCGTCTTTGCACCGTGCGGATATTGTCAAAAGGACATACCATTCGGGTTCGGGAAGTGTGCGGGCATCATCCCGGCAATGGGCAATAAAGGGACAGTGTGATGCAATTTTTGAAAAATCTGCCGGAGGGCGGATAATTCCGGATGCGGATTTCATTTTTGCGGTTTCCCCTGCCGCATCCATGCTGTTTTCCCACTCCAGCTGCCAGGCGGAAAGCAGATCATCCAGTTCTGATTCATCTGTTTTCCGGATGCTTTGCAAATATTTCCACTGATCCGGACAGGGATGCCGGAAACCGGAAACCGGATCCAGAAAAAGCGTATGCCCCTTTCGGGATGCCTGCCCCTGGAAAGGCAGGGCTATCAGATTACCGAATTTTTTTGCAGAAAGGCTGTCCTGCGCGGGAAAAAGACGGTCAAAAGCAGAAAATTCATCTTTTAGCGCTTCGGCTTCCTCCAGCAGGGCATGGACAGCACAGCGGGCTTTTGCGGCAGGAACCGCATTGCGGAAAAAAAACCAGGCATGAAAACCTCTGCCGGATTTTGAACGCAGCACATGACAGGAAATTTCCTGAAACCGGCAGACCTCATAAAGATTGTGTATATCTTTCAGCGGATGATTCATTCCGTTGTGATTGTCAAAATCTGCCGCAATCAGGAAGCAGTGATGATCCGGCAGCAGGGGATAAAGCCCCAGAATATGCCTTCCGCGGAAATGATCCAGAAGAAGCCGGGAGGAAAACCGGGCATAATCCGCATGGGGGCAGGAGAAACAGGGAAAATGTTTTTGGCCTTTTCTGCAAAGGGGATACTGCCATTCATTTTTGCAGATAGGGGTATATCCGGTTTTTCCGCTTTTGGGGGAATACCAGAACCGGGGGACAATATCATTTCTGCCCCGGAAAAAAGAGCGGAATACATGTATTTTTTCAAAATTCTTTTTCATCCGTTCCTCCTCTCCTTTTCCCTTTGATTTCTGTTGTTTTTTTTTATTTTTTTGTGTTACATGCCGGGCAGTGTCAGCAGATCGAAACGTTTCCGGAAGAGTGCAGAAATTATATTTTTGCACGGGACAGCCGGGAGATGCGACCGTGCAGAAATACAGTTTTTGCACTCCGGGACAAACCCTAAAACCGTATCCGGGCTAAACTTTTCGATCTGCTGCGGATATGTAAAAATGCTGCATAATAAACTATTATATTAATTTGTTCAAGATGAATATTAACGAAATAATAAACCGGATCAGACAAAGCGAAGGTTTGCACACCAAAAAGGAGATTGCCGCGCTGTTTTGCATTTCACCCCAGGATTTCAGACAGCGGGAAAAAAGAGGCACTCTGCTGCCCCTGATAGTCAAATGGGCCATGCAGAAAAATCTGAGCCTGGACTGGCTGCTGTCCGGATACACAGGGGGAGAAACAGAGCAGTATCTTGGGGAAAATGCTGCGGCCGAATATCGGATTTCTTCTGACATTTTCCCCCAAAATACCAAAAAGTACAGGGAGTCGGGTTCGGAAGGAATGCAGCTGCTGAGGCAGATAATGAGTTCCGGGGATGAAGCCGTGATTCAGATGACATTGGAACAGTTGCGGGTCATTGCCCGTTTTATTCATGGGAGAGAGAATGAATAAAGCGCGGGGAAGCTGTGCGGACAGCAGGCGCAGTGAAATGACTGTCCCGCGCCAATATCAGAAACTGCAATAATCGGGAAAAGTCAGGGCGGAAAATTTTCCGCCCCTGCCAAAAAACGCCCACCTTCTTCAGTTCGGCACTCTTTTCTCTGGTATTATCTTTTTCGGAAATCACCTTCAGCAGATCGAAAAGTTTCCCCCGGATACGGTTTTACATCTGCACTCCTCCGGAAACGTTTCGATCTACTGACCTTAGGTTATACACCCCTGTATCAGCATACAGTCAGTTTCCCCACCTTCTTTTCCACTGCCCCAAGAATTTTCCCGGAACGCATGAGTCGGATAATGCTTTCTATGTCTGCGGACAGCACCCGGTCTTTTTCCAGATGGGGGATTGTTTCCCGGATGACCTCATAGGCCGCCCGTGTTCCCTGCCCCGGTTTCATATTGGTAAACAAATCCAGGGCCTGGGCTGCGCAAAGGAATTCAATGCCGATGACATGCGCTGTATTGTGCAGTATTTCCCGGCATTTCCGGGCGGCAATGGTTCCCATGGATACATGATCCTCTTTGTTGGCGGATGTGGGGATGGAATCCACACACGCTGGATGGGCGAGGATCTTGTTTTCGGAAACCAGGGATGCTGCCGTATACTGGGCAATCATAAAACCGGAATTCAGCCCCCCGTCTTCTACCAGAAAAGCCGGAAGTCCGCTGAGTTTGGGATTGACCAGCCGCTCGATTCTGCGCTCGGAAATATTGGCCAGCTCTGCCAGGGCCATTGCCATGAAATCCAGGGCCAGGGCAACAGGCTGGCCGTGAAAATTCCCGCCGCTGAGAAATTCGCCGGATTCGGAAAAAATCAGGGGATTATTGGTGCAGGAATTCATTTCGGTTTCCAGTACAGCGGAGGCATAATGCACTGCGTCATGACTGGCCCCGTGTACCTGCGGAGAACAGCGCAGGGTATAGGCATCCTGCACCCGGCAGCAGTCTTTGTGGGAGGATACAATTTCACTGTTTTTCGTAATGCGGAGCATATTGTCAGCGGAATTTTTCTGTCCCTTATGGGGACGGATTTGATGGATTCTGGGATCAAATTCGGTGCGACTGCCCATAAGGACTTCCAGACTCATGGCCGCGGCAATATCGGTCAGTCTGCATAAATGCAGGGCATCATAAGCGGTCAGCGCGCCGATGGCCGTCATCACCTGGGTTCCGTTAATCAGGGAAAGCCCTTCGCCGGAGCGAAGTTCCCGGGGCTGCATCCCGCACTTTTTCAAAGCCTGCGCTCCCGGCATCCGCTGTCCTTTATAATATGCCTCGCCCATGCCGATCATTACCAGGGAAAGATGGGCCAAAGGACAGAGATCCCCGCTGGCTCCGACCGAGCCTTTTTCCGGAATCAGAGGAACAATCCCCCGGTTGAGCATTTCAATTAAAAAATGCACGGTTTCTTTGCGGATGGCGGAATATCCCATTGCCAGGTCCTGAATCCGCAGGGTCATGACAGCCCGTACTGTTTCCTCATCCAGGGGATTTCCCACTCCCGCGGCATGACTCATGAGCAGATTTTTCTGCAAACGGACCGTATCTTTGGATGAGATGGACACATCACTCAGGGCACCGAATCCGGTGGTAATGCCGTAAATGCCTCTTTCTTCCGCAAGCCACTGCGCAATGCGTTTCCATGTTGCATCCATCTTTTTTTCCGATTCCCCACTCAGACGCAGTTCCACCCCCCTGCGGGCAATATCCGCCAGCTTTTCCAAATGAAGATTTTCCTTTCCGACCCAGAAGTATGGCATGTATTCCCTCCCTGATTTTATTTTTTATGACAGAATGTCTTATATCAATATGCACTGTCAGCATTACAATGACGGGTATCCGGAACATCTGCTTACACCGTAAGGGCGTATGCAATACGCCCCTACAGATAATGTCACCCGTCAGTTTAACTTTGACAAAGCAATAGTTCGGTAAAAAAATTTCGGTTTTAATAATTTCAGTAGATCGAAAAGTTTCCCCCGGATACGGTTTTACGACTGTCCCGGAGTGCAAAAATTGTATTTTTGCACCGCCGCATCCCCCGGCTGCCCCATGCAAAAATACAATTTTTGCACTCCTCCGGAAACTTTTCGATCTGCTGAATTTCAGAAGGTTATAAATCTATGTCTGAAAATTCTCATTTCATGAGGTCAGCAGGTTACATTTTTACAGCCCGGAAATCAGAAAAAATGACCGAACTCTTGTTATATCAGAAATATAAAAATGGAAAGAACTGCTTTCCGCTTTGGGAATGAAATTATCATGATCTTCTTCAGGTCTCTGCAAAGAAAAAGGGTAGTGGATCAAATCCGTTGATGACGGTATCCCCTCCCCTGAGCCTTAAGACTCCCCTCCCTGAGGGAGGGGCAGGGGGAGGGAATTTTTACTTAAGGCAGCAGTATTGTCCCACACACAGGGGGAGGGGGATTTTCAACGGATTTGACCCACTGCCGGAAAAAGTATTGACTGCCGGGAGGAAATGTATCAAGAAAGGGACTCACAAAAGGAGGAAACAATATGAATATTGATCTCAGTGATCCCCGGACCCTGTATATGATTGCCGGTGCCGTGCTGTTTCTGATTGTCCTGACAGTATGGAAATCAAGGAGAAAATACCGTGATCCCCTGCCGCAGCCGGATCCCCGATGTGTGTGGCACAGTGAGGTGCTGAAAGTGGAAAAAGTGTATGACGGTGATACTTTTTTTGCACATGTAAAGGGGCATAAACCCATTGACGGAAAAGCAGTGGGCATCCGCATACGGGGAATTGATACGCCGGAGATGAAAGATAATCGTCCGGGGGTGAAAAAAAAGGCCAGAAAAGCAAAGGAAATTGTAGAATCGGAATTTGCAAAAGCCAAAAAAATCCATCTTTACAATGTCAGCATGAACGATAAATACGGAAGAATGCTGGCCACCGTTTTCTGTGATCGGAAGGACCTGGCCAAAATACTGCTGGAAAAGAAACTGGCCAAATCTTATGACGGTGGCACAAAAAAGGCATGGAAGTAAGAAATAATCGCCAGTGGGTCAAATCGCCCGCATCCCCCTCCCGCCGGGGGAGGGGAATTTGAAATCAGCCGATTTGACCCGCTACCAAAAAATCAATCAATGCAGTAAGGTGATTTCCTGAAAAAAATGTACCGGAGGAGTGCCAAACTGAAAGTCCGGCAGTGTCTGACAGGCAGCAAGGCAGTCCGCTTACAGACTTTCCGTCTGTGACTCCGGCAGAAGCGGTACATTCATATTTGGAAATCGCCTGAGAATAAAAGGAGTACAAAATGACACCCTTTGAACTGATGAATACCATTGACAAAGAAATAAAGGCATATACACCCAAATTATCCGCGGCTGTCAACAAGGCCCTTTTGTATCACGGTGAAGGCAGTTCCCTGATTCTGCCGGGCAGCAGCAGGGGGGAAAATGAGGACCTTTCTTTTGAGGAAAGTGAAAAGATCGGAGTGAAAAAAGGGGAACCGGATCTGATTATTGCCAAACTTATGGATGCGGCCTCACTTATGGAGCAGCATTCATCCTGGCGGTTGATTGTGGATACCAGAAAACCGGATAAAGAGGGCAATATGGAATTCCGTTATACTTTATACCGGGAAAAACGGAAATTCTGATTCCGGAAATTCCGAAGGGGCGGCCCCGGGGTTCGCCCCAATGCCGTTAAGATAAGACTCCCCTCCCTGAGGGAGGGGCAGGGGAGGGTGAAAACGTATGATAATTACAGGCTTCTGCCTTCCCCCTCCCACCGGGGGAGGGGAATTTCCGGCTTAACTTAATGCCATTGGGGGTTCGCCCCTGCACGCCGGAGAAATCCCCTATACCAGTCCCATTTAATAATCTGCCATCGGATTCGTAAGTAAATGAGTATGTTCCGCACTTCTGTATGGAAGGTTATTTACCGGGATTGGTATTACTTTATTTTTACGGGAATGCCCGCAACTGTCCAGATGACGGTGTCTGCCGCCTCGGCTGTTTTCTGGTTCAGTATTCCGATAATGTCCCGGAACTGTCTGGCCAGTTTGTTTTCCGGCACAACACTTGCCCCCACCTCGTTGGAAACAATAATCACCTGCCCCTTCACATGCTGCAAAACTTCGATGAAACGGCTGATACGCTGATCTATTTCCTGTATAATATCCGGATACATGAGCAGGTTTCCGATCCAGACGGTGAGGCAGTCCAGCAGCACCGCATTTTCTTCTTTTCCGTATTTTGCCAGAGTATCCGGCAGAAGAATGGGGGCTTCCACAGTTGTCCAGCTTTCATCTCTGACTTCCTGATGCTTTTTTATTCTGTCCCGCATTTCATCATCACAGGGAACGCAGGTAGCAATAAATATCCGGTGTTTACCGGCAGCTTTCTCTGCCAGTTTCTGGGCGTGTCCGCTTTTACCGCTGCGGCATCCGCCGATAACAAAGGTAATATGTTTCACTTGATCTCCTGAAGTAAAAAGTATCAGAAAAGCCATACCGCAGAGACGCACACCGCAGAGAGACGCACACCGCAGAGAGACGCACACCGTGCGTCTCTACAGGGGACTTTCATATAAAAGGCCATAAGTCCTGACTCACAGCGAAGCATGAAAATACACCGTAGAGACGCACGGTGTGCGTCTCTGCAGAAAGTAGGTTGGGTTAGCGAAGCGTAACCCAACAATATCAAATATTTATGTCGGGTTACGCTTCGCTGACCCGACCTGCGGTGAAAGACTTTCGTATAAACCGCCATGAGTCATGACTCACAACGAAACATGAAAGTGCCATACCGCAGAGACGCACGCCGTGCGTCTCTACAGAAGATGCACACCGTAGAGAGACGCACACCGTGCGTCTCTACAGGAGGACTTTCATATAAACGACCATGACTGACGGTCACAACGAACCATGAAAGCTGCGCGGAGTGCGAAAATTAAGGCGGAGGCCGGTTTTTCGCAAACACTTTCATATAAACGGCCATGACCTGCATTCACAACGAAACATGAAAATACACCGCAGAGACGCACACCGTGCGTCTCTACAGGGGGACTTTCATATAAACCGCCATGAATTGCATTCACAGCGAAGCATGAAAGTTTCAACCCGTTCCCGGGCTCCGCCCCAATGCCGTTACGTTAAGGAATTTTTGGAGTGCCAAACTGAAAGTCCGGCAGAGTCGGCAGATCGGAAAGTTTTCCCCGGATACGGTTTTACGGCTGTCCCGGAGTGCAAAAACTGTATTTTTGCACGGTCGCAGCCTCCGGCTGTGCAAAAATACAATTTTTGCACTCCACCGGAAACTTTTCTGTCTGCGGAGAGTAATCTGTAACAGTTTCACTGTCCCAAACTTTCAGTTCGGGACTCCTTCCCCCTTAACTTAATGCCATTGGGAACGCATCCCCCGGAGGCTCCGCCTCCGGCAGTGTGTGAGGCAGAGCCTCACCCCATGCATTCCCAGGCAGAGCCCGGGAACGAGTTAAAACTGTATCCGGGGGGAACTTTTCGATCTGCTGATTATGAGAAATACCGGAAGCAGAAAATCTGCGGAGGAAATATCATCCCCCCAAAAGCGGTCTTTCCTTTTCAATCTTGAAAAAAACCAGAAATTTTGACTTCTTCGCCTGCTGCTCTCTTTCCGGGGAAGGGGAGCGGCGACTCAGTTCCGCAATCTGCTCACTGTCTTTTTCTTCCCTTACTTTGATCATATGCAGTCTTTTACCTTTGTAACCGCCGTCTTCTTTAAACAGATAGGTCGCTTTGGGGTTGCTTTGCAGATTCTGATGGGACAGGCGGTCATTCATGATAAATGCCAGGGTTCCGTCATCCATTACATGGGGGCGGGCATACACGGCAGCGTCCGTATTACCGTCTTTATCTGCTGTTGCCAGAATACCGATTCCGTTTGCTGATGCAAAATATTCTTTGAGTTCCATAATTTTTCTCCTCATTGTGAATTCAGATTAGATTATCCGATGAATACCTTTTTGAACCTGCATTATTCATACATTCCGGCAGGCGCCCGAAAATAAGGCAAATGCTGAATACCGGTTTTCCCCGGTTTTCAGCCGAAGCATGATAATTCGGAGACCTGTTCAGGTTTATGAATAATACAGGTGAAAAGATAAACGCAAAAATCTTTCCGTCAACCGCTTTTTCCGGAATTGCCCGGATTCTGTTTTCAGCAGAAGGAAACCTTTCCGGCGGAGTGCAAAAAATGTATTTCTGCATGGGAAAACCGGGAGCTGCGGCCCTGCAGAAATACAGTTTCTGCGCTCCGGGGCAGTCGTAAAACCGTATCCGGGGGAAACTTTTCAATTTGCTGACTATCCGTTAAAATCATCCGCTGAAACAGCGTGTATATCCGGAATAGGCAAAAATACAGGAAAATGCCACAAGGATGACCGCGCAGGCTCCGATCAGGTACCGGTAGGCCCTATCGCTCAGAAAGGCTTTTCCCCGCCATACGGCCAGGGATATTGCGGAATACCAGAACAGATCACCCAGAATATGACCGCAGAAAAAAGAAAAAACACCCGGTTTCCCGGCTTCCATGCTGTGGAGAATATATCCGAGACCGATGGAAACCCACCATATGGTCCAGTAGGGATTTGCCAGGCTCAGCAAAGCACCGGCCAGCAGCAGATTTCCGCTTTTTTTCTCCTCTCCGCTGTATTGCAGACTAAGAGACGGCAGTGCCCGGAACATGCCCCAGGCCATCCAGAGCAGAATCGCGGAACCGGCAAAGGCAATCACAGTCAGTACGGCATTTTGTTTCAGAAAGGGCGCAAGTCCCGTCATCAGGGCAAGAACCAGTGCCAGCTCCAGAAGCGCGTGTCCGGCAATCAAAAGCGGCCCGGCCATAAATCCCCGGCGGGAACTTTCGCTGATCGTCACAGTAAACAGCGGCCCCGGCATCATGGCCCCGGACAGGGCAATGAGAAAGGATGTGAAAAAAATACCTGTCAGTACTGTCATTTTTATGCAAACCTTTCAAATCCGGCGGATTCGGTAAAAAGTCAGAAAATCCCCCGTTCAGGTGAAATCCGAAGACCGGAATTCTGATTCTGCGTTCATACAGTGTCTCAAAAGGTCTTCCGCTTTGTTTTTATCCATGATAACCGTTTATCATAATATAAGACACAGTTGTAAATCAAGACTATTTTTGTATTGTTTTTCATCATGCATATGGTCTATAAAGAGAATGTGTGATCCCTGGGGTTCGTCAGCGAAGTGCAAGGCGCCGGAGACATTGTGGTATCTTAGAGCCTGTCCGAAAACCTGTCTTTCGGTATTCTGAACCCCTCTGTTTTCACCGGTTCCAAAAATCGGTTTCGGAGGTTTTCGGATAGGTTCTTCGTGGACTGTCAAATATATTTCTGTAAACTCAGTAGATCGAAAAATTTTCCCCGGATACGGTTTTACGGCTGTCCGGGAGTGCAAAAATTGTATTTTTGCACAGCAGCATCTCCCGGTGCCCCCATGCAAAAATACAATTTTTGCACTCCTCCGGGAACTTTTCGATCTACTGAAACGCAGAAAAGCTGCGGAGGAGTGCCGGACGGAAAGTCCGGCAGACTTCCGGACTTTCCGTCCGGACTCCCCGGTCCGGACTTTTTAAAAGGGTAAAAAATGTATTTGACAGACCACCCAGGGCTTTCGCCGGGGCACCTGCATAAAATGACAAAATTCCCCCAGAGTGCCGTCAGCGAAGCGTAAGGCACCGGAGACACTGAATATTATGGAAAAAAAATTTTTGATTCCCAACAAGCATTTCACTGTTTTACTCGGTATCCTGCTGCTGGCCGGATTATACCAGAGCAGTCTGCACAGTTTTCTTCTCTTTCATTCCATCTCAGAATTGTTCAGTATTGCCGTCAGTTTCGGGATATTCATGATCGGCTGGAATGTAAGGCATTATTGTGAGAACTACTTTATCCTTTTTCTGAGTATCGCATTTCTCTTTGTCGGAATTTTGGATATGTTTCATATATTTGCATATAAGGGGATGGGCGTTTTTCCGGAATATGATGCGGATATGCCTGTGCAGTTATGGATATCCGCAAGATATATGCAAAGCCTTTCATTTCTGGGGGCCTTTTTGTTTCTGAAGAAAAAATTTCCCTTACCTTATGTGCTGACAGCATATCTTTTATGCACTGTCTGCCTGCTTCTGAGTATTTTTTATTGGGATATTTTCCCATCCTGCTTTGCGGAAGAAAGCGGTCTGACCCCTTTCAAAATATTCAGTGAATATTTTATCTGTTTTATTTTGCTGATAAATATTATTATCCTGTACCGGATGAAAGAAGATTTTGATCAGAGGATATTTTCTTTTTTACTGCTTTCCCTGTTTTTTACCATTGCTGCCGAACTGGCCTTTACTTTTTATATCAGTGTCTACAGTTTATGCAATCTGCTGGGGCATTTTTTAAAAATCACTGCTTTTTATTTTGTCTACCGTGCCCTCATTGAAACCGGTCTGCGCCGGCCCACGACGCTCTTCCGATCTGAACTGAAAGAAAAGAAAGAGGCACTGCAGCAGCAGACACTTTATAAAGCCATGTTTCTGAACAACGAAGCCGTCAAACTCCTGATCAATCCCGACAGCGGCATGATTGCGGATGCCAACCCCGCTGCCTGCCGGTTTTACGCGTATCCCATTGAAATCATGAAGCAGATGAAGATTTACGATATTAATACACTGCCTGCAGAGCAGGTAAAGCAGGAAGTGGAGCAGATCCGATCCGGAAACAAAAAATACTGCCAGTTCCGGCACCGTCTGGCAAACGGGGAAATCCGGGATGTGGAAGTCTATTCCTGCCCCGTTGAAATAGAGGGGCGGCCGCTGCTTTTTTCCATTATCCATGACATTACACGGCGGAAGCAGGCAGAAGAGGCCCTGGTGGAAAGCCGGAAAACCATGCAGACCCTGCTGGATGCCATCCCCGAATCGGCTTTTCTGATGAGACCGGAAGGGATGGTTCTGACGGCCAATGAGACCGTGGCCAGACGGCTGGGAAAAAATACGGCGGATATCATCGCAAAGAATATATATGATTTGCTTCCGCCGGAACTTGCCCGGCAGCGCAGATTATATGTGGAAAAAGCAATACAAAGCGCGGCCCCGGTCTCCTTTGAAGATATACGGAAGGGTGCCTGGATTGACAACCGTGTTATTCCCATTACAGACAAATCGGGGAATATCAGCAGACTGGCCGTGCTGGGCATTGATATTACAGCACACCGAAAGGCGGAAGATGCCCTGCGTGCAGAAAAAGAAAAGGCCAAAAGATATCTGGATATTGCACCGGTAATTATACTCTCCCTCGACCGAAATGCAGATATCCGGCTGCTGAATAAGGAAGGCGGAAAAATCCTGGAATGCGATCCCGGAAAGTTTATGGGAAAAAACTGGGTACAGCATTTTATACCCCAAAGATTCCGGGAAGAGGTGCGGACGGTTTTTAGGCAGTTTACAGAAGGAAAATCAGGGGATTATATGTATCAGGAACGCTTTGTGCGCACAGGCCGGGGAAATGAAAAACTTGTTTTATGGCGTAATTGCCTGCTCCGAAATGAAGAAGGGGATGTCTGCGGTATATTAAGTGCCGGTGAGGATATAACCGCGCGTAAGCAGATGGAAGAAAAAATCCTGCGGGAACGCTGCAACCTCAAAACACTCATAGACTCGGCACCGGTGGGCATTCTGATTGTGGATGACAGTTACCGGATTGTCCGGTCCAATACTGCCACAGAAAAACTGTTTAAGAAAAAAACATCTGAAATTATCCATTGCCGCGGGGGAGACATCATTTCCTGCGGGCGGGCCCTTGAACACCCCGAAGGCTGCGGTCATTCCGCCGAATGCGGAAAATGTTTTCTGCGGAATGCACTGATAAAAGTTTTTTGCGAAAAAAAGGGAACCTATGACAGGGAAATGGAGGTATACAGCGGTGAAGAAAATTCGGATTCCCGCTGGATTAAATTCAACACAGAATCCATTTTCCTGGACGAAGATATGTATGCCATTGTAACCGTGGATGATATCAGCAGGCAGAAAAAAACTGAAGAAAACCTGCAGACGGCCCTGCAGAAAGCGGAACAGCACACCAAAGAAACAGAGGCCCTTCTCCTGGCCTGCAAATCTGTGCTGGAATATCAGGATTTTGAAAAGACGGCACAAATCATCTTTTATCTCTGCGCCGACCTTATCGGGGCAACAGCGGGTTATGTTGCCATGCTTTCGGAAGACGGACATGAAAATGACGTGCTTTTTCTGGAAGCCGGCGGAAATTCCTGTACGGTTGATCCCTCCCTGCCCATGCCCATCCGCGGACTCCGGGCCGAGGCCTACCGCATGGGCATTTCCGTATGGGATAATGATTTTCATCACAGTCACTGGATGAAGTATATTCCGGAAGGTCACTGCAGACTGAACAATGTGATGTTTGTGCCCCTGAAGCTGGAAGGCAAAGTGGTGGGGATTATGGGTTTTTCCAATAAACCCGGGGGATTTGGCGAAGAGGACAGCCGCATGGCAGGTGCATTTGCAGAGTTTGCGGTGATTTCCCTGCACAACGCCATGAACATGCAGGCACTGGAAAAGGCCCGGCAGACTGCGGAATCCGCCAACCGGGCAAAATCCGAGTTTCTGGCCAATATGAGCCATGAAATCCGCACCCCCATGAATGCCATTATCAATATGAACCGCCTGCTGCTGGATACCGAACTGAATGAGGAACAGCAGGATTTTGCCGAAACAGCGGTCATGTCTTCGGAAATACTGCTGTCCCTGATTAACGATATTCTGGATATATCCAAAATAGAAGCGGGGAAAATGGAAACCGAGCAGGCGGAATTCAATCTTTTCCGCATGGTGGAAGAAGTGGTAAGGATTCAGCGGCTGAAAGCCAGGGAAAAAATGCTGATACTCAGATATTATACAGATTCGGATGTCTTTCCCTTTGTCCGGGGGGATCGGGTGAGGGTGCGACAGATTCTTCTCAATTTTGTCAGCAATGCTGTCAAATTTACACCGCAGGGCAGGATAGATATCCGCATATCCTGTGAAACACAGACGGAAACAGAGCAGGTTCTGAAAATTTCTGTTTCGGATACGGGCATCGGCATTCCTGAAAACCGGACCCACCGTCTGTTTAAGGTTTTTTCCCAAACCGACAGTTCCACAAGCAGAAAATACGGCGGAAGCGGACTGGGCCTGGCCATATCCAAAAAACTGGCGGAACTCATGGGCGGACAGGTGGGGTTTGAAAGCCGGGAAGGCCGGGGTTCCACCTTCTGGTGTATCCTTCCTTTTGAAAAAACAGCGGAAACAGAAGACGGGATATGCCGGGATATACTGCCGGACTTCGGACCCGAAGCCGGGCCTGAATTCGGACCCGAAATCGGGCCTGAATCCGGACCTGAATCCGTACCCGAATCCGGAAAGACACCCCTCTTTTCCGGATTTTCTCCCCGGATTCTGCTGGCAGAAGACAATATCTTCAACCAGAAAGTAACGCAAATCATGCTGGAAAAATCCGGATTGTCTTCAGACATTGCCAATAACGGCCGGGAAGTTCTGGGGGCCCTCCGCCGGAAAGAATATGATCTGGTGCTTATGGATGTGCAGATGCCGGAGATGGACGGACTGGAGGCTACTGAAATAATAAGAAAAGCGGATTCGGGTGTGCTGAATCCCCATATCCCCATTCTGGCCATGACGGCAAATGCGGCAAAAGAAGACCGGGAAAAATGCCTTGCTGCCGGAATGGATGATTATCTTTCCAAGCCCGTGAATGCCGATGAAATGCTGCATCTGATAAGGCAGTATATTCAGTCGGATAATACAGAAGGTTCATCCCCTGCTGCCCGCCGTGAACCGGAAGAAACAAACGCGGATGACCGTCTTTCCGGCAAAAATGCAATTGCTGTTTTTGATTCGGATGATTTTCTCAAACGCTTTGACTGGGACGAGGCTCTGTGCAAAAGGGTTCTCAGCAATTTTCCGGATCAGTTCGGCGCGGAAACGGAAAAACTGCTCCAATCCCTGGAAGAACAGAACACCGAAGCTATCCGGCATCATGCACATACCATCAAAGGCATGTCCGCCAATATCTCCGCATACCGGCTCCGGGATATTGCCCGGCAGATAGGAAAGGCCGCAAAACAGGAGGACGCGGAATCTGCCCTGTCTCTTAAAAATATATTCATTCAGGAAGCCGAAGCCCTGAAAAGCGAAGTCTCACGCTTTATCCAGGAAACCTGCATTCTGCCCGAAGATGCGCAGGGCAGTCCGCTTTCCGCATCTGAAAAAGAAAAACCGCATCTTTCGGAACTGATTTCATCTCTGGAGAAAATGCTGCCGAAATGCAAAGAGATTCTGGAAACATTTTCCATAAACGATATGCTTGTCTTTGCAGAAAAATTGCGATCCCTTGTCACAGACTGCCATGAAAAAGTGATTTGTGAATACGCGGAAAAAGTGCATCAGGCCGCACAGCATTTTGATATGGATAAAACGGAAAAACTGCTGGAAAAATTCCCCATGATAATTGATGAATTGAAAAAGGGATGAAACAGCACCCGGTCGAAGTATAAAAACCAAATAAGGAAACGGTATGGAGTCTATTTTTCGCTTCTGCGTTCGATTCCCTGCCATCCTTCGGGCACACCGTTTTTCAGAAACAGTTCAGACCGTTCCAGAAAAATCCGGACGGCATGGTCTTCCGGACTGCTTTGGAGGATATTCCGGAAACACATGGCAGCCTCCCGGAAACGGGAATTGAAATACAGATGCTGGCCTTTTTCAAATTCGGCCCGGAACCGCAGTTTTTTTTCTGCAAGGGGTTCCGGGTCGGCACTGAATACCTCATGGACATGGATAATGGTTTCCCGGCCCCGGACCTGTACCCTGTCCAGAAAGCGGATCAGATACTTTTCCGGGTTCGGCAGCTTTTCCAGCACTTCCCCGCTGATAAGAAAGGAAACCCCGTAGTATTTGCTCAGCCCCTCCAGTCTTGCCGTCAGATTCACATGATCCGAAAGCACATCCCCTTCCATGCGTGCGCTTTCACCGATCATGCCGATCATGATATGCCCGGTATGTGCCCCGATGCCGATGCGGATGGGCATACGCCCTTCTGTCTTCCGGTGCTGATTGTATTCTTCCACTTTCCGGAGTTTTTCAATTCCGGCCGCCAGCAGATCCTCCGTATCATTGGGAAACACAGCCATGAGACCGTCTCCCAGAAATTTGACGATAATACCGTTATGGGCGCGGATAACGGGACTGACCCTGCCGAGGTAGGCATTGACAAAGCGGAAGATCTCACCGGCTGTCATCTTTTCCGACATAGCGGTAAAAGAGCGGATATCGGTGAACATAATCCCCATTTCCCTGCTGTCATGATCCCCGAGCCGGACATCCAGAATGCTCTCCTTTTTCAGAAAACGCAGATAGTCATAGGGAACAAAGCGGCTGTAGGAGGAATTGATTTTCAGCAGATGCAGATGGGTTCTGATCCGGGCCAGGAGTTCGGATTTGGACAGGGGTTTGGCCAGATAGTCATTGACTCCGCAGGAAAAGCCTTCGATCAGGTCTGAAATCCGGTTTTTGGCCGTCAGCATGATGATGGGCAGTTCGCTGGGCAGAAATGTTTCCCGGAGTTTCCGGGCCACATCATAACCGCTCATGCCCGGCATCATGATATCCAGCAGCACCAGGTCAAAATGACAGTCCTGCTCAAAATAATCCAGGGCGGCCCTGCCGTTGAGCGCCTGGATCACCTCGTAGTTCCGGGGGGAAAGATGATTTGCCAGCACCTGCTGATTGACCGGTTCATCATCCACCACAAGAATGCGGAATTTCTCATCTGTTCCCATATCCGAATAAAAATGGGCAGGGGATTCTGAAAAATCGGCCGCAGGATAGATCACGGTCTGAGAGTTTTCCGAAATTCCATCAGACACCGGAAATTCACCGGTCTGCCCCGGTGAGTCCTCTGATTCCTTGCGGATACCGGACATCAGGGTTTCCGAATCTGCACTATGTTCCGGGTTATGTTCCGGCACGCCTTCCGACAGGGGAAGGGTAAAGGTAAAGGTGGAGCCTTTTCCGGTCTCCGATACAAGCCGTATGCTCCCCCCGTGCAGTTCCACCAGCTGTCTGCTGATGCTCAGGCCCAGCCCTGTTCCCCCGTATTCCCGGATGGTGGAGGCATCCCCCTGCGCGAATGTCTGAAAAATGCTTTCCCGTTTATCTTCCGGAATACCGATACCCGTATCCGAAACCGAAAGGGCCATCATTTTCCCGGAAATCACCTCCGCGGACAGTCTTACCGAACCGCTGTGGGTGAATTTGAGCGCGTTCCCCACCAGGTTGTGAAGAATCTGCTGCACACGGTTTTCATCGGCTTGCACAGGCGGAAGATTGTCCGGAATATTATTTTGCAGGATCAGGGCTTTTCCGGCCAGCAGGGGACGGCAGACCGCGAGCACCATATCGGCAATATTTTTTATATACAGGGGTTTCCGGCGGATTTCCAGTTCATGGTTCTTCATTTTGGAAAAATCCAGAATATCATTCACCAGACTGGCAAGACGCTGACCGCTGGAAACAATCATCCGCAGATTCTGATTTGTGGCTGCCGGAAGCGGGCCGGTGGCTCCGTCCATAAGGGATTCGGCCAGACCGATAATGCCGTTCAGGGGGGTACGCAGTTCATGGGAGGTATTGGCCAGAAACTGGTCTTTAAGCTGATCCAGCTGTTTCAGTTCTTCCAGCTGGGTTCGGATTACCTCTGTCTGTTTTTCCACGCGCTGTTCCAGTGTGGCATTGAGTTCGGCCAGTTCGGCTGTTTTTTTCCGCAGTTCTTCCTGCTGCTGCCGGATATGCTCATTGGCCTGCCGGAGTTCCGCATTTCTTTTTTCCAGATCCGCAAAGGCCTGCTGCAACTGCTGCGTCATCTTATTGAATGCCGCAGAAAAATCTCCCATGAAATCCACTTTCTGACTGAAATCCCCATTGGCGATTTTCTGGGTTTTCCAGGTCAGATGGCGCAGACTGGCCTGCAGGCTTTTAAAGGACTGCAAAGCCCGCATTTTCCCTTTCGGGGGATCATAATCCAGTTCCCCCCTGGATATGGAATACATAAAATCCGCAAGTTCATTGTATTCCTCAATAAAGCGGTTGATATAGGAGGCAAGCTGTGTGATCTCATTTTCCGGATAATCTTTTGGAAGACGGATGGGAGAAGGTTTTTCCCCGCGCAGAATGCGGTAAAAAATCTCGGTGAACCTGTCAATCTGTTTTTCTTCTACGGAGAGCATGGATTCAATCCAGGCATTCCACATCAAAACGGCAGACCCGGTCTCCGGAACACCAGCAGTCCACCTCTTTTACACGGAATTTTTTCCCGGTATGTTCGGATAATATTCCGTTGATGAACCCCTCATCATAGGTGCAGATCTGCTCTTCGCTCACCGGCAGCCCCGAACAGTCCAGGTCTTCGGCTATGGTCAGGCTGAAGTTGAGTTTTTCCATATCCGCGGATTCGATACGCAGAATGCCGATATTCAGGGATTTCAGTGTTTCCTGAAGATTTACGACAAATGCATTAAAATCATCCGTATGGTCCAGCACATTTTTACCTAAATTGAGCGATTCTCAGACCTGAAAATGATTTCCGGCCGGAAATATCAGGGGTTCAGCGGTTCCCGCCTTTTCACCCGTTGGGTGAAAAGCGTAAAACAGGCAAAGTTCCGGTTATCGGACA
>JAABRU010000182.1 GCA_011390755.1 Desulfobacteraceae bacterium | reverse complement strand
TGTCAGATATTATAAAAAAAATATCCCTTTGCAGTAATAAAGCAGAAAAACCCGGCAGTCAGACTGCCGGGTTTTTTTATTATCCGGATGCCGCTTTTTTCTTCATTTCTTCCAGTTCCCGGATAATATCATAGGTTTTATCATCGGTTTTTTCATATCCGCCGCATTGCAGTTTTTTCAGGTCTTCCTTATGTGAATTAAATGATAACAGGGCATCCTGAAAAGCCTGTTTCAGATCCGGGGGCAGTTTTGTGAGAGACGCAAAGCAGGGACCGGGAATCAGTTCCGATTTTTTCAGAATAACAAAATCCTCATGTTTTACTTCCCCTTTTTCCACCATACGATCCAGCAGTTTGGTGGCTACAGCAGCCACATCGGCTTTGCCGTTTTTTACGACCAGGATGGAATCACCGTGTGAACCGGAAAAACCCACGGATGAAAACCAGGTTTTGGGGTTTATTTTCAGATCACGGGCAAACATGACGCTGGGAACCAGATAACCGGAAGTGGAATCCGGTTCTGTGAACAGAAAGCGTTTTCCTTTGCTCTGTTCAAAATTCTCGATCCCGCTTCCCTTTTTTGCAATAAGGATGCCGTAATATCCCGGTTCTCCTTTTTTATTCAGTTCCAAAGACAGAGCTTCGATTTCGGCCCTGTCTTTGGCTTCAATATAACTCTTGGGACCAAGACGGGCAAATCCGATCTGCCCGTATGCCAATGCCCGGATAATACCGGCATAATCTTTGGCCGTGTAGGATCTGACAGCAATTCCCAGTTCTTTTTCCAGATGTGCTGTTAAAGAGGCATACAGTTCCACATCTCCTTCTCCCATACTGGGAACAAAACCGACCCGGATTTCTTCGGGCCAGTTTTTCTCCCCGGCCCGGGTGAGGGGCAGCAGGCAGAATGTTATCAGCAAACTTACACACAGGGTTTTGAAAATCACTTTTCCGCACATCACCATTTCTCCTTTTTGTCTGTTATGTAACTTGTATTATTTATAAACCTGAACGGATCTCCGAATCATAACGCTCTGGCTGAAAACCGGGGTAAAGCCGATATTCAGTATCTGCTTTTTTTTCGGGCGACTGCTGAAATTTATGAATAATACAGGATAAATAAGATATATCTTGCAGACCGGTCTTCCTTTCCGCACACCTTTCATTTATCATGGCATATGGGCAGTCCGCCTGAAAAGCGGCCCTTCAGTCCTGTCCGTGTTTCTTTTTTCTTTTAATGAATACCCATCTATTATTTCCGGTTCCGCAGATTCATCCTTCTGGGGAATTCCTTTTTTTGCAGCGGAGGCAGGTATTTTTCTCATGCCTGCTGTGTTCCGACTGCCGATAATATCCGTCAGATATTTTACAAAATCGGCCATCTGTTTTGCCTGGGCGTTCATCTGCTGTGCAATACCCGCGGATTCCTGGGAACCGGCAGAATAATCCTGTGATATGTTCTCAATTTCATTCATGCCGCTGTTAATCTGATCAATCCCCTGCGCCTGCATCTGCGAGGCCGCACTGATATTGCCTACCAACTGATCGGTCTGGCGGATTTTTTCACTCATTTCCCGGAAGGCATTTTCTGTTCTTTGGAGGGTATCGGAAATATTTTCAATTTTTCCGGTTATATTTTCAATCATTTCTGCTGTATAGTTTGCTGCCTCTGAAGAACGGCCTGCCAGATTCCGCACTTCATTGGCCACAACCGCAAAACCGGCCCCGGATTCACCCGCACGGGCGGCTTCCACAGCCGCATTCAGAGACAGCAGATTGGTCTGAAAAGCAATATTATCCACTGTTTTTATAATCTTTCTGGCTTCCGCACTCTGCCGGGTGATATTCTCCACCAAAGCACTCAGTTCTTTCATGACCGCCATCGTCCGTTTCAGCCGCGATTCGGATTCTGCCATCAGATCCTCCCCCTGCATGGCATTTTCAGCGTTCTGTTTTGTCATGGAAGCCATCATTTCAAGGGAAGAGGCGGTTTCCTGTAAGGAAGCGGCCTGACGGATGGACGTTTCGGCCAGAGTCTGACTTGTCCGGGAAATATGATCCGATGCGGTGGCCACCTGTTCCGCACCGGCGCGAAGCGGTGAAATGATCCGGCTGACAGGCTGCACAATTCTGCGGTTCAGCCAGAAAATACCGAAAACCAGGATAAAGGAAATGGCAGCAAAAGAAAAACTGTTCCGGCGGATGCTCTGTGCCGTTAATCCGGAAATCTGTGTTTCCGCCTGTTCAATCAGGCGGTTTTTACTTTCCAGAACCGATTTGCGGATATTGTCCAGTTCCTCCTGAAATTTATTTTTCTTTTCCCATAACACAAGAATTTCAGACGCACTTTCTGTGAAATGCCGACAGGTCTGATCCAGAAGGCGGATATAAGCAAAATAGCTTTCCTCATCTGTTATAAATTCAATATAATCCCGTATTGTGGAAGATCGCCGCACTTCCTCCCGCAGCATGGCAAGAGAAAATTCTTTTTCTTTCTGAAAATCTTCGGATGCTTCCTGAAGCATTAACTGCTCCGTCAGAACAGAAAAAAACTGATTGGCAGCAATGACCGCGTCCCTGGATACATTGCGGAGATCCAGCAGATGAATATCCGCTTCCTTTTGTTCCAACTGGCATTTCAGTTCGTAACGGTTTAGCAGATCAATCATCCGGTTGCTGTGCAGCCTGAATTTTTCCAGGTTTTCGCTGATCCCCCTGCTGATTTCTTTTATGGAAATAACAGCTTCGGACAGTTGCACAAGAGACTGCTGGTAGTTTTCCACAAGTCTGTCCAGTGTATCCACTGCCTGTCTGTCAAATACAGAATGTTTTCTGATTTCAAGCATATCCGCCATGGAAAGATGCACAGAATCCAAAGCCTGCTGCAAAGATTCTTTATTTTTGTCCCGCAGGAATATTTTTTCTCCGACAATGGCCTCGGTCAGATTCTGATTCATATTATTAAGCATCCGGATTCCCCGGTTTTGTCTTATAATATTCCCGAAACCGGAATCAGAACTCAGATACAGAAACAGCACCATGCCCAGTACCGACACTCCGGTGAGAATAAATTTTGTGCGCAGGTTCAGGTGGATATTGGAAATAAAATTCATGCCTGTTTTTTCCCATTCATCATTTTAAATTTTAACAGAGTTTTATTTATTAACAGATAAGAGTTAGAAGAGTATTAGAAAGAGGTTAGATTTCTGTTAGAAGCTGTCAACTTTGAAAATGTGAGTTGAAAACAGGCGGAGCAGCGCCCCGCCCCTAAGGGACAATGCTGTTGCCTTAAAGGGAGAAGTGTCAAACCTGCAGACTTCGTCGATCCCATTCGAGTCGTTTGACATACTGAAACAATTCGGAAAAAAAGAAGGTGTTCCCTTCGGCAGGCTCAGGGAGCGGGGAGGCTTCGGGCTTCCGGCTAATCATCATCCGACTCCCGATTCACATCTTTAATGAAAAACTAACCGGATTCTAATTCTTTTCTAACAATTCTTTATTATAAAAGATTCGTCAGGGTGTGCTGTAATTTTCAGATTCACCCGGATTCCTTTATTCCTTCTCCGGGGGGAGTATGAAAATACTCCCCCTTTTTTTATTTTCCAAGGTATGTATTTTCAACTGTCTGTAAATGTAATTTAAAATGGAGAAACTCTATGAAAAAACTGAAAAACCGGTGGATGGTATGTCTGGCGGTCCTGATGCTGTTTGCCGCCTGTGACAGCAGCAGTACCAGGTATTTTACCCTGAATGTTAATATGGAAGGGAACGGGAGCGGCCGGGTCAGCAGTTCCCCGGCAGGAATTGACTGCACAGCGGACTGTTCCGCTGATTTTGCCCGGAATACGGATGTCACCCTGAGGGCCGAAGCGGAAAGCGGTTCGGTTTTTGCCGGATGGGAAGGAGACTGCAGCGGCACGGAATCCTGCACCATAATAATGGATCAGGCCCGCAGTGTGACCGCTGTGTTTGAAAAAACACCGGACAGCGGGGAGGATACCGGGGACAGTATTACACTGCGCAATGCGGGAACCTTCCGCAGCGGTATTTTTGATGAGGGGGCCGCGGAAATTGCGGCCTATGATCCGGCAGGCGGACGGATATTTGTTGTCAACGGTGCGGATAAAGCCGTGGATATTCTTCAGGCCGCGGATTCCGGCACTCTGCTTTCCGACAGCAGCCGGATCGGGCAGATTTCCGTCACTCCCTACGGCGGCGGGGTGAACAGTGTGGCTGTTTCCAACGGCATTGTGGCCGCAGCCGTGGAAAACGAAGATAAGCAGCAGCCCGGAAAAATTGTATTTTTTGATACAGACGGAAACTATCTGAATGAAGTGGCGGCCGGTGCTCTGCCGGATATGGTGGTATTCACACCGGACGGCAGCAAAGTGCTGACGGCCAATGAGGGGGAACCCTCTGATGATTACAGCACAGACCCGGAAGGTTCCGTCACCATTGCGGATCTGTCCGCAGGAGCGGCAAATGCCACTTCCGTCACCGTGGGATTCGCCGCATTCAATGACCGGGCTGATGAACTGAAATCGGCCGGTGTACGGATTTTCGGCCCCAATGCCACAGTCGCGCAGGATATGGAGCCGGAATACATAGCGGTTTCCAAAGATTCTTCCCGCGCGTGGATTGCCCTGCAGGAAAACAATGCTGTTGCGGTGCTGGATATTGCCAATGCGGAAATCACAGATATTTTCCCTCTGGGTTTTAAAAACCATAATGTTCCGAACAACGGCCTGGATGCCAGCGACAAAGACGGTGCTGTAAACATCCGCAATTGGCCGGTGTACGGTATGTATCAGCCGGACAGCATAGCCGTATTCGAAGCAAACGGAAGCACCTGGCTTGTCTCCGCAAATGAGGGGGACAGCCGGGATTATGACGGATTCAGTGAGGAAGCGGCGGTTGCCGATGTGGCACTGGATCCCGGCGTATTTCCCGATGCGGCGGAACTGCAGAAGGATGAAAATCTGGGCCGCCTCGGTATCACAAATACCCTGGGGGATTCGGACGGAGACGGGGATTATGATGCCCTGTATGCCTTCGGTGCCCGTTCCTTTACCGTCTGGAAAGTGACGGATACCGGTCTGAAAGCGGTTTTTGACAGCGGTGAGGAATTTGAACAGATTACAGCGCAGCGGTACCCGGATTATTTCAACGCGGGAAACGACAATAACAAATCCGACAACCGCAGTGACAACAAAGGCCCGGAACCCGAAGGCATTGCCATCGGTCAGGCGGGAACCCGCACCTATGCCTTCATCGCACTGGAACGCATGGGCGGTGTCATGGTCTATGATATTACAGAACCGGAAAAAGCGGTATTTACAGACTATATTCTGAATCGGGATTTCACGCAGGAAGCGGAATCCGCAGCAGCCGGAGACCTGGGGCCCGAAGGTCTGCTCTTTGTTCCCGCGGCCGACAGCCGTACCGGCAAAGCCCTGCTGATTACCGCCAATGAAATCAGCGGAAGCACCACCATCTATGAAATCGAAAGTGAAAACAGCTTTCCCCTGACCCTGTTGCATGTCAGTGACACGCATTCCCACCTGGAACCTGTGAATACCGGTCTCATGCTGGATGACACACAGACTTACCTGGATTTGGGAGGATATGCCCGGCTGGCCGCAAAAGTCAAAGCCGTGCGCAGTGAAAATCCCAATACCCTGGTGCTCCACGCGGGGGATGCGGTGCAGGGAACCCTGTATTTCACCAGATATGAAGGGGAGGCCGATTTTACGCTGCTCAATGCCATCGGTTTTGATGCGATGGTAACAGGCAATCATGAATTTGACAAAGGCCCGGAACTGCTGTCGGATATGATTGACATGGCGGATTTTCCCATCATCGCCGCCAATATGGATCTTTCCAATGAACCTTTTCTTGCCGGAAAGATTCCGCCTTATATCATAAAGGAAATCAGCGGGGTGAAAGTGGGCATTATCGGTCTGATTACCCCGGAAACTCCGGTGATTTCCAGCCCCGGAAGCAATATCACCTTCCTGGATCAGATCCCTGTGGCGCAGCAGAAAGTGGCCGAACTGGAAAGTCAGGGAATCAGTAAAATCATCGTACTCAGTCATATGGGATATGAGGAGGATATCGCGCTGGCCGAGGCCGTGGAAGGCATTGATGTGATTGTGGGCGGTCATTCCCATACCCTTCTGGGCGATGTCACGGATCTGGGACTGACCCCGGCCGCCCCTTATCCCACAAGGATTTATAAAAAATCCGGGCAGGATGTCTGCATTGTCCATTCCTGGGAATGGGCCAAAACCGCCGGTGTTCTGGATCTGCGCTTTGATGACCGGGGATATCTCCGTTTCTGCCGGGGAGATGCGGTGCTGCTGGCCGGAGACAGTTTTCAGCAGCGGGATGCGGACGGAAACAAGGCGGATGTGAGCGCGGAAGTGAAAAACGGACTGCTGGCTTTTATTGCGGCTCATCCGGCCGTTGAAGTGATGCCGGAAGATCAGGGTATCGCTGCCCTTCTTCTGCCTTATACAGACGGAATTGAAGAGATGAATCAGGAAGTTGTTGCACAGGTGGCGGAAGATCTGCTGCATATCCGCGTACCCGGAACCCATACATCGGGAGCGGAACTGTCAGACGGTTCCCTTATCGCCCCCCTTGTGGCCGAAGGAATGCTTTGGAAAGCCCGTTCCACCGGACTGAATGTGCAGATGAGTCTGCAGAATGCGGGCGGTGTGCGCATTGACATTCCCCGGGGGGATCTGACCGTGGGGAAATCCTATGAACTGCTTCCCTTCGGCAATACCCTGTATATCCTGGAACTGAGCGGGGCAGAAATCAGAGCCGCTCTGCAGAACGGTGTGACCCGCGGCAGCGGTGCCTTCCCCTATGTCGGCGGCGCACGTTACACGGTTACTGACGGACAGGTCAGGGATGTGCAAATCCGGAACGCAGAAGGGGAATGGGAAGACGTAAACGATGATACCGTCTGTCTGGTGGCAACCAACGCGTATCTGGCAGGCGGCGGAGACGGATACACTGTCCTCGCGCAGGCAGACGGATACCGTTATGATACCGGATTCGGAGATGCCGAGGTGTTCATTGAGTATGCCCAATCCCTCGGAACCCTGCACCGGCCCGAAGAAACCGGGGTGATCTGGGAACCGGCTTCCCAAAGCATGAGCTTTGCCGTGTTTTCCGATCCCCATTATTATGATGCGGCTCTGGGAACTTCCGGTGAAGCATTTGAAACCTACCTGGCCGGGGACAGAAAAATGCTCCGGGAAAGTCCGGCCATTCTTGATGCGGTTCTGACTGCCATCACTGCCGACAAATCTCTGGATTTTGTCCTGATACCCGGTGACCTGACCAAAGACGGGGAACTGAGCAGCCACCAGAAATTTGCAGAAGAAATCAGGGAACTGGAGAAACATGGCATCAATGTCTATGTGATTCCCGGCAACCATGATGTGAACAATCCCCATGCCTATGCATATGCAGATACAGAAGATATTCCCACAGATACCGTCAGTCCTGAAACTTTTGCAGAAATCTACGGAGACTTCGGTTATGATGAAGCCCTGTATCAGGATACGGATTCCCTCAGTTACATCGCGGAACCGGCTCCCGGCCTCTGGCTCTTTGCCCTGGATTCCTGCCGTTATGATGAGAATCTGACTTTGGGGAAACCCGTAACCTCGGGACGTTTTTCTGAAACGACCCTGAACTGGATCATCACAAATTTAGAAAAAGCCCAAATTCAGGGCAAAAAAGTCATGGCCATGATGCACCACGGACTGCTGGAGCATTTCACCGGTCAGTCCCAGGCCAATCCCGGAAGTGAATATGTGATTGAAAACTGGGGAACTGTTTCTGAAACTCTGGCAAAAGCCGGTCTTTCCCTTGTCTTTACCGGTCATTTCCATGCCCAGGATATTACCTCCGAAACATGGGAATCGGATGGAAAAACTTATACACTCACGGATGTGGAAACCGGTTCCCTGGTGACATATCCCAGTCCTTTCCGCAAAGTCACCCGCTATCTGAATGATGAATACCGGATTGAAAGTGAAAACATAAGGGAAATCTCTTATGATACATCCCCGCTGAGTTTTCCGGAATATGCCGAAGATTACCTGGAAAGCGGACTCTATGATCTGGCCTGGTACAGCCTGACCCTTCCGGCGGATCAGGGCGGTTACGGCATTCCCGCAGAGCAGGCACAGATATTAGCGCCCATGATTACGGATGCTTTCAAAGCCCATTATACGGGCAATGAAAATCCTTCCGGGGAAGCACTGGCAGCAATCAGTACCTTTCTGGACAGTTCCGATCCCACGACTCTTATCCTGGGACAGACCCTGTATTCCCTGTGGACGGATCTGGAACCGGATGATCTGATGACCGTTATCGGATCTGAGCAGTAAAAAAACTCAGCCCTCCCCCTTTTAAAAGGGGGAGGGCTGAGTTTTTAGCATTTTTCCGGATTGTAACGGAGATTATATTCTAATGCTCCCGTAAAAAGTCAGAAATAACGTCATTTCGGCGAAGCCGGAACCAATAACTTTTTAAAAATACTGAACTTTTACTTTTGTCGGAATGAAATAAAAAAATGAAATTCCGACTTTTTACGGGATCATTATATTTGATGAATATGTAAAAAGTCGGAAAATCAGGTTTTGATACACACTAATCTACCGATTTTATTAACAGCGATTTTCAAAAATCCGACTTTTTACGGGATCATTATATTTTATTCAAAAAAAGGAAAAGCATATGAAAAAGAGTATTTTCACTATTTTTTTGTTATGGTGCATTATATCGGCCCCGGCTCTGTATGCCTCGGACAGTTATATCGTCGGTATCGGTGATTATGAATATTACCCTCACCAGAGTCATTCTGAAAAAGGCTATACAGGATTTTCGCGGGATGTTCTGGATATGTTTGCCCAAAAGAAAGAAATAAACTTAAAATACAAGATATTGCCATTAAACCGGGTTCATATGGAATATTTCACAGATAAAACAATAGATTTTATTTTTCCGGATAATTCAATCTGGGACACTGATAAAAAAAATGGAATAACAGTATATTACAGTAAGCCTGTTGTACAATATACTGACGGGGTGATGGTGCTTTCGGAAAATAAAGGAAAAGGACTCCGATATCTGAAAAAATTAGGCACATTGAGAGGCTTTACTCCATTTGATTATTTAAATCTGATTAATTCCGGACAGATTCAACTGAGAGAAAACAGCAAATTTATCCCCCTTCTTCAACAGGTTTTATTAAAAAGAATAGACGGAGCCTATATTGAAATATCGGTTGCAAGGTATAACCTGCATGAAAAACTGAAAACACACGGGGCACTGCTTTTTGATCCTGACTTACCGCATACGACAGATTATTATTATCTGTCATCCATTAAACATCCGGATATTATAAAAAAATTTAATGATTTCCTGCGTACTGAACAAGATGCTGTTAATCGTCTGAAGAAAAAATATAAGGTAGGTGCAATGAATCTTGAGGAATTGAGTTCTCAGCAGATCGACAAAACGCTGTCCAACAGAAAACGGATAACAGAATAACCACCTGTTTTTATAGCATAAATCTACAAGTGTTGGCATTTCTATAAAATCAGCAGTTTATCTGTTGTAATATCAGGGGTATCCGGTCAAAAAGCGGACTTTGGATGTAAAAGATAACCGTCGCAGACAGGGACTTCGTTATGAGTTGGCACATATTCTGCTTTTTTCAGTTTCTGCTGTTTTAAGCGGATCGGATTCTTACAGAAAAATTCACATCTTCACAGAAACCAGTTATGAACTTCTTAATGACTGCTTTGATCTTAACCGGAAGAAAATTCCTGCATATACTTTACTTCTGATGCTATGCATTGTCAGGAAAAAACACTGAAAACCGCAAAGGAAACAGGAAATGATGTGATTGTTCAGGTGAAAGGAAATCAGAAAACACTTCTGAATGACTGTATAAAAACAACTGAAACAGTGACAGTCTCCGATTCATATAAGGGACCGGCGGAGAAAACACGGAACAGAACAGAAAGCAGAAAAACGGAAGTATATGAGGACATGATTATAACCGGCAGCGAAAAAAGGAACGATGTCAGTGTCATAGTGAAAATTGAAAGGAAAAGGGAAATTTTTGATACAAAAAGGACAATGGAAAAAAAATGATGAAATATCATATTATATTTCAACAACGGTTCTGACTGCGGAGAAATTCTGCAAAGGAATCAGGGGACACCGGGGGACAGAAAACCCGGGTCACTGCGTCAGGGATGTCTGCATGAACGAAGACGGTTCACGAATCAGAGACAATCCTCATATTTTTTCCAGACTCAGAAGTTTTGCTCTCAATATAATGAGAGCAAATAATGTACAGAATATTGCTCAGGAACTTTTCAGAAATTGTATGGATATTGCAAATATTTTTAGTGTTCTGTCAACATTAGAATGACGGGTATCCGGAACATCTGCCAAACCGTAAGGGCGTATTGCATACGCCCGGTATGAGCGGCTTCAGGGCCTATGCAGTGCGCCCCTGCAGGAGTGGCATAACCCGTCAGTTTAACTTTGACAAAGCATTAGTTATAAAGGAGTCATGCAGAATTGAACAGCCCTGGACCGCATACCGTGCGGATAAGCTGCCTGATCCGCAGAAACACCGGGAGTCTGCAGCTTCCGGGCGGCACTGCGGCGGATCGCCGTGGAATACGGTTATTTTTCATTTCCACCGGCTTTCTTTTTCTTCTGACCGGTGAGCGGGTATGCGGTGACCGGTGCCGCATATCCGGGCGGATCAGGCTGACCGGCCCGGCGGTGTCTCCGGAGAACACACACGCCGGACCGGCAACTTATCCGCACGTTAGGCGAAAGAATACACCAAGGGAATCTTAAGAATGACCACTGGTCAATGAAACGGAGGAAAGCATCATGCCACAGTATGAGTATCCGCTCAGGCTGAGCAAAATGGTGAGTCGTATAGCGATTCCTACATTCCCTATCGTGGTGGAGAATCACGATGGTGTGGATCTGTTTGTTGGCCGAGAAAAGCTGCGAATCTTTTCCGCTAACAGCATCCATGTATTTTCCGCCGCTGAGGCAGGAAAGAAGGAGGCTGAACGATATCAGATACTCGATTATTCCGGGAAGGGCGTTGATCGTGGGGCTCGCTTCGTTTCTTCGGCAGGTAGCGGGCCAGTCGGCAAGATATTGCAGCGCAGGCGCAACGAAATGGTGTTGACTGATATCTCCGACCCATACGGAAAGCCTGTAGCAAGCGCTGCTGACAATGTGTACGAACGGTTAAAGGCAGTTATGAAGAGTTTTGTATCGGGCGGGTCCAGGAAGGTTCTTGATACTGCTTCATCTTTGCAGTTCAGGTCGGCTTCTCAGGCTCCGATGTTTTCACTTGTTCCTCTGGATACTAAAGGGAGTACGCAGCTTACTCTTGAATCTCCCGACCTTTCCGCAGAGCATGAGAAGTGTATCCTGCTTAGTGCAATCACGCTGATGTTCTGGTGGCAGCATGACGAAAGTGCCGGTTCTTAGTCAGATGTCCTACCGGCAATTGACGAGTTGGGAGCAGGTCAATCAGATATGCAGGAAGGGGAAAAATGCCATATTTTGTGCAGTCAGAAGGTCGGGGATGAAGTGATTGAACATCTGAGTACAATGACAGATGAATATGTTTTGAAAAATGAGCAATAATATGATGTTATTGTTTAAAAACTGATCTCATGAATATGACTGATGCCGGAGGACATATTTTGTTATGATTAATAAATTACTTACATCCTTATTAAAACGTTTTGAAAATTCTGCTGGGGAACGAAGACAGTACCATGAAAAGTTACATGACCTTAACCGCTTCAATGACGATTTTGCCAAATCGGTTTCCTGGTCACCAGTTGTAAAATCCAGAGTCCGTTCCTCATTCTGTACAAAGAGATTGGTGATATCCGGAAACAATAAAGTAAGTTTCAGGCCATCAGTACAATTTTTGCTCTTTAATCTTTTATTTATGGGAGTTCCCTGTCTGATACTGCTAAAAATATCTGTTGTTATACCGGATAAAAGTTAGAAAATTGTCAGATTCTGATGAAAACCGCGCGGCCCTGTCCGCTGAAAAGTCTTTCCCGGATTTTTCATCTGCCTTCCTCTGCCAGCGGGAGCAATACGCGGAACCGGCTTCCTTTTCCCGGTTCACTGCTCACAGAGATAAATCCCCCGTGATTTTTTACGATACCGTGAACCACCGCCAGTCCCATTCCCGAATGTCTGAAAATTTCCCCTGTGGTAAAAAAAGGTTCAAAAATCCGCTCCCGGATTTCCGGGGACATTCCGTGACCGGTATCGGCAACAGAGAGTTCGATGTATTTGTCGCCTGCGGATGCTGAGGTATTCAGGTCTGAAATATCTTCCGGACAGATTTCCGTATTGGCCAGACGGATATCGAGAATACCTCCTTTTTCTTCCATTGCCTGAAAGGCATTGATGCACAGTTGGATAATCACCTGCTGTATCCGGGACATATCGGCCTGTATATCCCGCTGTTCCGCAGTGATATGATGGCGAATATCAATATTTTCCGGAGCCGAGCAGCGGAGAAGTGAAAGATTTTCCTCCAGCAGACTGCCGATATCCGTTGGCATTTTTTCCTGTTCCGATATCTGGCAGAAGCTGAGTATCTGCTGTATCATATTTCTGGCCCGCAGACCGCCTGAAAGGATTTCTTTCAGATTTTCTTTTATCGGATTATCTTCGGAAAGATCATCTAAGGCAAGTTCTGCATAACCGATGATAATTACAAGAATATTATTGAAATTATGGGCAATCCCGCCTGCCAGGGTCCCCAGAGCCTCCATTTTCCGGGTATGCAGCAAGTGCTTTTCTGTTTTATGACGGTACAGGGCCATTTCCACATTGGCCAGCAGTTCTCTTTCCTTTACCGGTTTGATCAGATATGCGTAAGGTTCGGTAATTTTTGCCTGTTGGAGAAATTCATCTTCGGAATGGGAGGTGAGATACAGAACCGGTACGTCATATTTTTTCCGTATCCGTGCGGCAGTTTCTATGCCGTTGAGCTTTCCCTCCAGTTCCACATCCATGAGAATCAGATCCGGTTTCAGTCCGCTGATTTTATCAAGGACCTCTTCCCCGGTACACAGGGGGGATAAGGGCCGATACCCCAGTTTTTCCAGGCGAAAGATGAGATAATTGGCCGTACTCTCACAGTCTTCCACGATCAGTATTTTTTCTTCGGACATATGCTATTCCTGTATATCTTCATTCTGTTACCTGAAATTCATTTAAAATCAGCAGATTTGACCGGTTGTCATTTTTTTATGTGAACGGTACAGGACGGTTTTCCGAAAGAAGGGAATCAGGTATCATACTGAAAGGAAAAAAGCAGAAGCCGGGTAAGGTACTGTTGCAAAAAATTCGGAAACTTGGATCTGTTCCGTCCTTTCTGTCAATATAACAGGCAAATGTTAAAATAATGTTAGAAAAAAATTAGAATCTGATAAAAAATTACCGGGAAAAAGATCGGAAGA